>NZ_JBEXCR010000032.1:0-161492 GCF_040605375.1 Nonomuraea sp. NPDC005650
GCCCGGCCGCGTGCGACGCGGTCGGTGACCCTGCCGTAGCCGGGCAGCAGGTCGGGCAGGGCGCCCATGTCGGAGGCGCCTTGGACGTTGTTCTGACCTCTGAGGGGGTTCACGCCGAACCCGCGGCCGGTGCCGACCGCGCCGCGCAGGATGGCCAGGTTCGCCAGGGTGCGCACGCCGTCGGTGCCGTGCAGGTGCTCGGTCACGCCGAGGCCGTAGACGATGGCCGGCCGTTTGGCCACCCCGTACAGGCGTCGTGGCAGAGGCGAGCGAATACATCAAACCAGTTTGATGTATCGTGGCGGATATGGTGCAGTCCGGTCAGGCCGTCCCGCCGCTGTTCGTTCGGTTGGCCGCCCATGAGGTCCGTTGGCGGCTGCTGAACGAGCTGGCGCGCAGCGATCTTCGCGTGCGGGAGCTCGTCGCCCTGGTCGGCGAGCCGCAGAACCTGGTCTCCTATCACCTGCGGTTGCTGCGCTCGGCCGGGCTGGTCAGGGCACACCGCAGCAGCTTCGACGGCCGCGACAGCTATTACCACCTGGACCTGGAGCAATGCGCGTACGGGCTGGCCGCCGTCGGTGCCGCCCTGCATCCCTCGCTGCGTCTGCTCCCCGCCGAGCCGGACATCGTGGCCGACACGGCCCCGGCTACCGCTGTGGCGGCACCCTCTGTGCTGTTCATGTGCACTGGTAACAGCGCCCGTTCACCCATCGCCGAGGCCCTGCTGCGTCACCGCGTCGGCAGCCGCGCCAAGGTGACCAGCGCCGGCAGCCACCCTAAAGCGTCCCTGCATCCCAACACCGTACGAGTGCTACGCCGGCGGTATGGGATCGACATCACCGCGCAGCGCCCGCGGCACCTGGACACGATGACCAGCCACCGCTTCGACTACGTGATCAGCCTGTGTGACAAGGTCCGCGAGGTCGGCCCCGACTTCGACAACCACCCGCAATGCTTGCACTGGAGCATCCCCGACCCGTCCGGCACCAGCGGCAACGACACTGTCCGGGACAGCTACTCCGCGTTCGACCGTACAGCCGCGGAGATCGACGTTCGCATCCGGTACCTGCAACCTGTCCTTTTCCCCACCCCGCACCGGGAGGTCCAGCCATGATGCCAGCCGACCAGGTCGCCGGCGTCCGCTACATCGTCGACGACGTCCAAGCGGCCATCGACTTCTACACCACTCACCTCGGTTTCACCCTGAACTTCAGCGCCGCTCCCGCTTTCGCCGACGTGGTACGCGGGCCGCTGCGGCTGTTGCTGTCCGGACCGACCAGCTCCGGCGCCCGCGCCACCCCCGACCAGACCGCCGGCGCGGGGCGCAACCGTATCCACCTGATCGTCGACGACCTCGACACCGAGATCACCCGGCTGCGCGACGCGGGCCTGTCGTTCCGCAGCGACGTGGTCACCGGCCCCGGCGGCCGCCAGATCCTGCTCGCCGACCCCGCCGGAAACCTCGTCGAGCTGTTTCAGCCCGCCCCCCGGCCCGTGCCCTGAGCAACGCCTCTCCGCGCCGACCTCGCACCCCGCCGGCAGGTGCCCTGTGGTGAGCCGACCTGGCCACCGGCTCACCACACTGCCGCGGCCATGCCCACCGAGCTGCCGCTGCCGGCGCTGATCCTGGGCGTTTCCCGCACCACGCTGGCCATGGCCCGCGACCGGCACCTGCCACACGTGCTGGCCGCCCCCCCCCCCCCGTTTCAAGGTCCCCCACCGCGCCGAGCTGGTCATCGGCGCGATCCTGGCCGGTACGGCGGACCTGCGCGGCGCGATCGGCTTCTCCTCCTTCGGCGTGCTGGCAGGCTGCCTGGACCGCAGTGGCTTGGCCGAGCTGAGGCAAGCATTACCCGTATTACCGCATCAGCTCATCGGCGGGCGGGCAGGCACCTGGCGTGATGCGGTCAAGACTGATTTAGGGGCTGGGGCCTGAAGATGAGGAAACAAGCAAGGAGCGACCGCGAAATACCGATCGTTCGCCGCCGCGAGGTGCTCGCGTTGCCTGCCGCCTTGGCCTGCGGCTCGGCGGTGCTGACCGGTTGCGGCGCCGCGCAACAGGCCGACGGCGCCGCAACGCCCGCGCCTGCCCCCGCCCCGGAACAGGGCCAAGAGGTACCGGTCACGCCACCGGAGGACCTCATGCGCGAGCACGGGATTCTCAAACGCGTACTGTTGATCTATCGCGAGGGCATCCGGCGGATCGACGCCGGCGAGCAGGTCCCCGCGCAGCCGCTGCACGCAGGGGCGGGCATCATCCGTACCTTCATCGAGGAGTACCACGAGCAGCTCGAAGAGCGCTATGTCTTCCCGCGCCTGGTCAAAGCCGGCAAGCTGACCGACACCGTCTCAGTGCTCGTCCAGCAGCACCGGCGCGGCCGCGTCCTGACCGGCCGCATCCTGGACGCCACCGCCAAACCCACCCCCCAGCGGGCCCGTCGCGACCTGGCCGTCAACCTGGCCGCCTTCATCCGCATGTACGAGCCACACGAAGCCCGCGAGGACACCGTGGTCTTCCCCGCCATGCGAGACGTCATCCCGCCCAAGGAATTCGCCGAGATGGCCGAGACCTTCGAAGACGAGGAGCACCGCCGTTTCGGCGCAGCCGGCTTCACCGGAGTGGTCGGGCAAGTGGCCGACATCGAAAAGACGCTCGGCATCTACGACCTGAAGCAGTTCACACCCCGCGTATAACTCCGCCGGGCGCCGGAGGCGAGCCCAAGACACTCGGGGCATGGCCGCACTGAGGGGGCCAACCACGCTCAGGGCCAAGCGGTCCCCAGTGGCCGGTCGGCGGCGGGCAGCACCTCACGCGCCGGCTCCAGCAATGCCCTGCGGTCCTCTGCCAGCGCTGACACACCCGCCTCGGTGGCCCGATATACCCGCCGGCCTCCAGCCGGTGCAACGTCGGATACAACGTGCCAGGACTGATCACATAACCGTGCCGCTTGAGCTCCTCAGTCATCCACGCCCCGCGGATGTCCTGCTCAGAAACTCCCTCATCCTCGCCCGCCATCCCGACTCGGCAGGCCCTCCGGCATATGACGGAACCGATATCGGCCACCGATGTCAGGACGGAGACGAAGACGCGACGCCGGTCCTGGTTGCGATTTTGGTGAATCCAGGGAATGGCCGCGGGATTCAGGAAGGCCGTACCGGCAATATCGCAGGATGTGGCATATGGTCACGATGTGTAATCGAGGTCGGTGGGGCGTCATGTACGAGACGATCAGCCAAGATGTGCGCCTCTAACCGGAGCTGGGCAAGGTGTGCTCGATCGACCCCATGCGCCTTGATCCTGCGCCCACTCGCCAGGAGCCTGTCCATAGCGGCCCAGTTGCTCTCCGTACAGCTGGAAGTCCTCGCAGGCGGCAGGTGCCGCAGCGTTCCGGCCGCCATCCTGGCCGATGCCACCATCACCAGGCGGCAACGACGGGTGCTGATCGATGTCTACGAGTCATTCCACAGGCAGACCTCGTCAGGCGGCACGCCTGGCGCAGTCCCCTTCACGCCGAAATCCCATGTGGGCGAGGAGGCGGACCGAAGTAGCCGTGCTGCTCGCGGCACAGGCGCTGGGTGCCGACCTGGATGCGGCCAGACAGAGAGGCCGCGCGCCGCCGGCAGTTCCATTTCAATCCCGAGCTCAAGCTGATGTCGACCATGACCAGCGCGACGACAGACTCGTCGCCCACACAAAGGGAGCTCCGGAAACCCTGTTGCCACGCTGCACGACGTTCCTCGACTGCCGGGGCCGCATGACGCCTGTCGAGGCTCGCGACCAGGACCTCATCACGGACCAGGTCAGCGCTACTGGTTCGATCTGGACGTCTTCTCGGAAGATCGATTCCGCGAGATTGCCTCAAGGATCGCCAGCTGTTGCCGAGCTGAACGAGCTGTGCGCCGGTCGTGCATAAACAAGCTCGCGTGCGGAACGCAGACGCCGTTCAGGGCCGGGACGGCAGTGTTGAGCCGCGGCCTTGGAGTGTCCTGAAGCCGCGATCCGCCTGACCGCCGACTGACGCTGCTCCGCCCCCAGGGTGACAGCTGATCATCCATGCGACGGACGACGCCATGTGTACCGCCTCTCTAACGTGTTCCACGCGACGGGGTGCATTCGGCTCCCCGCGTGGACAAAGGGTGGGAATGAACATGGGTAAGACGCGTACCAGCCTCGACAACATCGCGGCCCTGGGCGCCGAGCTCGACGAGGGCCAGCTGCTCCAGGTGAGCGGCGGCGCCAAGAGCCAGGTCATCGAGATCCACAACGGCCACACGCACACCTCCGGCGACAGCAACTAGTGAGCCGCGGGGGCGCGACCCAGGTCGCGCCCCCGACCGGAACCACGCTGATGATCCTCGTACTGACCTGCGACGGAGACGAGCACGCCGAACGTGTCGTGGGGGCGCTCGCCGGGGCGGACGTCACCGTCTTCGACCCCGCGCAGTTCCCCGCCGCCGCCACCTTGGAGATCGGCCATCCGGGAGACGGCTCGACCGTCCGGACCCTCAGCCGTGGCGGACGCCGTCTCGTCCTCGACGAGCTGACCGCGATCTGGTATCGCCGCCCGGGGAATCCGGTGGCCCACCCTCTGACCGTCGCCCGCGACCACGTCGAGGAGGAGTGCCGCGTCATGGCCGAGAGCCTGTGGGACGGCCTGGGATGCCTCAAGGTCCCCGCCTCCAGGCCGGTCATCGACCGCGCGGGGCGCAAGCCGTACCAGCTCGAAGTGGCCAGGCAGCTGGGCTTCGAACTGCCCGCGACGCTGATCACGAACGATCCCGAACGCTTTCTCGACTTCTACGACCGGCACGAAGGCCGAGTGATCACCAAGCCCGTGCACGGCAATCAGCCGGCGGCGGGCGGTGAGCGGTTCGGGCGGTTCGCGGCGCCCGTGACTCCGGCGGACCTCGGTCATGCCGACGCCCTGCGCCTATGCCCGATCATCGTCCAGGCGTACGTTCCCAAGCAGGTCGAGGTGCGAGTGACGGTGGTGGGCGGCGAGCTCTTCGCGGCGGAGATCCACTCGCAGGTCAGCAACCACACACGATACGACTGGCGGCACTACGACCCGGGCGCCACCCCCGTGCTGGCGCACGACCTGCCCGGCGAGGTCTCCCGGCGCTGCCTGGAGCTGGTCGAGCGGCTCGGGTTGTCCTACGGCGCCATCGACCTGATCCGCACGCCGGACGGCCGCCACGTCTTCCTGGAGATCAACCCGAACGGCCAGTTCCTGTGGATCGAGGACGCGACCGGGCTGCCGATCAGCGCAGCGATCGGCGAACTGCTCAAGAGGGGAGTGAAGCGATGACGTACGGGCCGATGCTCGCCGACGCGGTCGGCCTGCTCAGCTCGGGCGGGCCCGAGCGTGGCCTGGAGGGGTTCCGTGCGGCGTACCCGCAGGCCCGGACTCGACTGGTCGCCCAGCGCGAGGAGTTCGACGGCTCGCTGCACCATGCCCTGCTCATCAAGGACGGCGACGGTGCCACGATCTCGCT
Organism: Nonomuraea sp. NPDC005650; assembly: GCF_040605375.1. Classification (NCBI taxonomy): domain Bacteria; kingdom Bacillati; phylum Actinomycetota; class Actinomycetes; order Streptosporangiales; family Streptosporangiaceae; genus Nonomuraea; species Nonomuraea sp. NPDC005650. The sequence goes on from NZ_JBEXCR010000032.1 coordinate 5,497, forward strand.
GTCCTGGTGTGCCGACCGGGCCCTGCCATGGCCGTTGCGCGGCGTGCACCGTGCGGGCGAGCACCTGCTGCTTCGGGTCAATGGCATCGAGACACCGGTGGCCAGGGCGATCGCCTGCCTGGACTTCATCTGGGACGAGTCCGCGCTGGCCGACCGGCTCGTCGCCGACAGCCTCGTACGTGAGGAACTGGAGGAGACGCGGGAACCGCTGAGCGACGCCGCGCTGCAGGAGGCGATGGACGCCTTCCGCCGCGCCCGCGGTCTGCTGACCGGGGAGGCGACCCGGGCCTGGATGGAGCGCAACCGCATCTCCCACCAGGAGCTGGAGGAGCTGGTCGCCCTTGAGGCCGCCGTCGCCGCGCTCCGCTCGCGGGTGGCCGCGGGACGGGTGGAGGACTGGTTCGCCGAACACGGCGGGGAGCTCGACGTCGCCCGCGTCGCGCGGGCGGTGTTCGTCACCGAACCGGCCGTGCCCGACGCGGCCGGGTTCCTGCACGTGGTCGAGCGGGCCTTCGCCGACGGCAGCGCCCATCCGGGCGAGGCGTTCGCCACCCTCCGCCGGGGCGACGTCGATGAGGAGGTGGCGGAGCGGATCTTCGCGGCCTCTCCGGGGACGATCATCGGGCCGTTGCCCGCGAAGGGCGGGCACCTGCTGGTGAAGGTCTTGGCGGTGGAGCCGGCCGTCCTCGACGAGACCGTACGCGACCTCGTCGAACGCCGGATCTTCAGCGAATGGATCGAGGAGCGCAGGAACGCGGCCAAGATCGAATGGTTCTGGGGAGTCGCGGAACGGACGGCGGGCAGGTGAACCCGCTTCCGTACCGGGAAAAGGCGGTTCACCACCATCAGGGCGTCCGGCGGCACGCCGAGCGCCCCTACCGCGTCTCCAGGACACTCCTGACCTGGCTGTGGATCTACGTGGGCCTGCTCGCGCTGGCCCTGGCGATCGTGGTGCTGCTCGGCGTCCTTCCCGTGGTCGGTGACGCGCGATGAGGCGGGCCCGGGTACCCGTGATGAGGCAGAACACGATGGCCGACTGCGGCGCGGCGTGCCTGGCGATGGTGCTCGGGCACCACGGGCGCCGCGCGAGCGTGCGTGAGGTCGCCGCGGATCTCCAGGTGTCCAGGGATGGGCTGACTGCCTTCGCGATCGTCGAGGCCGCCAAGTCGTACGGCCTGCGCGCCAAGGCGCTCTCGATCGCGCCCGAGCGGCTCGGCCCGGTGCCAGGGCCGTTCGTCGTGCACTGGGAGTTCAACCACTTCCTGGTCGTCGAGCGCTGGCGCCCGGACGTCGTCGAGGTCGTCGATCCGGCCTCCGGGCGGCGCCGGCTCACGCCGGAGGAGTTCGACCTCGGGTTCACCGGGGTCGTGCTGGCCTTCGAGCCGGGCCCGGACTTCAGCGTCCAGGGGCCCGAGCGGCGCCCGTGGCGCGCGAACCTGCTGCGCGTTCTGCTCATGCGCCACCGCGGCCTGCTGATCCAGGCGCTGCTCGCCTCAGTGCTCCTGCAGGTGGCCGCGCTCGTGCTGCCCCTGCTCTCCGGGCTCGTCGTCGACGAGGTGCTGCCCGGCCGCGACCGGTATCTGCTGCGCGTCCTCATCGTCGGCCTGCCGATCGTGGTGCTGATCCAGGCAATCCTCAACTACCTGCGTACGGCCGTGCTCCTCATGTTGCGGGCACGGGCCGACACGGAGTTCACGGGCGGGGTGGTCGGGCGGCTGTTCGCGCTGCCTTACGGGTACTTCACCCTGCGCGGGACGAGCGACCTGGTCATGAGCACGCAGAGCGCGGCCAGCCTGAGAGCCATGCTGTCCGGCCAGGTGCTGTCGGCCCTCCTCGACGGTCCGCTGGCCGTGGTGCTCATGATCCTCGTGCTGGCAGGCGATCCCGTGCTCGGCGGGTGCCTGGCCGCGATGGCGGCCGTCCAGGTCGTCCTGCTGCTCCTCACCCGAAGACGGATCGCCGATCTCACCGGGCGCGGGCTGACCGCCGCCGCCACGACCCAGGGTCGGCTCATCGAGTCCATCCGGGGCATCGAGTCGATCAAGGCGTCCAGCTCGGAACGGCGTGCCGTCGAGCGGTGGTCCGCGATGTTCACCTCCCAGATGAACGCCGACCTGCGCCTGGGCCTGACCCGCGGGCTCCTGGACTCGGTCCTGTCCTGCATCAGGATCCTCGCTCCCGCGCTGCTGCTGCTCGTGGGCGCGGTCCGAGTGCTCGACGGCGGGCCGAGCCTGGGAACGATGCTCGCGCTCAACGCGCTCGCCGTCTCCGCGCTCACCCCGCTGACCTCGCTGCTGACCAGCCTCCAGGAGCTCCAGGAGGCCGGAGCTCACGTCGAGCGGCTCGCCGACATCGTCGAGGCCGAGCCGGAACGCACCGGCGGCGCGCGGCCACGGCTGCGCGGGGAGGTGGCGCTGAGCGGCATCGGGTTCCGCTTCGACCCACGTTCCCCCTGGACGCTCAGGAACGTCACGCTCAGGATCGATCCTGGACAGAAGGTCGCGCTGGTGGGCAGCTCGGGCTCGGGCAAGAGCACGCTGGGCAGGATCCTGCTCGGCCTTTACGAGCCGGTCGAGGGCGAGATCCGCTACGACGGGACGCCCGCGCGCGACATGGACCCGGGCTGGCTGCGCGGCCGATTCGGCGTGGTCACCCAGGACCCGCACCTGTTCACCGGAACCATCAGGGAGAACATCGCCCTGGCCGTCCCCGGTGCCGCGCTGGACAGGATCGTGGCCGCCGCCAGGCTTGCGCACGTCCACGAGGACATCATGGCCATGCCCATGGGGTACGAGACGATGCTCACCGAGGGCGGCGGCCTGTCAGGCGGCCAGCGGCAGCGGATCGCCCTCGCGCGGGCCCTGCTGCCCGAGCCGCGGATCCTGCTGCTCGACGAGGCCACCAGCCACCTGGACACCGTGGCCGAGGCGGCCATCGAGCACAACCTCGCGGCCCTGCCGCTGACCCGCGTCGTGATCGCCCACCGGCTGAGCACCGTGCGCGACGCCGGCCAGATCCTCGTCATAGAGGCGGGTCAGGTGGCCGAGCGAGGAACCCACGACGAGCTGATGCGATCCGGCGGGCGGTACGCGGCCCTGTCCGACCTGGGGAATCAGGCCGACCAGCAGCTCCTCGGCTGAGGGGAGTCCGAAGAGGATGACCAGATCGGCGATGAAGGGCAAACCAGGACCGGCGCGAGCCTGCGGTTTCCGCGCGTCAACGCCTACTTCAACAGCTGCCTGGCCATCACCAGGCGCTGGATCTGGTTCGTGCCCTCGTAGATTTGGGTGATCTTGGCGTCGCGCATCATGCGCTCCACCGGGTAGTCGCGCGTGTAGCCGTAGCCGCCCAGCAACTGCACCGCGTCGGTCGTGATCTCCATGGCGGCGTCCGAGGCCGCGCACTTGGCGGCGCTGGAGAAGAAGGTCAGGTCCTTGACCGCAGTCCCGCGCATGGCCGTCTCGGACATGGCCGCGGCCGCGTACGTGAGCTGGCGGGCCGCCTCCAGTTTCATGGCCATGTCGGCGATCATGAACTGCAGACCCTGGAAGTCGGCGATCGGGCGGCCGAACTGGCGTCGCTCCTTGACGTAGCCGATGGCGTAGTCGAGGGCGCCCTGGGCGATGCCCAGGGCCTGGGCGGCGATGGTGACGCGGGTGTGGTCGAGGGTGGCGAGGGCGGTTTTGAAGCCGGTGCCCGCGGCTCCGACCATGCGGGCGGCCGGGATGCGGACGTCCTCCAGGATCACCTGGCGGGTGGGCGAGCCCTTGATGCCGAGCTTCTTCTCCTTCGGGCCGAAGGAGACGCCCTCATCGGACTTCTCCACGACGAAGGCGGAGATGCCGCGGGCGCCCGCCGACGGGTCCGTCACCGCCATCACCGTGTAGTACTCCGAGATGCCGGCGTTGGTGATCCACATCTTGGTGCCGTTGAGGACGTAGTGGTCGCCGTCCTGGACCGCCCGCGTCCGCATCGAGGCCGCGTCCGAGCCCGCCTCCGGCTCCGACAGGGCGTAGGAGAACATGGCCTCGCCGCTGGCCACCGCGGGCAGGTAGCGGGACTTCAGCTCCTCCGAGGCCGACAGCAGGAGCGGGACCGTGCCCAGCTTGTTGACCGCCGGGATCAGCGAGGACGACGCGCAGGCGCGGGCCACCTCCTCGATCACGATCACCGTGGCCAGCGCGTCCGCCCCGGCGCCCCCGTACTGCTCAGGGATGTGAACGGCGTGGAAGTCGGCCGCGACGAGGTCCTTGTAGACCTCCCACGGGAACTCCTCGTTCTCGTCCGCGGCGGCGGCGCGCGGCGCGATCTTCTCCTCGGCGAGGGCCCTGATCGCCTCGCGGAGCATGGGGTGCTCCTCCGCCACGTCGTGCAGGTGGCCGGCCAGGCTCATACGCTTCTCCCAACTCAAGAACAGGCACTCAGTGACTTAAGATAAGGCACTGAGTGACAGTGCGCCAGAGCGGGTGTACGGTGAATCACCTCATGGGCGGACGGAAGGGAGCAGATGTCCGCGAGGCGAGACGCGCGCCGGGAGTTGATGTCGGCGGCCATCGGCCTGTCCCTCGACGCCGGGTTCGACGCGACCACGGTGGACGAGATCGCCAGGGCCGCCGGAGTGGCCAGGCGGACGTTCTTCCGGCACTTCCGCACGAAGGAGGACGCGATCCTCCCCGACCATGACGCGTGCCTGTCGCGGGTGACGGAGTTCCTCGAGTCGGCCTCGCCGCTGCGCTCGCCGCTCCTCGTGATCGCGGACGCGGCCGGGATCGTCCTGGACATGTACGCCGAGGACCCGGAGACGGCCGTCAAGCGGTACGAGCTGACGCGGCGGGTGCCGGCGCTGCGCGAGTGGGAGATCGCCGCCACCAGCCGCTACCAGCGCGCATTCGTCGGCTACCTCGACGGGCGCCGCGCGGAGAGCGGCGGGCCGGAGTTCCGGCTGCGCCACGAGGTCGCCTCCGCCGCCGTGGTGGCCGCGCACAACCACGTGCTGCGCGGCTGGCTGCGGTCCGGCGGCCAGGGCGACGTACGGGCGCGGCTCGCGGCGGCGATCTCGGAGGTGGCCCAGGCCCTCGGTCCCTGGGTGGACGGCCTCGACGCCGGGGCCGCCGCCGACGAGGTCATGGTCGTCCTCACCACCCGCCGCACACCGCTGTGGAAGATCGCCGAGGAGATCGAGGCCGTCACCCGCAGCCCCGACGATCCGCCTACTCGATGACCAGGTTGACGGGGATGTTGCCACGGGTGGCGTTGGAGTACGGGCACACCTGGTGGGTGGCCTCGACGAGCTCCCTGGCCGCCTCCGGCGCGATGGAGTCGGGCAGCTCGACCCGGAGCGTGGCCTCGAGCTGGAAGCCGCCCTTGCCGTTGGGCGACAGGCCGATCTCGGCGGTGACCGACGCGTCCGAGACGTCGAGCTTCTGCTGCGCGCCCACCAGCCGCATCGCCGAGGCGAAGCAGGCGGCGTAGCCGGCGGCGAAGAGCTGCTCGGGGTTGGTGCCCTCGCCGTCGCCGCCCAGCTCCTTCTGCAGGGCCAGCTTGACGTCCAGCCTTCCGTCCGAGGAGACCGCGCGGGCGTCGCGGCCGGCGGAGGTGGCGATGGCGGTGTAGATGCTCATGGTCGTTGCCCTTCGTTACGGCGATTCTTTAAGACAGACCTGTCTGTCTGGCTCGCTGGGCAAAAGAGTAGACAGATCTGTCTGCTATCGTCAACTCGTGAGCGCAGAAACGTTGGAGGGCCGTCGCCCCAGCCCGGCGCGCGAGCGCGTCCTCGAGACCGCGACGCGCCTGTTCTACACGGAGGGCGTCCACTCGGTCGGGATCGACCGGATCATCGCCGAGGCGGGCGTCGCCAAGGCGACCTTCTACCACCACTTCCCGGGCAAGGACGACCTCGTCCGCGCCTACGTGACCCAGCAGACCGCGCTGCAGCGCGCCATGGTCGCGGCCCTGAAGGCCGCCTCTCCGCGCGGGAAGCTGATGGAGCTCTTCGCCTTCATGTGCGAGTTCGGGGCGGGGCCCGACTACCGCGGCTGCCCCTTCGTCAACACCGCGGCCGAGTATCCCGACCCCGCCCACCCCGTGCGGCAGGCCATCAACGAATACCGCCGCTGGGTCCGCGGCCTCTACCGCGACCTCCTGGCCGCCGACGGCCACCCCGACCCGGAGGTGACCGCCGGCATCGTCCTGCTGCTCAGGGACGGGCTCGTGGTCGGCTTCGACCTCGACGATCCCGCCACGGTGCGCGCCGCCGCCCAGGAGGCGCTCACCAGGGTGCTGGCCAGGTGAGCCCCAGCCCGAGGCAGGGGCCGGGGCTCACGACTCAGCCGGCGAGCAGGTTCGCCGTGGGGATGATCTGCCGCTGCACGGTCGGGCTGGACCAGTGGAGCTGGGCGATGGCGTCGTAGCCGCTGTCGTAGAACTCCATCTTGATGTCATGCGCACCGGCGCTCAGCGCGATGTCGCCGCTGTCGTCGCGCTTGGAGTGGTCCGTCCAGTTGTCCACGAGGAGCGTGCCGTCCACCCAGAGCCGCACGCCGTCGTCGCTCGTGGTGATGAACGTGTACGTCTCGGCGCGCGCGGCGATCACCTTGCCGGTCCACCGCACGCTGAACGTGTCGGCGGACACGGCAGGGTCGGGGGCGTTCGCGCCCCAGTCGAAGTCCACCGCCGGGTCGATCCGGGTCAGCTTGGGCGCGGTCAGGTCGGCGTTGTCGAAGTAGGTCGCCGACAGGCCCTGCTGGTCGATGACCAGGGTCGTGGCCGAGCCGGCCGGGAGCGTGAGCGTCGCGGCGCCGCCCGCGATGGCGGCCGTCCCGGTGCGGTGCGGGGCCCACGCGTCGGACGTGCTCTGCCAGATCGCGGCCGTGCCCGCCGTCAGGCCGGTGAACGCGAGCCTGGTCTCCAGCGGCTGGGCGCCGACGTTGACCAGGACGACGTTCTTGGCCGAGTCGGAGGCGAACGCGTACAGCTGGTCGGTGTCGGCCGTCGCCTGCACCATCGTGGTGCCGAACGGGCGGAACAGGCCCTCGCCGGTGAACATGCCGATGCCGTGGTAGATGGGCAGCGGCTCGCTGCGCTGGATGCCGCCCTCGCCCTTCGTGCTGGTCAGGCCGAGCTGGCCGTTCTTGTCGCCGTACTGGTAGGCGGCGGCCCCGGCGTGCAGGATCTGGCCCAGCGCCGCGGCGCCCCACAGCGTGTTGAAGTGGGTCAGCGTACGGTGGCCGTCGGGGTCGTCGAAGTCGGAGTTGAACTCGCCGATCTGGAGGTCGATCTTGCGGCCGAGCACGGACTCGGCCAGCGCGCCGACCTCCTTCAGGTCCGTCTCGTAGCTTCGGATCGCGGCGCCCAGGAGGTCCTCGTCGCTGATCGGGTCCGTGCCGTTGCCGTAGTCGTGGTAGTCCAGGAAGTCGACCCGGTCCCGCGAGCCCTCCAGGAACGTCCTGATGTAGGACAGGTCGTTCCAGGCCGTGGCGGGGCCGCCGACGCGGACCGCGGAGTCCGCGGCGTCGAGGGCGTCGGTGATCAGGTTGAAGCGCCGGCTGTACTCAGATGCCGACATTTCAGGCTTTTCTGGGGTGCAGGTGCAGTTGAGTTCGTTGCCCAGGATGAAGCGCCGCACCGGCATGCCCGAGGCGGCGAAGTGCCGGTACAGGGCGACCGCGTCGTCCCGGTTCACCTCGGCGGTCTGGCGGCCGTCCACCTGGAGGATGACGACCGGCTCGGCGCCCAGGTCGCGGATGGCCGCGATCCAGGCGTCGCCCGTGATGGTCGTGTCGCACTTGTACCCGCCGCACACGATGGGGCTGGAGGGGTTGCCCGGCTCCTGGTAGTGCAGCTCTATGCGCATCCGGCCCGCTTTGAGGTTGCGCAGGTGCTCGCGGTGCCGGGCGTCGTTCGTGATGTACGAGCCCTCGCCGTACCCGGTGATGCCGACGCCGTAGTCACCGGCGGACAGCGTGCGAACCGGCTTGGTGAAGTCCACCGAGACGGCGGCGGCGACGGCCGCCTCGGCGGGTGCCGCCACCGGCCAGATCGCCACGGCCGCGGCCAGGCCGCCCGCGAGAGCGGCCCGGAGCGCGCGGCGCGCTAATGCAGTCATCCTTCTCCTGTCACAAGATCCATGAGAACCCGTGGATCATGACATATACGGATGACAGCCGAGTGAACGCCGATGTGGCGGCGGCGTCACGGCGTGCGGTTGCTCAGCACCAGCGTGCCCGCGGCCGTGAACATGCCGCCGTTGCCCAGCGCCACGCTGACCTCGACGCCCGGCACCTGCGCGGCGGCCTGCCCGCGCAGCTGCCGTACCGACTCCTGGAGGAGGAACATGCCGTACATCCCGGTGTGGGTGTAGGACAGCCCGCCGCCGTTGGTGTTCAGCGGGAGCCGCCCGCCGGGCTCGGTGTTGCCCTCGGCGATGAACGCCCCGGCCTCGCCCCGCCCGACGAAGCCCATGTCCTCCAGCCCGTAGATCGGCACGTGCGCGAACGCGTCGTAGATCATCACATGGTCCACGTCGCCGTGCGTGATGCCCGCCTCCGCGAACGCCTCGGCGCTGGAGCGGCGGAACGCCGCCGACGTGGTGAAGTCCTCCATCTGGGAGATCAGCGGCGACTCAAAGGTCTCCCCCGTGCCCAGGATGTGCACCGGGGGCTGCGGCAGATCCCTGGCCCGCTCGGCCGAGGTGATCACCAGCGCGCCGCCGCCGTCGGTGACCAGGCAGCACTCCAGCAGGTGCAGCGGGTAGGAGATCATGCGCGAGCCGAGCACGTCCTCGACGGTGATCGGGTCGCGGTGGCGGGCCCGCGGGTTGAGCGCCGCCCACTTGCGCTGCGCGACCGCCACGTAGGCGAGCTGCTCGGCCGTCAGCCCGAGCTCCTTCATGTACCGCAGCAGCGGGATCGTGAACATCGTCGGCGGCCCGGACACCCCGTACGGCGCCTCGAACTGGGCATTGGGGCTGGACGCCGGCAGGATCCCGCGCGCCGAGCCGACCCGGGACCTGCCGGACTCGCCGTGGGTGACCAGCACCGTGGACGCGTGGCCGGCCCGGATCGCCGCCACCGCGTGGCGTACGTGAAGAAGGAACGACGTGCCGCCCACGCCGGTGCCGTCGATCCACCGGGGCCGCACGCCCAGCGCGTGGGCGACCTGGATCGGGCCGGGCGCGGACACGCTGGCGATGCCGTCGACCTCCGACATGCGCAGGCCCGCGTCGGCCACTGAGTTGCGGGCGCCCTCCACGTGCAGCCGCAGTGTGGAGTGCTCGGGCAGCACGCCGACCTCGTCGGTCTCGGCCGCGCCGGCGATCACCACGTCGCCCGGCGTCATCGGCCCGCCTCCGCCGGCGTGAACTGGGGGATGGTCACGTCCCCGCGCCGCTCGAACGTCACCCGCAGCTCCATGTCCAGCACCAGATGGTCGGGGGTGTTGTCGATGCCGACGATGTTGGCCATCAGCCGCGGGCCCTCGGCCAGCTGCACGACGGCGATCGCGTACGGCACGTCGTGCTCGAAGCCGGGCGCGGGCCGGTGGCTGATCGTGTAGGAGTACAGCGTGCCGCGCCCGCTGGTCGTGAACCATTCGAGCGCGTCCGAGGCGCAGAACGGGCAGCACGGGCGCGGGTAGAAGAACGGCCTGCCGCAGTCGAGGCAGCGCTGGATCCGCAGCTCGCCCCGGGCGGCGGCGTCGAAGTACGGTCGCGTCTCCGGTGTCGGCACCGGCGCCGCTTTGGCGGGCATGGGGCTCCTCTCAACGGGCGAGCTCGGCCAGCAGCTCCTGGGAGTAGGCGACGCGGCCGGTCAGCTCGCTCGCCGGGGCCTGGCACAGGGCCAGCGCGGCGGCGGCCATCACCTCCGGCGGCTCCGTGTCCGGGCCGTCCTCGGTGACCAGGCCGTGGAACAGCGTGCCCGGGGTGGGCACGACGTCGGTCGGGGCGAGGGCGTTGACCGCGATCCCGTCGGCGTACAGCTCGGCGGCCAGGCCGGTGCTGAAGCGTTCGAGCGCCGCCTTGCACATGCCGTAGACGGTCCCTCCCAGCCCCGCGTACGGGCCCGGCGGGATCGGCGGGTGCCGGGCGGCGACGGAGGAGATGTTCAGGATCCAGCCGCGCCCGCGCGCCCGCATGCCGGGGATGACGAGCTGCGCCAGGTGCGCCGGCGCGGTCACCTGCACCTCGAACATGAGCGCGAAGCGGCGCGCGGTGAAGTCGGCCACCGGGGTGAAGTAGGTGACCGCGGCGTTGTTGACCAGGATGTCCACCTCGCCGTAGCGCTCGCGCACCTGCTCGACGAGCCGTTCGCGGTCGCCGGGGACGGACAGGTCGGCGGCGAAGGCCGCCGCCGTCCCGCCCGCGGCCCGGATGCCGTCGATCGTGTCCCGCAGCGTGCCGGGCAGCCGGTTCGCGCCCGCCTCCAGCGTGCGCGCGCTGGCCGCCACGCGGGCGCCCGCGGCGGCGAACTCCGCCGCGATGACGGCGCCGATGCCCCTGCTGGCCCCGGTCACGAGCGCGACCCTGCCGTCGAGTACGCCCACGGCCACCCCGCCTTTCTGCCGGCCGACAGTTTTAGAACTCGGTTCTGGAATCAGCTTTCAACCAGGCGCACCCCGCTGTCAAGGGGGCCATACTGGCCGTACCGGGTCGGTTCGGAGGGCTGAGCGTGGTCGCGGAGCTGGTCGCGCACGTGCGCGAGGTGTTCGGGTGGGACGCGGAGGTCGTGGTGTCGCCCGGGCCGCGGGGCGCGCTGGGGCAGATCTGGCGGCTGGAGGTGGGCCCGGCCCGCTACGCGCTGAAGGAGATCTTCGCCGAGCCGCCGTCGGAGGCGTTGATCGAGGCGGAGCTGGCGCTCGCGCGGCGAGCGGCCGCGGCGGGCGTACGCCTCCCGGCCGGCCACGCCGACCGCGACGGGCGCCACGTGATCGCCGCACCCGGCGGCGGGACGTGGCTGCGCCTGTACGACTGGGTGGACCTGCGGCCGGTCGATCTGGCGGCGCGGGCCACGCCGCGCGAGCTCGGCTCGCTGCTGGCGCGCCTGCACCGGTGCGCTCCCGCCACTTCGGCGGAGCCAGGCGGCGGGCCGCCCGCCGCCTGGTACCACCGGGTCCCGGCCGGGCACGAGTGGGCGCGGGCGGCCACGGCGGACGCGGCCTGGGCCGGACGCCTGGCCGACCGGCTGGCCACGCTCCCCGAGCTGTGCGCGGCGGTCGCGCCGGCCGATCCCGCCGAGCTGATCGCCTGCCATCGCGATCTGCACCCGGAGAACGTCCTGGCCGACCCCGAGGGCGCCCTGGTGGTCGTCGACTGGGACAACCTCGGGCCGGCCGCGCCGGGGCGGGAGCTGGCCAGGGCGCTGTTCGACTGGTTCTGCGACGGCCCGGAGGCGGACCTCGACGCCATGCGGGCCATGTACGAGGCGTACGTGCGCGAGGGCGGGCCGGGGCGCGTCACGGAGGCGGCGGACTTCTCGATGCTGCTGTCGGGCCGGCTGAACTTCCTGCTGGGCCAGATCAGCGTCACGCTGGACCCGGGGGCCGAGCCGCGCCACCGCGAGTGGGCGGAGCGCGAGATCGACGAGGCCCTGCGCACCCTGCCGACCCCGCGCCAGCTCGCGGACGTGCTGGCGCTGACGGCCCGGCGCTGACCTTCGGGGCGGTTGGTATGGCTATGACCGCAATGGGTATGCCTGCCGATAATTACCCACAGTAACCGTCACGCCACGTATCGAAGAGGACGATCCAGATGAGAGTCGTCGTTGATCTCACCCGCTGCGAGGGGTACGGGCAGTGCGCCTTCCTCGCGCCGGACGTCTTCGCGATGCACCGCTCCGAAGCCCTCATGTACGAGCTCCACCCGGACGACTCGCAGCGCTCCCGCGTCCTGCGCGCCGCCGCGGCCTGCCCGGTCCAGGCCCTGGTGGTCGACCAGGTCAACACGCTCGGAAGACCGGAGAAGGCCGCCCCGCCCAGGCCGGGCCCCAGGAGGCGGCCGGTGGAGGTGGGCCGCATCGTCATCGTGGGCGCCTCGCTGGCGGGCCTGCGGGCGGCGGTGACGCTGCGCAGGGAGGGCTACGCCGGGACGCTGACCATGGTCAGCGCGGAGCCGTACGAGCCGTACGACCGGCCGCCGCTGTCCAAGCAGGTCCTGACCGGGCAGGTGGCCGCGGAGGACACCGCGCTGCCCCGGCGCGCCGAGTTCGAGGCCGAATGGCTGCTCGGGCAGGCGGCGACCGGGCTGGACCTGGCGGCCAGGCAGGTCCACCTCGCCGACGGCCGCAAGGTGGACTTCGACCGCCTGCTGATCGCCACGGGGGCGCGGGCCCGGCCCTGGCCGAACGCGCGGGAGGCCGCCCTCGACGGGGTGTTCGTGCTGCGTACCAACGAGGACGCGGCCCGGCTGCGGGAGCGGCTGGTCGCGGGCCCGAGGCGCGTGCTGATCATCGGCGCCGGCTTCACCGGGTCGGAGATCGCCTCCGTCTGCCGCGAGCTGGGCCTGGACGTCACCGTCACCGAGCGCGGGAAGGCGCCGCTGGTGGGCGCGCTGGGCGGGACGATCGGGGCGATCGCGGCGGACCTGCAGCGCGATCACGGCGTGGACCTGCGCTGCGGGGTCGGCGTCGAGGCGCTCGAAGGAGACGGGGACGGGCGGCTGCACCGGGCGCGGCTGTCCGACGGCACCACGCTCGACGTGGACGTGGCGGTGGCCGCGCTGGGCGCGGAGCGCAACGTCGAATGGCTGGAGGGCTCCGGGCTGGCCGCCGGGGTGTGGGGCGTCGCCTGCGACGCGGGCTGCCGCGCGTTCGACGTCAACGCCCTGGTCACCGACAACGTCTTCGTCGCCGGCGACGTGGCGCGCGCCCCCCACCCGGTGTACGAGTACCAGTTCCTGTCCCTCGAACACTGGGGCAACGCGGTCACCCAGGCCCAGGTCGCGGCGCACAACATGATCAGCGCCGAGAGCGACCGCTGGCCGCACGTGTCCCTGCCGATCTTCTGGTCCGCCCAGTTCGGCGTCAACATCAAGTCGGTCGGGGTGCCGACCTTCGCCGACGAGGTCGTCATCGCGCAGGGCTCGGTGGCCGAGCGGCGCTTCGTCGCCGTCTACGGCAACCGGGGCCGCATCACCGCCGCGGTCGCCTTCGACCAGGCGATGTGGCTCGACTTCTACCAGTCGCAGATCGAGCGGGCCGCGCCGTTCCCGCCCGCTCCTGGCATGGTCGGACGGCCCGCCGAGATGCCGGTCATGCCGGCCGACGTACCGCAGCGGTTCTCCCCCCTCTACGGCGCGACCGTGGTGCTGACCGGACACAACCCGGACGAGCGCCGCGTGACGCTGCAGCGGCGGGACTGACTCACAGCAAGCGACCACCTCAGGGAGCCGTCATCGTGGCAGAGGCCAGCCTCTACGAGCAGATCCTCGACTACGCCAACCGCGCCGATCCTTACCCGCTCTACGCCGAGCTCCGCAAGGACCCGGTGGCCCGGCAGGCGGACGGCAGCTACGTGGTCAGCGGCTACCGGGAGATCCTCGCGCTGCTGCACGACCCCCGGGTCAGCTCCGACGTCCGCAACATTCCCGAGATCGCCGCCGAGCGGGAGGCGCAGCCGTCGCTGCCGTCCTCGTTCATCAGGCTCGATCCGCCGGACCACGACCGGATCCGCCGCATGATGATGCGGCACTTCGGGCCGCCCCACTGCCCCGGCCGAATCGACGGCATGACGTCCGGGATCATGGAGATCGTCACAAACCTGATCGACGGGTTCGCCGGGAAGACCCGGGTCGACATCGTCGAGGACTTCGCCTATCCGCTGCCGGTCACGGTGATCTGCGAGCTGCTGGGCGTGCCCCGCGAGGACGAGCCCCGCTTCCACCGGTGGTCGCAGGCCGTCATCGAGACCATCGACCCGACCACCGGGACCGTCGCCGAGCGGGAGCGGCGGAGCACCGAGGTCAGGGCGGAGCTGGGCGCGTACATGAAGGAGCTGGTGGACGCCCACCGCCGGCGGCCGGGCGACGACCTGATCTCCGCCATCGTCACCGACCCGGCCATCGACCTGGCGCTGGGTGACCTGCTCAGCGCCGCCTCGACGCTGCTCGTCGCCGGCCACGAGACCACCGTCAACCTCATCACCAACGGCATGCTCACCCTGCTGCGCCACCCCCGCGTGCTGGACCGGCTGCGGCACGAGCCGGACCTGGTCGTGGGCACGGTCGAAGAGCTGCTCCGCTACGAGCCGCCGGTGCAGCTGCTCAGCCTGCGCCGCTCCGCGCTCGCCGACATCGAGATCGCCGGCACGACCATCCCCAAGGGCTCCGTCATCAGCCTCGCGCTCGCCGCCGGCAGCCGTGACCCGGCCCGCTTCCCCGACCCCGACCGCTTCGACCCCGACCGGCGGGACAACCAGCACCTCGGCTTCGGCAGCGGCATCCACTACTGTTTCGGGGCCGCGCTCGCCCGGCTGGAGACGCAGCTCGCGCTGGGCGAGCTCGCTCGCCGGCTCGTCGGACCGCGCCTGGTCGCCGACCCGCCGCCGTACCGGCCGAACCCGGGGCTGCGCGGGCCCCGCCACCTCTACGTGGAGTTCGACGACGTCCTTCCGGCGTGAGCGTTCCCGCTGGTCGGAGGCAAAATCCGCGCCTCGCCGCCGGGGTGGTTCAGTCCGGGCCGGTTCCGTTGCAGACTGGCCCGATGGGGGTGCGGGTCCGCGTCGAGGGCGTTGTCCAGGGGGTGGGGTTCCGGCCGTTCGTGCACGGGCTGGCCACGCGGCTCGGCCTGGCGGGCCGGGTGGGCAACGACGCCCACGGCGTGTTCGTCGAGCTGGAGGGCGGGCGCGGCGAGATCGCGGAGTTCCTGGTGCGGCTGGAGTGCGACGCGCCCCCGCTGGCCGCGATCGAGCGGGTGACCGTCACCTCCGGCATGGTGCACGCGGACGGCCGGTTCCGGATCGTCGCGAGCGACCCGTCGGGGACGTCGCGCACGCTGGTGTCGCCCGACATCGCGACCTGCGGCGACTGCCTGGCCGAGCTGGCCGACCCCGCCGATCGGCGCTACCGCTACCCGTTCGTCAACTGCGTCAACTGCGGGCCGCGGCTGACGATCGTGCGGGCGATGCCGTACGACCGGCCGCTGACCACGATGGCCGGGTTCGCGATGTGCGACGGCTGCCTGGCCGAGTACCACGACCCTGCCGACCGGCGCTTCCACGCCCAGCCCACCTGCTGCCCGGCCTGCGGCCCCAAGCTCGAACTGACCGGCGCGCCGGCCGGCGACCCGCTGGCGGGCGCCGTGCGGGTGCTGCGCCAGGGCGGGGTGCTGGCGGTGAAGGGCCTGGGCGGCTACCACCTGTCGGTGCTGGCCTCCGACGAGGGCGCCGCCGCCGAGCTGCGGCGGCGCAAGCAGCGCGAGGACAAGCCGTTCGCGGTCATGGTCGCCGACCTGGCCGCGGCGCGGCGGCTGTGCGAGGTGGACGACGTCGCCGCCGCGCTGCTGACCGATCGCGCGCGGCCCGTCGTCCTGCTGCCGCGCCTCCCTGACGCGTCGGTCGCCGCGCCGGTGGCGGGGGCGGTCGCGCCGGGGACCCGCCGGCTCGGCCTGATGCTGCCCTACACGCCGCTGCACCACCTGCTGCTCGCCGACGCGGGCGCCCCTATCGTGCTGACCAGCGGCAACCGCTCGGACGAGCCGATCGCGTACGACGACCGCGACGCCCTGGAGCGGCTGGGCGGCATCGCGGACGCGTTCCTCACCCACGACCGCCCGATCCACCTGCGCGCCGACGACTCGGTGGTGCGGCCCTTCCGGGGGAAGGCGATGGCCGTGCGGCGCTCGCGCGGCCACGCCCCGAGCCCGTTCACGCTGGCCGGGGAGGCGCCCCGGCCGATCCTCGGCTGCGGCGCCGAGCTGAAGAACACCTTCTGCCTGGCGAAGGGCCGGCACGCGTTCGTCTCCCCGCACATCGGCGACCTGGAGAACTACGAGACCTTCCGGTCGTACGTGGAGGGGATCTCGCATTTCGCCGCGCTGTTCGACGTGCGTCCCGAGGTGGTGGCCCACGACCTGCACCCGGAGTACCTGTCCACCAAGCACGCCCTCAGCCTGCCGGACGTCGAGCTGGTCGCCGTCCAGCACCACCACGCGCACATCGCCTCCTGCCTGGCCGACAACGGCGAGCACGGCCGGGTCATCGGCGTCGCGTTCGACGGGCTCGGCTACGGCCTCGACGGGACCCTGTGGGGCGGCGAGTTCCTCCTGGCCGACCTGGCCTCGTTCGAGCGGGCCGGGCATCTGGCCCCCGTGCCGATGCCCGGCGGCGCCGCGGCGATCAGGCAGCCGTGGCGGATGGCCGCCGCGTACCTGGACGGCGACGGCGGGACACCGGCCGTGGCCCGGCGCAACCAGCCGCGCTGGGAGCAGGTGACCGCGCTGGCCCGGCGCGGCGGGCCGGCCGCGCCGCTCACGTCGAGCGCGGGCCGCCTGTTCGACGCGGTGGCGGCGCTGGTCGGCGTGCGCGACGCCATCACGTACGAGGGGCAGGCCGCGATCGAGCTCGAACAGCTCGCCGACCCCGGCGAGCGCGGCGGCTACCCCGCGGCCGTCTCCCGCGACGGCGGCGTGCTGGTGGCAGCCGGCTCGGACCTGGTACGGGCCGCCGCGGCGGATCTGGCCGCGGGCGTCGGCGCGCCGGTCGTCTCGGCCCGCTTCCACAACGGCGTGAGCGAGCTCATCGTGCGCTGCTGCCTGATGCTGCGCGACGACACGGGGCTGACGACGGTCGCGCTGTCCGGCGGCGTCTTCCAGAACCTGCTGCTGCTGCGCCGCACGCTGGAGGGGCTGAGCGGGGCCGGGTTCCGGGTGCTCACCCATTGCGGCGTGCCGGCCAACGACGGCGGCATCAGCCTCGGCCAGGTGGCCGTCGCCGCGGCCCGTGACCGGCTTGCCTGCACCTCCCCGTGAGGCCGCGTGGACCGGCGTTCGCGCAGCTCACCACGGGTGGCAGGGTCCGCGCCGTGGTTTACAACCCCCGTCATCACGGTATGTCCGCTACGTAGAGTCGCAGGTCCGATACCAAATGAAATGAGGGCCTAAACCTCTACGCGGGCCGAGAAGGGGGCTTGGGCCATGACAGCCATAGAGACACCGAAAGCCCTGGACGAGGTGCACATCCTGTGGACCTCGGAGGGCATGAGCTGCGACGGTGACACGGTCTCGGTCACCGCCGCCACGCTGCCGAGCCTGGAAGACATCCTGCTCGGGCTCGTACCGGGACTGCCGAAGGTGCACCTGCACAACAAGGTGCTGGCCGCGGAGACGGGCGACGCCTTCATGGCGCCGTTCCACCGGGCCCACGAGGGCGAGCTCGGCCCGTTCATCTTCGTGGTCGAGGGCTCGATCCCGAACGAGAAGATCAACGGCGAGGGCTACTGGACGTCCATGGGCAACGACCCGGCCACCGGCCAGCCCATCACGGTCAACCAGTGGATCGACCGGCTCGCGCCCAAGGCGTGGGCCGTGGTCGCGATCGGCACCTGCGCGGCGTACGGCGGCATCCACGCCATGGCCGGCAACCCGACCGGGTGCATGGGCCTGGCCGACTACCTGGGCCGCGACTTCCGCTCCGCGGGCGGGCTGCCCATCGTCAACGTGCCCGGCTGTCCCGTGCAGCCGGACAACTTCACCGAGACGCTGACCTGGCTGCTCTACCAGGCGGCGGGCATGGCGCCGACGATCCCGCTCGACGACATGCTGCGCCCCACCTGGCTGTTCGGCAAGACCGTGCACGAGGGCTGCGACCGGGCCGGCTACTACGAGCAGGGCGACTTCGCCCACGACTACAACTCCCCCAAGTGCCTCGTGCGCGTCGGCTGCTGGGGGCCGGTGGTCAACTGCAACGTCACCAAGCGCGGCTGGATGGACGGCGTCGGCGGCTGCCCGAACGTGGGCGGCATCTGCATCGCCTGCACCATGCCCGGCTTCCCCGACAAGTTCATGCCTTTCATGGACGAACCCCCAGGAGCGGCGGTCTCGGTCGCGATGAGCGGCGCGTACGGCGCGATGATCCGCAGGCTTCGCGCGATCACCAACAAGGCGGCGAACAAGGAGCCCAAGTGGCGCCACAACCGCCGCAGGCTGACGAGCGGGTTCGACCCGCGCTGGGGAAACGGCTAAGAGGGAGAGCGGCGAGGTGGCAACCCGTACGGCAGGGGAAAGAAAGCTCAAGGGCGAGGCCCGCGAGCTGGTCGAGATGTCCTGGGACCCGATCACCAGGATCATCGGCAACCTGGGCATCTACACGAAGATCGACTTCAAGAACCGCCAGGTCGTCGAGTGCAAGAGCACCTCGTCGCTGTTCCGCGGCTACAGCGTGTTCATGAGGGGCAAGGACCCGCGTGACGCGCACTTCATCACCAGCCGCATCTGCGGCATCTGCGGCGACAACCACGCGGTCTGCTCGATCTACGCGCAGAACATGGCGTACGGCATCAAACCCCCGCCGCTGGGCGAGTGGATCATCAACCTGGGCGAAGCCGCCGAGTACATGTTCGACCACACGCTCTTCCAGGACAACCTGGTCTTCGTCGACTACTGCGAGCAGATGGTCAAGGAGACCAACCCGAGCCTGCTGCGCCGGGCCGAGACGACCCAGGCGCCCAACTCCGCGATCCACGGCTACCGGACGATCGCCGACATCATGCGGGCCTGCAACCCGTTCAGCGGCGACCTCTACCGCGAGGCGCTGCAGGTGAGCCGGATCACCAGGGAGATGTGCTGCCTGATGGAGGGCCGGCACGTGCACCCGTCCACGCTCTACCCCGGCGGCGTCGGCACCGTGGCGACGCCGCAGGTGTTCACCGACTACATGGTGCGGCTGCTGAGGGTTCTCGACTTCGTCAAGCGGTCCGTCCCGATGAACGACGACCTCTTCGACTTCTTCTACGAGGCGCTGCCCGGCTACGAGGAGGTCGGCCGGCGGCGCGTGATGCTCGGCTGCTGGGGCTCGTTCCAGGACCCGGCGGTGGCCGACTACGACTACCGGACCATGAACGAGTGGGGCCGGCGGATGTTCGTCACGCCGGGCATCGTGGTGGACGGCGAGCTGGTGACGACGAACCTGGTCGACATCAACCTCGGCATCAGGATCCTGCTGGGCAGCTCCTACTACGACGACTGGCAGGCCGAGGAGACGTTCGTCACCCACGACCCGCTGGGCAACCCGGTGGACCAGCGCCACCCGTGGAACCAGACGACCCTGCCCAAGCCGCAGAAGCGCGACCTGGAGGACGGCAACTACAGCTGGGTGATGAGCCCTCGCTGGTACGACCAGCGCACCGGCGACCACCTGGCGCTCGACACCGGCGGCGGTCCGCTGGCCCGGCTGTGGACCACCGCGCTGGCCGGCCTCGTCGACACCGGCACGGTGAAGGCCACGGGCCAGAGCGTGGAGATCCACCTGCCCAAGAGCGCGGCCTTCCCGGAGACGCGGATGGAGTGGAGGATCCCGCGCTGGGCCAACACCATCGAGCGCAACCGCGCCCGCGTCTACTTCGTGGCGTACGCGGCGGCGATGGCCGTCTACTTCCTCGAACAGGCGATGGGCGAGGTGCGGGCCGGGCGCACGCAGGTGTTCACCGACTTCGAGGTGCCGGACGACGCGATCGGCTGCGGCTTCCACGAGGCGGTACGCGGCGTGCTGTCGCACCACATGGTGATCCGCGACGGGAAGATCGCCAACTACCACCCGTACCCGCCGACGCCGTGGAACGCCAGCCCGCGCGACATGTACGGCACGCCGGGACCGTACGAGGACGCGGTGCAGGGGCTGCCGATCTTCGAGGAGAACGGCGCCGACTCGTTCAAGGGCATCGACATCATGCGTACCGTGCGCAGCTTCGACCCGTGCCTGCCCTGCGGAGTGCACATGTACCTGGGCGACGGCAAGGTGCTCAAGCAGGTGCACTCGCCCACGTTCGGCGCGAGCGTCTCCGGCTGATGAACGAGCGCGTCCGCAGGATCGAAGTCCTGCTCGAAAAGGCCGACCCGGCCGCCAATGAACTCGTCGCCGAGGTGCTCGGCCTGTACGGCGAGGGCCTGGCCCGGGTCATGACGGTCGTGGGCGAGGAGGCTGCGGCGCGGCTGGGCGCCGACGAGCTCGTCTCGCCCCTGCTCCTGCTGCACGATCTGCACCCGCTGGACACGCGGGCCCGGGTGGAGCAGGCGCTGGCCGGATCCGCCGACCTGGTCGCCGTCGAGGGCGACCTGGTGCGGCTGCGCGTACGCCCGACCGGCTGCCGCTCCTCGGCGGCCGGGGCGGCCTCGGCCCTCCGGGAGGCGGTGCTGGAGGTGGCCCCGGAGATCGAGCGGGTCGAGATCGAGATCGAGGTCGCGGACGCGGCCCTGATCCCGATCGAGAGCCTCGCCGTCCGCCCCGCCTCGCGGGCGCCGGTGCCATGACGGGCCTGCTGCGCCGGCTCGCCACGCAGGCAGCCGAGCCCGCGCGGCGCGAGCCGCGCACCCAGCGCTGCGAGCTGTGCGCCGAGCCGCTGCCCGCCGTCCACCGCCACCTGCTGGAGCTGGCGGGGCGCGAGCTGCGCTGCGCGTGCCGCGCCTGCCAGGTGCTGTTCGACCACGCGGCGGCCGGTGGCGGGCACTACCGGCTGGTGCCCGAGCGCCGCTGGAGGCTGAGCGGCTTCCGCCTGGACGAGGGCGCCTGGACCCGCCTGCGGGCCCCGGTGCGCACGGTCTTCCTGATCCACGACTCCGACACCGGCCTGCCGGTCCTGTACTACCCGAGCCCGGCCGGAGCGGTGCGGGCTCCCGCCGACCGGACCGCCTGGGAGCTGCTGCGGCGCGACAATCCGGTGCTGCGGCAACTGGAGCCGGACGTGGAGGCGCTGCTCGTCGACAGCGAGGCGTGGATCGTGCCGGTGGACGACTGCTACGCGCTCGTCGGGGCCATCCGCGCCCACTGGCGGGGCCTGACGGGCGGCAAGGACGTACGCCAGCACATCACCCGATTCTTCACCGACCTCAGCGGCCGGTCCGTCACCGTGCCGGCCACCAGCAGCGACAGGAGCCCAGCGTGAACAACAAGAAGTCGACGATCAGGACCGGGCGGCGCGACGTGCGCCCCGACGCTCCCTCCCACGTCAAGGGCGTGGCCGAGGGCAACGCGCCGGGCGGCTACGAGCGGCAGAAGGGCCACCTGCCCGACGGCCGCTCCACGGCCCGGCGCTCGACCGGCGTGAACCCCCGCATGCACGACCCGATCGACCCCGACATGCCCAACCTGTCACCCGCGTGATGCCGTCGAAACCACCGGCCCTGCGGATCGAGGTGCGCGACGTCGAGGCGGCCACGCCCGCCGTCGCGCCCGCTCTGCGTTTCCAGGTCCACCTGCGCGCGGACGCTCCGGTCCGCGCGCTGACGCTGGCCACGCAGATCCGCGTCGACGCCGCCGCCCGCGGCTACGACGAGCACGCGCGGCAGCGGCTCAAGGAGCTGTTCGGCCCGCCGGAGGAGTTCGGGCGCAACCTGTCCAGCCTGCTGTGGACGCAGACGGTCACCCATGTGCCTGCCTTCACCGGCGACACGACCGTGCCGGTCACGGTCGCCTGCACGTACGACTTCGACGTGGCCGCGGCCAAATACCTGCACGGCCTGCCGGACGGCGAGGCGCCGCTGCGCTTCCTGTTCACCGGCACCGTCTTCTACCTCGATGACGGGCGACTGCAGGCGGCCTGCCTGCCGTGGGACACCGAGGCGGACTTCCGCATGCCGGTGCAGGCGTGGAAGGACCTCATGGACCGCCACTTCCCGGACACCGCGTGGATCCGGCTGGAGCGCGGCACGTTCGACCGCCTGTACGCGCACCGGGTGCGGCACACGCTGCTCGGCTGGGACGACGCGGTGCGGTCGCTGTTGGAGACGGGCGGAGGCTGACCGCACATGGATCCTGTCAGGCAGATCGCGCAGGCTGTGCTGTACGAGGGCTACCTGCTGTGGCCGTACCGGGAGTCGTCGCTGAAGAACCGGCACCGCTGGACGATCGGCGGCGTCCACCCGGAGGCGTACGGGCGGGCCAACGAGGGCCATCCGTGGCTGATGCGGACCGAGTGCCTGCTCGAAGGCGGGCCCGGTGACG
Organism: Nonomuraea sp. NPDC005650; assembly: GCF_040605375.1. Lineage (NCBI taxonomy): Bacteria > Bacillati > Actinomycetota > Actinomycetes > Streptosporangiales > Streptosporangiaceae > Nonomuraea > Nonomuraea sp. NPDC005650. The sequence continues at coordinate 27,637 of NZ_JBEXCR010000032.1, forward strand.
TCGTCGACGTGTCCGTACGCTTCCTGCACGTCGTCACCCGGCTGCGCGAGGAAGCCGCCGGGGCCGGCGAGGAGGCGCAGGAGCGCGAGGTGAGCCTGCCGGGCCTGGTCCTGGAGGACCTGTTGCACGGCCCGGTCATCGAGAAGATCGACGTGCCCGCCGGGCAGGAGTCCTCCGAGGGAACCGTGCTGCGCACCCGGCGGGCGTTGTGCGGCCGGATCGAGGCGGGCGCGCGGCGGCTGCGCCCCGACCTGTTCCGGATCACGGTCGAGGTGGTCAACACCACGCCCTGGCCCGGAGGCACCCGCGAGGAGGCGATGCGGCGCACGCTGGTGTCCGCGCACACCGTGCTGCACGCGCCGGACGCCCGGTTCGTCTCGCTCATGGACCCGCCGGAGGACCTGCGGGCCGACGCGGCGGCCTGCGACAACGCCGGCGCCTGGCCGGTGCTCGCCGGGCCGGACGGCGACCGGCACACGGTCCTGGCCGCGCCGATCATCCTCTACGACCACCCGCGGATCGCGCCGGAGAGCCCCGGCGACCTGTTCGACGCGACCGAGATCGACCAGCTCCTCACGCTGAGCGTGCTGGCCCTCAGCGACCGCGAACGGGAGGAGATCCGCCACGGGGACCCGCGCGCCCGCGCGATCCTCGACCGCTGCGACTCCCTCACACCCGAGGACCTGATGCGGTTGCACGGCATCATGCGCAGGACGGAGCCACACGAATGACTGGATTCTGGACCCGGATGGCGGGCCGCGGCCCCGACGAGGTCGTCATCGCCGGCGTGCCGGTCGGGCCGGGCAGCCGGGTGCGGCTGCGGCCCCGCGCGCAGGCCGACGTCTTCGACCTCGTGCTCGACGGCCGCGTGGCGGTCGTGGAGAGCGTGGAGCAGGACGACGAGGGCGCCTTCCACCTCGCGGTCACGCTCGACGACGATCCCGGGCGCGACCTGGGCGAGGCCCGGATGCCCGGGCACCGCTTCTTCTACTCCCCCGAGGAGATCGAACCCCTCGGGGAGCAGGAGGACCGCCCCGCCCCCGGCCGCGTCCTGGTGGCCGGGATCGGCAACGTGTTCCTGGGGGACGACGGGTTCGGCGTCGAGGTGGCCCGCCACCTGGGCGGGCAGGCGGGCGTACCGGGCATGGAGGTCGTCGACTTCGGCATCCGCGGCATGGACCTGGCCTACGCGCTGCAGCGCGACTACATGGGCGTGGTCTTCGTGGACGCGGCCCCGCGCGGCCAGGCGCCCGGCACGCTCACCGTCCTGGAGCCCGAGCTGCCGGACGGGGACGACGCGTCGGTGGAGACGCACGGCATGGACCCGGTCCGGGTGCTGCGGCTGGCCCGGCAGCTCGGCCGGCTGCCCGCGCTGGTACGGGTCGTCTGCTGCGAGCCGGCCTCGGTCGAGGAGGACCCTTTCGAGCTGAGTGAGCCGGTACGCGCCATGGTCGGCGAGGCGGCCGGCCTAGTGAAGTCCCTGGTTATGGAAATGATTGCGGAAAGTGCCACTCCGGACGCCCGCGATCCGGCACCCACGGTGAGGTGATGTGAGATGTGGAAGTCGCGCACGGTGAAGCTGGTCGTGCTCTGCGGGGTGGCGCTGGTCGTCATCCGCTTGTGGCCGGACATCCGGCGATACATCAATATGGAGCGAATGTAGAGGCAGCATGCATGAGATCGGGATGTGCGAGGGGCTCGTCGAGCTGATCGAGCGGCAGGCGGGAGGTCGGCCGGTCGCGGCCGCCCGGGTACGCGTCGGCGCCCGGCACGCCGTCGTCGACGAGGCCTTCGGGCAGGCGTTCACGATGGCCGCGGCCGGCACGACCGTGCAGGACGCGGTGTTGGAGCTCGTCATCACGCCGATGACGGTCGGCTGCCACAACTGCGGTGAGAGCTCCGAGTCGGTGGACTCGCTGGCGGTCTGCCCGGGCTGCGGCGACGAAGGCGTCGACGTCAGCGGCGGCGACGAGCTGGTCCTGGAGTCGCTCACCTTCGCCACCGCGGGCTCTTCCGGCGCTGCCACGGGGGAGGTGTCCGGTGTGCCTTGGCATTCCCGGTGAGCTCGTCGAGCGCCTGGCCGAACACGAAGATCTCGCCGTGGTGGACGTCAGCGGCGTGCGCCGGCGCATCAACGTCGGCCTGCTCGCCGACGAGGCGCTGGAGCCCGGCGACTGGGTGCTCGTGCACGTCGGGTTCGCGCTGTCCAAGATCTCCGAGCTGGAGGCGCAGGCGGTGCTCGACTACCTCAATGGGCTCGGGCAGGCGTACGAGGACGAGCTCGACGCGCTGCGCACCTCGGACATCGCCTAGGAAGGACCTCTGATGCGGTTCGTCGATGAGTACCGCGACGCGGGCACGGCGCGGGCGCTCGCCACGCAGATCGCCGCCCGCTGCCGGCCGGGGCGCCGATACACCTTCATGGAGGTGTGCGGCGGTCACACGCACACCATCTACAAGCACGGCCTGGAAGACCACCTGCCGGCCGAGGTGAACCTCGTGCACGGCCCCGGCTGCCCGGTCTGCGTGATCCCGATGGGCCGGGTGGACGACGCCATCCACATCGCCCGCCAACCGGACGTGATCATGGCGTCGTTCGGCGACATGATGCGGGTGCCGGGCGGGGCGGGCTCGTTCCTGGACGCCAAGGCGGCGGGGGCCGACATCCGGATGGTGTACTCGCCGCTGGACGCGCTCAAGATCGCGCGGGCCAATCCGGACCGCCGGGTCGTCTTCATGGCCATCGGCTTCGAGACCACGGCGCCGTCCACGGCCATGACCGTGCTGCGCGCGGAGGCCGAAGGGCTGACGAACTTCTCCGTCTTCTGCAACCACGTCATGATCATTCCGGCGATCAAGGCCATCCTCGACTCGCCGGACCTGCGGCTCGACGGGTTCATCGGGCCCGGCCACGTCTCGGCGGTGATCGGCTGCCAGCCGTACGAGTTCATCGCCCGCGACTACGGCAAGCCGATGGTGGTCGCCGGGTTCGAGCCGCTGGACATACTCGACTCGGTGTACCGGCTCCTGACGCAGCTCGCCGAGGGCCGCTGCGAGGTGGAGAACCAGTACGCCCGCGTCGTGCCGTGGCACGGCAACCACATCGCACTGTCGGCCATCGGCCGGGTGATGCGGCTGCGGCCGCACTTCGAGTGGCGCGGGCTCGGCTTCATCGCCCACTCCGCCCTCGCCATGGCGGACGAGTACGCCCGCTTCGACGCCGAACGGGTCTTCGACCTGCCCGGGGTCCGCGTCGCCGACCCGCGGTCGTGCCAGTGCGGCGAGGTGCTCAAGGGGGTGCTCAAGCCGTGGGAGTGCAAGGTGTTCGGCACCGCGTGCACCCCGGAGACGCCGATCGGCACGTGCATGGTCTCCTCCGAGGGCGCGTGCGCCGCGTACTACAACTTCGGGCGCTTCAGCCGCGAGGAGATGCGCGCGAGCGGCGGCCCGGCGGCGCCGCGACCGGACGGCGGCGGGCCGGAGCCTCGGACGGACAGCGGCGAGCCGGCGGAGCTGCGGACGGATGACGGTGGCGCGGCCACCGGCGAGTCGCTGACGGAGGAGGCGAGCCGGGCATGAACCTCGAACAGCAGGTGCTCGACCGCATCGAGCGGATCCGGCGGCGCAAGCCCGTCGTCAGGGAGGAGCGCATCACGCTCGCCCACGGCGCCGGGGGCAAGGCCACCCACACCCTGATCGAGGCCGTCTTCCTGGAGGCGTTCCGCAACCCGCTGCTCGCGCCCCTGGACGACGGCGCGCTCCTGCGGGTGGGCGGCGAGCGCCTGGCCTTCACCACCGACTCGTACGTGGTCTCGCCGCTGTTCTTCCCCGGCGGGGACATCGGCGACCTGGCCGTCAACGGCACCGTGAACGACCTGGCCATGTGCGGGGCCCGACCGGCCCATCTGTCGGCCGCTTTCGTTCTGGAGGAGGGCTTCCCCGTCGCCGACCTGCGGCGCATCACCGACTCGATGGCCGCCGCCGCGGCGGCCGCCGACGTCACGATCGTGACCGGCGACACCAAGGTCGTCCAGCGCGGCAAGGCCGACGGCTGCTACATCACCACGGCCGGGGTCGGGCTCGTCGAGCAGCCGGTGACGCTGTCGGCCTCGCACGCGCGGCCGGGGGACGCGGTCCTCGTCTCGGGCCCGATCGGGGAGCACGGCGCCGCGATCATGCTGGCCAGGGACGACTTCGGCATCGAAGCGCCGATCACCTCCGACACGGCCGCGCTGCACGGGATCGTCGCCGAACTTCTGGCCGAGCTGCCGCAGCACGTCCGTACTCTGAGGGACGCCACCCGGGGAGGGGTGGCCACCATCGTCAACGAGGTGGCCCACGCGTCGGAGGTGGCCGTCGTCCTGCGGGAGGAGGACATCCCGGTGCGGCCGGAGGTCACCGGCGTCTGCGAGCTGCTCGGCCTCGACCCGCTCTACGTGGCCTGCGAGGGCCGGTTCGTCACGGTGGTGGACGGCGAGCACGCCGACCGGGCCCTCGAGGTGCTGCGCTCCCACCCGCTGGGGGCCGAGTCCGCGATCATCGGCACCGTCGCCACGGCGCCGGCCGGCCTGGTCCTGCTCCGCACCGCCTTCGGCGGCACCCGGGTGGTCGACGTCCTCGTGGGCGACCCACTACCCCGCATCTGCTGAGCCCCGCCGGGCGACGCATCGTCCTCGTGGGCGAACCGCTGCCTCCGTACCTGCTGAGCCCCAGCGGGCGACGCGTCGTCCTCGACGGCGGGACCCGCAATCCCGCCCCTGCCCAGCCCTGACGGGCGGCGCGGCTACTTACCCGGCATCGCCCGGCATCTCGGCCGACACCAGCTCGGCCAGCACGTGGTAGAGCGTCGCCTGCGCCTCCTGGATGCGGTGCACCGACGACGACGGGATCACGAACAGGTGCTCGGCCAGCCGTTCCTCGGCCATGCGGCCGCCTCCGGAGCCGGCGAAGCCGACGGTCACCATCCGCAGGCTCGCGGCCTGCGCCAGACCGCGCAGCACATTGGCCGAACCGCCGCTGGTGGACAAAGCGCAGGCGATGTCACCCGCGCCGCCGAGCGCCGCGAGCTGGCGGGCGAACACCACCTCGAAGCCGACGTCGTTGCCGAGCGCCGTCACGAGCGCCGTATCGGCCGCCAGCGACACCGCGGGCAGCCCGCGGCCGGTGAACAGCGCCGCCACCGACTGCGCGTCGGTGGCGCTGCCGCCGTTCCCGAACGTGAACAGCCGCCCGCCGCCGCGGAAGGCGGCGGCCATCTCCGCCGCGCACGCCACCAGCGGCCCCTCCAGCTCGTCGAGCACGCGCCGCCGCAGCTCCAGGCTCTCGCGGGCCTTCTCGGCGGTGGACGCCACCGCGTCGAGCGGGTCACGCCGCAGGAACGGGTAGAGCGTCCCGGTCACCGGCCGTCCCTTCCGAGTACGACGATGGCCTCGCCCGCGTGCACCAGCACGGTGTCCCCGACCCGCGCCTCCACCAGCGCCACGCTGATCTCCTCCGTACCTTCGCCGGTGTCGGCACGCGCGAGCCCGCCGGGCAGCAACCCCACGACCCGAACCTCCACCGCCACATCCCCGCACGTCACGCATGAGCCGCCGACGTCCTCGCAGACCGTGGAGGCATCGCGGACACCCTCACCGCTGTCTCCGCGCGCCACACCGGACTCGCCGCTCACGGGGAGCACTCCGATTCCAGGAACACGTGGGCCAGCTCCCACAGCAGGTGGTACATCGTGACGTGGATCTCCCTCGCGACCAGCGGATCCGTGCTCCGCGCGGCCAGCAGGTGCTCGGCCTGCGCGCACTCCTCTCCCGCCGTCAGCGCGACGGTCAGCATGCCGAGCTCGCGGGCGACGGCCAGATCACCGTCGGCCGGCCGGATCCCCACGGCGATGTCCTGGGGACGTCCCAGCACCGGCAGCAAGGCGGGCTCGGCACCCAGGCTGAACGCCGGAAGCGCACGCTTGCCCACGATCACCGGATGGGTGAACTCCACGGCCACGTGCGCCGCGTCCGAGGCGGCCTCGCCCCGGCCGAACGCCAGCAGCCTGCCGCCACTCCGGAACCGCGACGACATGGCGGCCGCCACCGCGACGACCGCGCCGACGTCTTCCACCAGCGCCGTTCCCGCGGCCTCACGGACCCGATCGAGCACTCCGACATCCCGTCTTCCCGCGCTGCACGACATCGCCCATTCCACCGTGGTCCGCCGCGAACAGCGCGGCTTTCCCCGCCACCGATTCGGCAAGGTCCCGGCAAGATTCACCCACCCGGAACCACGGGTACCCGCCCTTCCGGCCTCTAGACTCGTCGCTCGTGACTCAACTGGACGAGCAAGGCCGCCCCGAGCCTCCTCTCGCGGCCGACGAGACCGCGACCCTCCTGGGCTTCCTCGACTATCAGCGCGCGACCTTCGCGTGGAAGTGCTCGGATCTCGACCCGGCCGGGCTGAAGGCGACCGTCGGCGCGTCGTCGATGACGTTGGGCGGGATGATCAAGCACTTGGCCTACGTGGAGGACCACTGGTTCTCCCGCGCGCTGCGCGGCGGGGACTGGCCGCCGCCGTGGAACACGGTGGACTGGCGGGCCGACGGCGACTGGGAGTGGAACTCGGCCGCCACCGACTCCCCCGAACAGCTCTTCGCGCTCTGGCAGGAGGCGATGTCCCGTTCGCGGTCCGCGGTGGCGGAGGCACTGGCCGAGGGCGGCCTCGACCAACCGGCCAGGCGCAGCTGGCCCGACGGGCAGACGCCCAGCCTGCGGTGGATCCTGTGCCACATGATCGAGGAGTACGCACGACACAACGGCCACGCCGACCTCATCCGGGAGTCGGTAGACGGCCTGACCGGCGAGTAGCCGGAAAATCGAACGCCCCGCGAGGCCGGGGCCCGAGCCTACGCGGGGTCCTGGCCCGAGCGGAGGTCAGCCAGAGCGAGGTCCTGGTCCAAGCGGGGGTCGGCCAGAGTCGGCCCGGCTTAGGCGGAGGGCCCGGCTTGCGCAGAGGGCCGAGCTTGCGCAGAAGGCCCGGCTTGCGCAGAGGGCCGAGTTTACGCAGAAGGCCCGGCTTGCGCAGAGGGCCGAGTTTACGCAGAAGGCCCGGCTTGCGCAGAGGGCCGAGTTTACGCAGAAGGCCGGGCTGGCGTGGAGGCGTCTCGTTTCGTTTTTTGTCGGTGACCTGCTCTAACCTCGGGGCGATGGACATCATCCTGATTCCCGGTCTCTGGCTCGACGGCTCGTCATGGGACGAGGTCGTCCCCGCGCTCGAGAAGGCGGGGCACCGCCCGCACCCGCTCACGCTGCCCGGCATGGAGTCGAAAGACGCCGACCGCTCCGAGATCACCCTGCGCGACCACGTCGACGCGGTCGTCGCGGCGATCGACTCCTTCGACCCCGCCGCCGGCAAGGTCGTGCTGGTCGGCCACTCCGGCGGGGGCGCGATCGCACACGTCGCCGCCGACGCGCGTCCCGACCGGGTGGCGCGGGTCGTCTACGTCGACAGCGTCCCTCCCGGCGAGGGCGGCCTCATCAACGACGAGCTCCCGGTCGAGAACGGCGAGATCCCCCTGCCCGACTGGACGCTCTTCGAGGAAGAGGACCTCGTCGACCTCGACGACGAGCTGCGCGCGGCGTTCCGCGCACGGGCGATCCCCTCGCCGGCGCGCGTCGCGAGCGACCGGGTGCAGCTGTCCGACGACCGCCGCTACGACGTGCCTGCCACCGTCATCGCCTGCGAGTTCTCGACCGAGACGATCCACAAGTGGATGGGGCAGTCGCTCGCGTTCACGCAGGAGCTCTCCAAGATCCGCCACGTCGACTACGTCGACCTGCCCACGGGCCACTGGCCGCAGTTCACCAGGCCGGAGGAGCTGGGCCGCGCAATCGCCGCAGCCATCACCCCCGCCTGACGACCAATCCCCGTCGACCCTTCCCCTAGTCCCGGCCGTCGCCCACGACTGGTCGCCGAGGCCCTGGGTGCGGGTCCGGGTGAAGGAGCCTGTGTGCGCGGCAGGCTTGTGCCGGCGCGCCAAGGGCTCAGCCGGTGGCGGTGCCTGGGCGGCAGGGTGGGTCGTAGGGGACGTCGGGCAGGTACTGCCGCCACTCCCCTGGGGTGATCGGCGGGTAGGCCAGTGCGCAGATGCGCCGCGCGGCGCGGCCGGGGTCGACGGGCCACAGGCGGGCGGTCGAGTCGCTGGACGCCGTGGCCAGGGTGGTGCCGTCCGGACTGAACATCGCCTTGTTGACCTGCCCGAGGTGCCCGGTCAGCGTGGCCAGCGGGGCCGGTCCGGCCGGGTCGGCGATGTCCCAGAGCATCGCGGTCCTGTCGTCGCCGGCGGTGGCCAGGGTACGGCCGTCGGGGCTGAAGGCCACCGACTGCACGCTGTCGGAGTGGCCTCGCAGGACGGCGAGTGGCCGGTCGAGGGAGCGTACGTTCCAGAGCCGGGCCGTACGGTCGCCGCTGCCGCTGGCCAGCAGCGTGCCCGTACGGTCGAAGGCGAGGAAGTAGACCGTGCCGCCGTGCCCGCGGGCGACGCCGAGCGGGGCCAGGTCGGCGGTGCGCCACAGCCTGATGGTCCGGTCCCCGCCGCCGGTGGCCAGCAGCCGGCCGTCGGGGCTGAAGGCCATGGCGTTGACGGCGGCCTCGTGGCCTTTGACGACGGCCCGGCGTACGGGATGCCTGGGGTCGGTGATGTCCCAGACGTACACGTCGAACTTCTCGCCCGCCACCGCCAGACTCCTGCCGTCGGGGCTGATCGCCGCGGTGAAGATGTTGCCGATGCCGGCCACCGTCGAGGACAGGAGCCGGGGGCGGGCCGGGTCGGTGAGGTCCCACAGGCGTACCGAGCTGTCCAGGTCGGCGCTGGCCAGGAGCGTGCCGTTCCGGGCGAAGGCGACGGCGGTGACCCCGTTGGTGTGCCCGGTCAGCGTGGCCAGCGGGCGGGGGTCGCCCGACACGTCCCAGATCTTGATGACCGGGTGGCTGGCGGTGGCGAGCAGGCGGCCGTCGGGGCTGTAGGCGAGCGCGTAGACGGTGCCGCGGTGGCCGCCGAGCAGGGGCCGGCGCAGGTCCCACAGGCGTACGGTGTCGTCGCGCCCGCCGGTCGCGAGGGTGCGGCCGTCGGGGCTGTGGCGCACGGCGTAGACGGTGCCCGAGTGCCCGGTCAGCACGATCGGGTCGGCGCGGAGGTCGGTCAGGTCCCACAGCCGGACCGTACGGTCGTAGCTGCCGGTGGCCAGGGAGCGGCCGTCGCGGCTGAAGTCGATGGCGACCACGCCGTTCTCGTGCCCGGAGAGCGTGGCCAGGTTCTTGGCGTGCCGGGGATCGCGCAGGTCCCACAGCCGCACCGTGTTGTCGAAGCCGCCCGTGGCCAGCGTGTCGCCGTGGAAGGCGGCCGACAGCACCGCCGCGGTGTGCCCGCGCAGGTCGGGCAGGCGTTCGGGGCGGCGCGGGTCGCCGATGTCCCAGAGCATGACGTCGTTGGAGAAGGCGGTGACGGCCAGCGTCCTGCCGTCCGGGCTGAAGACGGCGTCCGACAGTTCCTTGGGGGCGCCTTTGAGCGTGCTCAGCAGGTACGGCTTGCGCGGATTCGTAACGTTCCATAACCGGGCCGTGGCGTCGTAGGAGGCGGTCGCCAGCATCGTCCCGTCCGGGCTGAAGGCCAGCCCGATGATCCCCATCAGGTGCCCGCCCAGCGCGGACAGCGCCACGGGGTGCCGGGGGTCGCGCACGTCCCACAGGCGGGCCGTGTTGTCGTTGCCGGCCGTGGCCACCACCTGTCCGCCCGGGGCGAACGCCGCCGCGGCGATGCCCTTGGCATCGCCCACCACCGACGACAGCGCGACCGGCCGCAGCGGATCACTTGCGTCCCACATCCGCAGCGTGCCGTCGAGGGATACCGTGGCCAGCCGCCTGCCGTCGGGGCTGTATTCCACCGCGTAGACCGCGCCGGCGTGGGCGGTCAGCACGTTGGCGTACGGGTTGCCCAGCGTGCTGAGCACGGCACCGCGTGACTCGGTGGTCGGTGCGAGCCGCTGGGCGGCCAGGGCGAGCTGCGCGGCCAGGGCCGGGTTGCCCGCGCGCAACGCGACCGACTCGTTGGCGGCCTTGCCGGACAGCGCCGCGTTGCGCTGGTCGATGACGGCGCCCTGCCCGCGTACCGCGACCACCACCGCCACCGCGGTGAGCAACAGCAGCGCCGCCAGCACGGCCACGAGCCGGCGCAGCCGCCGGGTGCCCCGCCGCCGCGCCGCGGCCTCCGCCTCCTGCCGTTCGACGGACGCCTCCAGGAACCGCCTGGCCTGCGGCCCGGGTGCGGCGTGCGGTCCGGCGCCCTCGGCCCAGAGGCGGGCCACGGCCAGCCGCGATCCGCGGTAGAGGGCGCCGGGGTCGTGCCCCTCCTTCGCCCATCGCGCCGCGGCCTCGGCCAGGTCGCGGCCGACGACCAGCCCCGCCCGGTCGCTCTCCAGCCAGCCGGCCAGCCGGGGCCAGGCGGTGACCAGGGCCTCGTGGCTGATCTGCACCTTGTCGAGGTCGACGGTGACCAGGCGCGCGGCCACGAACCGGTCGAGCACGTCCTCCGCCTCGGCCGCCACCGCGGTGTCGTGGTCGGCGAGAACCTCGGCGATCGTCCTGCTCCTGCGGGTGGCGGCGGTGTCCGACGCCACGTGCACCAGCGTCAGGAAGATTCTCCTGGCCAGCTCCTGGTGGTGTTCGTCCAGGGCCAGGTAGACCTTCTCCGCGCTGTCGGCCACGGCCCTGCCGATGCCGCCGACCTTGCGGTAGTCGGCGATGGTCAGCCGCCTGCCCTGGCTCTCGCTCCACATCGCGAAGAGGGCGTGGGAGACCAGCGGCAGCGTGCCGGCCTCGTGCGCCTCGCCGTCGGCGCGGGCCGGGGCGACCTCGCGCAGCAGCAGCTCGACCAGGCCGTTCTCGATCTCCGTACCGGCCTTGCGCGCGGGCTTCACGACGGCGGCGCGCAGCTCGTCCTCGGACATCGGGCCGACCACGAGCTGACCGGAGCGCATCGCCGCGACCAGCTCGGGGTGGCGCATCGCCTGGCCGTAGAAGTCGGCGCGCAGGCCGATGACGACCACCGACCGCTCCGCCGCCGCGCCCAGCGCCGCGACGAACCTCGTGCGCTCGTCCGGATCCTCGCAAACCGTGAAGACCTCCTCGAACTGGTCCACGATCAGCACCTCGCCCCGCTGTCCGGCCAGCGCGGCCATCGGGTGCGGCCCCGGCGTGAACACGACGGCGGGCCGGCCCAGCGCGGGCACCACCCCCGCCCGCAGCAGCGAGGACTTGCCCGAGCCCGAGGCGCCCACCACGAGCCGGAGGCCGGGCTCGGCCAGGTCGGCGACGAGTTGCTCGGTCAGCGCCTCCCGACCGAAGAACCACTCGGCGTGCTCGGTCTCGAAAGCCGCCAGCCCCCGGTACGGCTCCGGCCCCGCCGGTCGCCGCCCGGGCGCGCGACGTACCCGGTGCCAGGCGTTGAGCCACTGCTCGACGGCCGCGTCGTCGTTCACCCCGCACACCCGCAGGACCTCGATCAGCAGGTCGCGTGAGGAGAGGGAGGGCAGGCCGCGCCCGGCGAACCAGTCGCCCAGCGTGCTGGCGGCGATGTCGGCCCCCACCTTGGCCGCCACCTGGCGCACCGGCACTCCGGCCGATTCGCGCAGCCGGGTCAGCGCCTGGCCGAACTCCTCGCGGGTCGTGATGCGTTCCTGCTCCTGCACGAGCGCCTCCCCAAGGCCCGGCCCGCCGTCATGGTAACCGGCCGCGTACGGAGCCGTACGGACAATCGCCGGCCACTCGCAGGCGTCCAAGCCGGCGCACGGGGTGGCTCGACCTCCGTTTCCCCTCCGCGTCGGCGCGTTCGCGGTGGGCAAGAGGGAGTCCTGGCGTGTCGCGGGCGGGTTTGATGTTCAGACTGCGTCGACCAGGTGGCGTGAGGGCCCGTAGCCGATCTTCCAGCTCGCGCAATAGCCGATGAGCCCGTCGGCTGTGCATCGGACCGCGATGCTGACCCAGCGGATGTCCGCGGTCGGGGCGTTGTCATAGAAGGTGAAGCCGACTGCGGTCTCGAATTCGTCCGAGCCGCAGGTGCACTCGACAACATACGTGGCTTCGTCGTCTTCTTCTGTCGTCGGCCAGTATTCTTCGCCGTCCAGCATGTAGACGGTCTGATCGCAGCTGATGCAGGTGCGCCGCACGCATGTGGACGATTCATCTGTTTCAAGACGGAAAACCTGGCCCGTGCAGTGGCCGCAGCGCGCCGCCACCACCTGGTGTGCCGGGTACTCGTGCGGATCTGCGCCGAAGTAGGCGACCAGATCGTCGAGGTTGTCTCCTGCCCACCGCTCATTGATCTCCTTGAGTGCCACGGAAGCAAGGTAGCGGGCGGTTTCGGACCGTGCAGGCGGGATGCTTGGATGGCCTGGTGGTGACGGGCTCGTCATGTCCCGCGTCCGCTTGAGCGTCCAACGGACTCTGCGGGAGAACATCACCCGGGCCACCAAACATGGTCGGGTCCAACGACGGCTTCGCCAAGTGGATCGGGTTTGGCAACAACGGAGTGATCGCCGACAACGAGCCCGAGGAGATCGAGCTCAGCACCCTGGTCGCCGACCTGGCCATGCACCAGACCACGCCGACATGTCTTTGGTGCTCTTGGGGGCGGGCTCCATCCGCCCCGCGGACCGCGAAAGCGGGCATGCGGTCCGGCTGTGCGTTGTCGCGTCATGCGGAGGCGGTGCCGGACTGGGCTCCCTGGTCCAGCAGGGCGTTGATCATCTCCTGGAGTTCCTCGCGTCCGGTGATGCCGAGCGCGCCGGTCAGGGCTTGGGCGAGCTTGTCGAAGGGGTCGTCCATCGGCAGTTCTTTCACTTTGTCGGCCAGTTCCTCCACGCTCCACAGCCCGTCCTTGTGGATGTGGCCGCCGAGGGACCAGCCGTGGTTGACCGCGACCGTGCCGCCTCGTACCGACAGCACCTGGCCGGTGAGCGGGCAGGCCGCGCTGGCCAGGTAGGCGGCGACGGGTGCGCTGGCGGCCGGGTTCAGGGGGTCGAACCGGTCGCCCTCCGGGGGTTGCCGGCTCATGCCGGGGACGCTGAGGGTGAGTCTGGTACGGGCCATTGACGGTGAGATGCAGTTGACCCGCACGCCGTAGCGGCCCAGTTCGAGGGCGGCCACGACGGTGAGTGCCGCGACTCCGGCGTTGCCCGCCGCGTAGGAGACCTGTGCGGGCAGCGGGTTGAGCAGTCCGGAGCCGGAGGAGGTGTTGATGACGGCTCGGTCGGCGCGGGTCCCTGCTTGGAAGCGGTCGCGCCAGTGGCGGGCGGCCCAGTGTGTCACCGCGAACGTGCCCTTGAGCTTGACGGCCAGGACGTCGTCGAAGTCCTGCTCCGGTAGGTCGGTCAGGCCCATGTTCCGTTCGATGGTCGCGTTGTTGACCACGACGTGCAGGTCGCCGAAGGAGTGCAGGGCTGTGTTCACCATGCGGCGGGCGCCGTTCCAGTCGGCGACGCTGTCGGTGTTGGCCACGGCCTGCCCGCCGCGCGCGGTGATCTCCTCGACGACGTCTGCTGCCACGCCGGCGTCGCCGCCTGTGCCGTCGATGGCGACGCCGGGGTCGTTGACGATGACCTTGGCGCCCTGGGCGGCGAAGAGCAACGCTTCCTGCCGTCCGATGCCGCGCCCCGCTCCGGTGATGAGGACGACGCGTCCGTCCAGGTTTCCCATGATGACCACCCTTCAGTGGCTGCAGTCGCTGTAGTTATTCATTGTATGCATGACTGCAGAATGTGAAGTAAAATGGTTCACATGGTGGAGAAACTGGGACTGCGGGAGCGCAAGAAGCAACGCACCCGGCAGGCGTTGATCGAGGCGGCGGTGCGCCTGTTCCAGGACAGGGGCTACGACCAGGTGACCGTGGCCGAGATCGCCGACGGCGCGGAGGTGTCCCCCCGCACCTTCTTCCTCCACTTTCAGACCAAGGAGGACGTGCTCTTGGCCAACACCGACGTGCGCGTCGATCTGGCACTGCAGGCGATCACCGAGCGCCGCCCCGGGGAGCGGCTGCCCGAGGTGCTGGTGCGGGCGATGGACCAGATGATCGTCAACGCCTGGGATCGCGACCTGTCCAGCGGGCTCGCGGCGCTTCGGGCGCGGCTGGCGGCCTCGGAACCGGCGCTGCAGGCCCGGCTGCTGCAGCGGTACCTCACCGCGCAGGCCGTACTGGCCCAGGCGCTGCAGCGGGCCTTCCCCTCCAGGCTCGACACCGTCACCGCTTCCGCCCTGGTCGGCGCGATGGTGGGCGCGGTCAGCGCGTCCGCGCTGACCGCGCTGCAGCGCGGCGACGGACCCGACGAGGTACGGAACGCCATGCGGCAGGCCACGGCCCTGGTGGCGCGATCCGTCACCTGACCGATGATTACGGTTGACCCAGGCCGGCATCGTCTTGGTGAACTGTCGCTGCTTTCGGCGCCTGCCGAGATTGCGCACGGTGACTCGCCCGCGCCCTTACCTCGCTGGTGCGACGTTCGTCCATGATCGCGGTTGGGCTTGACAGTTGATCTCGTATGCACAAGATTGTTGCGTTCCTCCGACCGATTTCCAGGGGATCGTGATGAAGCGGACCGTCGTGGGGGTAATCCTGATCGCGGGCCTGGCGCAGCTCGTCGCCGCCCCCGCGCAGGCGGCGCCCGGGACCGACCCGGTGGCGGCGCTCCGGGCGGCGTTGATCCGCGGCAAGGGCGTGAACATCGTGTCCACCTCGAAGGTGGATCACGGTCGCGGCATGTATTACACCTTGAGCCTGGACGGCATGGTGGGGTTCGGGCCGCAAGGCGAGGTCGCCTCTGATACGTCCCAGCGCCTGCAGTTCAGCAAGGCGGCCATGGCGGAGGACGCCGCCCCGGAAGAGACGCCTCTGAGGGTGATCTCGTCAGGCTACGACGATTACGTCTCGGGCCCGCGATTCGCCGACGTACTTCCGCAGGGCACGAAATGGGTGCGCTACTCGTATACCGATCTGCCTGCCAGTAATCCGCTGCTGGAGGCGCTGGAGCCCGCCACGCTCAAGGCGCTGCTGGCCCACCGTACGTCCTGGCGGGGCGGGGTGGTGAAGGGCACGATCAAGGCCGACAAGCTGGTCAAGGTGTCTGGTTCCTTTGCCTCGCGCTTCCGCGGCTACTCCTGGAGCAAGCCCGTCAGCACCATCTCCTACACCCTCCGTCTGAGCACGGCTGGGCTGGTGGAGCGAGTCACGGCCAAGGGAGTCCTGCACCACTGGAAGGGTTCCGTGCTCCGCGTCGAGGCGGACACTAGCTACTCCGCTTGGGGACGGCAGGTCACCGTCGCGCTGCCGCTGAAGGGCGAGGTGCTCGACCAGGAGCAACTCGAAGGCAAGGTGCCCTACCAGGTGCCCGGCGCCTGGAATTAGCCACGTGGCGATGCACTAGCCGGCCTGGCGATTTCAACTCCATCCCGAGATCGTTCGGCGACTGGAGACTGCGGCGCTCGCTCTGAGCCGCAGCCACAGCCGCCGGGAGGGCCAAGGCTTCGCGAGGTTATTTGACTTCCCAGCGAGTACGACGCCGTCGGGTCTAGATCGGGAAGTGGCCGCTGCGGATGCGCCAGTGGCGGCCGGCCTTCAGATGGTCGACGATCGCGCGCTGGAGCACGGTGCGGCGCGGCAGCTGGTCGAGCGGCGTGGTCAGGGTACGGAACACGAACCGCAGCACCTCGACGTCGGCGTCCTGCCCTTCCGGCTCCTCGTAGGGCTCCAGCTCGAACCTCCGCTGGAACCGGACGATGTTGGAGTCCTCGGGCAGGTACTCCAGTAGTTGCGGGTCGAGCAGCCACGAACCGCAGGAGAACGCCGTGTAGCGCTCGTCGGGAAAGTGGCGTGGGAAGAACGCGCGGGCCTCGTCGAGCGAAGCCTCAACCGCCTCCGGGGTCATCGGCCCCGACTCGGGGATGTGCAGGTGGATCGTGGTGCCGCCGCGATGGTGCTGCAGCCGGCCCAGCTCGTAGATGCCGCCGCGCGAGTGCAGCGTCAGCCAGCTCTGCATGACCGGCCAGCCCTCGCGGTGCATCCGCCGGTCGATCGCGAGGTTGCGGCCCAGATCCGCGAGGGTCACCCACGTCACGGCATCGGCGATGCCGTGGTCGCGGTGGTACCTCGTGACGACGTCGACCAGGGCCAGGTACGCGTACACGTAGAGATGCCGCCAGGCGGGGCCCCGTTCGCGCGGCAGCTCCGGACCGGGCGGCAACCAGCCGTTGCCCCCGAGATCGGCGCGGACCAGGGCGATCGAGCGGTCGAGCAGCCAGCGCAGCTCCGGAGTCCACAGTGGAGAGTCGGGGTCGGGCCAGCCCGCCATGATCTCGGCGGCGTCGTCCGGCCGCACCGCGAGCCGGTCGAGGATCGCGGGCGCGTCGGCCTTGGCGGGCAGCGGAGCCGACGGCCGGTCACCGGCGAGCCGGTGCACGCGGTCGACATCCTCGACGGGTACCCCGAGCCGGGCGGCGGCGGTGTCCAGATCCACGCGAACGATCCTACGATCACCGGCAACGCCACGGAGAATAGTCAAGAAATCTACCTTGTGTCCTCACGTGCCTGGCTAAGCCTCGCCGCGGCGAACTCTGGGGCCGCGTCAGGAGAGGTCGGCGGCCACCGTTTCGGCGGCCAGGGCCGGATCCGCCCCGGCGCGATCACACAGGGACTCGATCGACCAGTGAAGGGTCTGGCGGCGCGCCGACAGGGTGAGACCCGGCTCGCAGATCTCGCCGTACACGCCGAAGTCGAGCTCGGGCAGGCGGGCATGCAGGGCCTCGGCCAGGCCGGCGGCGAAGGCGTCACGCGCGGCGCGCGCCTCGGGATCGCACTCACGCAGCGCCTGCGCCAGCTCGTGGGGGTTGGGCGTGAAAGAGGCGCGCGTCTGCGGATCGTACTGGCGCATCGCCTCCACCAGCTCCTCGTCATCGTCGTCATAGAGCTCCACGTAGGGCAGCAGCTCCGGATCTCCCAGGCAGGCGACCGCCGCCAGCATCGAGCCGCTGACGGCGCCGCTCTCCAGGATGCGGATGACGTGTGGCACGACGCGGTGGTCCCGGCGGCGGGCCAGCCCGGCGGCCGCCTCTTCACGCGCGTCGGTGTCCTCGTCGCCGATGCGTGCCCACAGCGCCTCGCGGATCCTCGTGTTGTCCGCCTGGCACTGGGTTCCCAGGACGAACGTCGCCCAGTCGCGTACGTCCTCCTCCGGATCGGCGCTCAGCCGGATCAGCGTGTCGATGACCGCGTCGTCGTCCTCGCGGCCCATCGGCAGCCCCCACGCGACGAAGAAGCGCACGTCCTCGTGGGGGTGGTCGGCCAGGCGCAGCAGCTCGGGCAGCGCACGCTCGTCTGCGGTGCAGGCCAGTGCCCGCGCGATGCCCACGTGGACGTCGTCATCGGTCTCCGTCCTGAGCGCCCGCAGGCAAGCGAGTAGTACGCGTTCCCGTATCGACTCGTCGATCTCCGCGAGGCAACCGGCCAGGTCGAAACCGATCTTACGTTCGGCGGGGTCGGCGGATCTCACCATCAGGAAGGCCGGCTCGCGGACGGCAGCCGGTTCCTCCACCGCCTTCAGCACCAGTTGCCACGCCTGGTCGTGGTCGCCGCCGTGCGTAGCGTTGCGGGTGAGCTCGACCGCTTCGGCAATCAGTTCCATGGGACGAATGGTCGCGCGCCGGGTCCCCCGCAAGCCAACCGATTTCCGGCCGGCTGCCGGTCCACCGGCCCGGCGCGACTTCGCATCCGTGTTCTGCACGGCAACTGATCGCGGAAGTGGGCCTGATCCGCTACTCACCACGTGGTTCGGGAGTTCCGACGCGGTGTCCCGATGAGCTGCTCGCGCACGCCCTGTGAAGCTCAGCGAACCTTCCGGAAGAACGCCCGGACGTCGCTGACCAGCAGGTCGGGGGCCTCCATGGCGGCGAAGTGTCCGCCCCGGTCGAACTCCGACCAGTGGATCACGTTGTGCTCGCGCTCGGCGATGCGCCGGACCCCGCCGTCGCCGGGGAAGACCGCGACCCCGTGCGGGACCTCCGAGCGCTCGACCGGCCTCCCCCACTGTGCCGAGCCCTCCTTGTAGAGCCGGGCGGAGGAGGCGGCGGTGCGGGTCAGCCAGTAGATCGCCACGTTGGTGAGCAACTGGTCGAGGTCGACCGCGTCCTCGGGCAGGTCGTGCGCTGGGTCGGTCCACTCCTTGAACTTCTCCGCGATCCAGGCCAGCTGGGCGGCGGGAGAGTCGTGCAGGCCGAAGGCGACGGTCTGCGGCCGGGTGGCCTGGATGATCGCGTAGCCGGAGGCGTCCTGGTCGGCGTACTGCCGCAGGCGGGCCTGCTCGGTCTCGGTGAGGCCCTCCATCTCGGCCGGGTCGAAGGTCGGGAAGCCGAGCGCGCCGTTGACGTGCACGCCGGCCACCCGGTCGGGGGCGACGCGGCCGAGCTCGGGCGAGATGACCGAGCCGCTGTCGCCGCCCTGGGCGCCGTAACGCTCGTAGCCGAGGCGGCTCATCAGCTCGGCCCACGCGCGGGCGACCCGGCTCAGGTCCCAGCCGGTCTGGCGGGTGGGGCCGGAGAAACCGAAGCCGGGGATGGACGGGGCGACGACGTGGAAGGCGTCGGCGGGGTCGCCGCCGTGGGCGCGGGGGTCGGTGAGCGGGCCGATGACCTTCATGAACTCGGCGATCGAGCCGGGCCAGCCGTGGGTGAGGACCAGCGGCAGCGCGCCCGGCTCGGGGGAGCGCACGTGCAGGAGATGGATGTTCTGGCCGTCGATCTCGGTGGTGAACTGCGGGTACTCGTTGAGCGCCGCCTCGTGCTTTCGCCAGTCGTATCCAGTGCGCCAGTACTCGGCCAGCCGCCGCACGTACGAGACCGGGATGCCGTACGACCAGCCGACGCCGGGCAGTTCGTCGGGCCAGAGGGTGCGCGCCAGCCGCTCGTGCAGGTCGTCGAGCGCGGGCTGCGGGATGTCGATATGGAACGGGCTGATCTGCGTGGTGGGCGTCATGGAGAGAACGCTAGGGACAGGTTAGGACAGGATCGGTCCTAGGGATGAGGCACTCTGGGGAACATGTTGGAGACATCGGCCCGGTTGCTCAGGTTGCTCTCGCTCCTGCAGACCCACCGGGAGTGGTCGGGCGTGGAACTGGCGGAGCGACTCGGCGTGACGGCGCGGACCGTCCGCCGCGACGTCGGGCGGCTGCGCGAACTCGGCTACAGCGTGCACGCCGTCGCCGGGGTGTCCGGATACCGGCTGGGTGCCGGGTCCGACGTGCCGCCGCTGCTGCTGGACGATGAGGAGGCGGTGGCGGTCGCCGTCGGGTTGCGCACCGCCGCGGGCGGCACCGTGGCCGGAATCGAGGAGAGTTCGATGCGGGCGCTGGCCAAGCTGGAGCGGATGCTGCCGTCCCGGCTGCGGCACCGCGTCCGCGCGCTGCAGTCGATGACGGTCCCCATGACTGCCGACGGGTCCGCGGTCGACCCGGACTCCTTGACCAGGATCGCAGCGGCCTGCCGCGATCATGAGATCCTGCGCTTCGACTACCGCGCCCATGACGGCGTCCACAGCAGGCGCTCGGCGGAACCGTACCGCCTGGTGACCACCGGCCGCCGCTGGTACTTGGTCGCCTACGACACCGAACGTGCGGACTGGCGTACCTTCCGCCTCGACCGGCTCAGCCTGCGCTCGCCGAACGGCCCGCGCTTCGCCCCCCGCGATCTGCCTGCCGCTGACCTCGCGGAATACGCCTCACACGCGATCTCCAGCGCCCCGTATCGCTACCAGGGTCGCTTCACCGTCTACGCCTCCGCGGCGACTGTGGCCGAGCGCGTCTCCCCCACGACAGGCGCGGTCGAGCCCGTCGACGAAGGGACCTGCACGCTGCTCTGCGGCTCCAACTCGCTCGACGAACTGGCGCTGTGGGTGGCGCTGATAGGGGCGCCGTTCACGGTGCATGAGCCACCCGAACTGGCCGAACACGTCCGCACGCTCGGCACCCGTCTCACGGCCGCCGCACCGCCATCGCTGCGACCATGATCCGGGACCGTGAAGTCCCTGCCGTCGAGCCTCACCACCGGTCGCCCCTTGAAGGTCTATCGTCCTCGTCGTTCGTCTTGCCTGGATGGCGACGCCACCATCCGCAGGCCGCGGCCCAGGCCGGTGATGCGCAGCAGCCGGGACACGAACGGGCGGGGCGCGGTCAGGGCCATGGTGATGCCCATCGACCGGGCGCGGCGCTGGATGCCGACCAGGACGGCCAAGCCGCCGGCGTCGCAGAACGACACCTGCGACAGGTCGAGGATGAGCAGGCTAGTGCTGTGGTGCAGCGTGCTCATCAGTTGCCGGCGAAGCGCTGGACTGGTGAAGATGTCGATCTCGCCCGACAGGTGGACGGTGGTCGGCGGGGCGACCCCGCCGAGTGGCGCGGTGTCGATGGCGGTCATGAGGGTCTCCCTTTGGAGAAGCTGAAATGAGCCCTCCGGCTGGAAAGCCGGCCCGCCGCCGTGGCTGAACCGGCTCGATCAGGTCGGCGGACGGTACGTGGGTTACGCCGAGGCTGATGGCCGTCTGATGGAGTGCCGCGCCTCCTGTCCACTGACCTCGCTCTCCCAGCGGGCGACGCTGTCGGCTGTGGCGCGCAGAGCGGGATCGGACGGCAGGTGCGCGAGGGCGAAGATGGCATCGTCAGTCAGGTCGGCGGTGTTCTTGGCGGTGAGCTTGAGCGCGGCCTCGGCGGGGCCGACGGCGGTGTCCGGCGGAATGATCAGCAGGGCGACCGGCTCGTCGGAGGCGGAGAACAGAACGATCACGGGAGGGTCGCCATGCCCGAACCCACCGATGCGGACCGTCCGTCCACGTGCCGGGATCCGGCGCGGGATGCGCCGCCACGAGTCCCGGTGCACGCCTACCAGCAGCGTGATCCGCCGCAGCCGCTGATCGACGGCGGCGATGAGATCGGGTAGTTCGGCGGCCGCGTCGCGGGAGTGGGGCCACCAGGCCCCGTTCACCACGGCTCGCCGTTCCAGCACCGGGTGGAGACTGAGCCGTAGCGCCGGATCGACCCGAGGCATCGCGGACGAGGCGGCGCTGACCGGCGCGGGTTGAGAGACAAGTGTCGGCGTCATGGTCGTCTGACCTGTCCAGGCCCCAAGGGGAGGGCCACGGTGAGTGGTTCGCCGGGGGCGACGCAGACCTGAATGCCAACGCTCGAAATGACCTCGGTGTTTTCGACACTATCAGGCCGAGTGGGTGACGTCCGGAAACAAGCCCTCAGAGATCACGGAACCGGCCGGAGCAGCTTCCGGAAACACACGCACCGCGGTCGGTGACGTCCAGGGCGACGGCGAGGACCTGGTCGGAGGTCTGTAGGTCGCCGGGGAGCCTGTCCGGGGTTGCGGACCGCGACGACCACGTGTCCCTTTGAGTGCGGATTCAGGCGATCTCGGCGCCGAGGCCGCGGGAAGCACCGGTGACGAACCAGGTAGCCACGACGTCGTCTCAGGTCACGTCGTTTTGTGCAGCATCCTTGCCGTTGAGGAGCGCAGTCGCTCGAACGCGGCCGCGCTCGCCGAGGCGGGCTGGGCCTGGTAGACGACGAGTTGCTGGTGCGGGGCGCCGTTGACGGTGAAGGTGGAGAACTGGATGTTCAGGTCGCCGACGCGTGGGTGCCGCAGGTGCTTGCCCTCCTGCGTCTTCGACTTCACCTCGTGGCGGGCCCACAGCTCGGCGAACGCGGGGCTGGCCGAGCAGAGCTCGTCGACGATCTGGTTGATGCGCGCGGACTCCGGGTCGTGGCCGTAGGCGGCCCGCAGCTCGGCCACGCAGGAGTGCGCGGCCCGCTCCCAGTCCTGGTAGAACTCCCGCCCCGCGGGGTCGGTGAACATCATGCGGGCCTGGTTGTCGGCGGCGGCGAACCCTTCGTACAGGGCAGTGGCCATCGTGTTGGCGGCCAGGATGTCCAGGGCGGGGCCCAGCACGAACGCCGGTGAGGTGGACCAACTGTCCATCAGCTGCAGCAGTTGCGGGCTGACGTGGTCGCTGGCGACGGCTCGGCGCCGAGCAGGCGGCCGGATCAAGCGGTGAAGGTGCTCGGTGGCCTCCTCATCCAGGCTCAGGGCGCGCGCCACGGCCTCGGCCACCTGCGGCGAGGGGCTCGTCTCCCGGCCCTGTTCGAGTCGTACGTAGTAGTCGCTGCTCATGCCCGCCAGCATCGCCACTTCCTCGCGGCGCAGACCCTTCACCCGGCGCCGCCCATACTCCGGCAGGCCGACGTCCTGCGGTTTGAGAGCCTCGCGACGAGCTCGCAGGAACTCCCCCAAGGGTGTGCTTTGGCTCATTTGACCAGGCTAGGTGACATATGCCGATGAGTCACAACATGGCGGACACCCTTCGCGGCGGACGGCAGCCGCCCTGGCGCAGGCTCTGCGGCTGGACGATCTGGCCGTGGCCGAGCTGTGCGAGATCGCGCTCATGGCGCCCGACGAGCGAGGCCTGACCGAGCTGTCGATCAAGAACCCGCTGTTCCGGCGCTTGTGGGCGGAGCGGAAGTCCGGCGCTCCTGGAGTCCCTGGCCGCGCCGGATCTCGGCGAGTACGGCCCGTCCTCGTAACCGCCCGTCGTCACAACAGCGTGAACGCACGTCTTCCATCCTGGGTGCGGCACTCCCAGGAAATCAGCGGCCTTCCTCGCCCTGGGCGACGTGGACAGACTCGGATCCGTCAGCGGTGGAACCCCGCCGCGACCGACGGAGAGAAGGCCCCATGAACGCCGACCCGACCCTCGACCAGCTGCGCCGCCAGGACACCGATCGCGACCGCCGCGTTCTGCTGACCGGTGCCACGATCGTCACCATGGATCCCGATCTCGGCGTTCTGCCCAAGGGGGATCTGCTCATCCAGGGCAGCGCCATCGCCGCCGTAGCCCCTGACCTGCGCACCGCCGGCGCCGCCGCGGGCGCGGTCGTCATCGACGCCACCGGCTCCATCCTGGCGCCCGGCTTCGTCGACACCCACCGACATGCCTGGGAGGCGCAGCTGCGCCGGATCATGCCCGACGTGAACGACCTCGGCGAGTACGTCATGTCCACCCTGGCCGGCATCGCTCCCGCGTACCAGCCGCAGGACATGTACATCGGGACGAAGCTCGCCGCCCTGACCGCCATCGACGGCGGCATCACCACGATGCTCGACTTCTCCCACAACTCGCGCACCACCGCCCACTCCGACAGCGCCATCGAGGCCCTGATCGACACCGGCATCCGAGGCGTGCACGCCTCCATGCGGCCGCACTTCGGCGACTGGGACGGCCAGTGGCCGGCCGACCTGACCCGGCTGCAGGACAGGTACTTCGCCTCCGGCGACCAGTTGCTCACTCTGCGCCTGGCCACCCTGGCCACCGATGAGATCGCCGGCCCCGATCTCGCCTACGGGAGCGAGCTCGCCCGCGTCGCCCGCGAGCTCGGCATCGGCGTCAGCGTCGACGCCGTCTTCGGCCTCCCCTCCTCCCAGGCCATTTTGCGCTGGTCGGCCGATGGGCTGCTCGGCCCGAACGTGACGCTCATCCACAGCACCGGCCTGACCCCCAACGCCTGGCGGGCCATGGGTGACTCGGGTACCACGGTGGCGCTCGCCCCCACCTCCGAGGCGCAGATCGGCCTGGAGACCGCGGTCCCGGCCATCGACGAGGCGCTCGCGGCCGGCATCCGCCCCGGTCTGAGCATCGATGTTGAAGTGGCGCTGGCCAGCGACATGTTCACGCAGATGCGCGCGCTGCACGCGATCCAGCGGATGCGCGCTGTCAATGCCGCCTACGGCAGCGCCGCCACCCCTGCTCGGATCGGCGTGGCCGACGTCCTGGACTTCGCGACCCTGCAGGGCGCCAAGACCGTCGGCCTCGGCGACGTCACCGGCTCGCTCACCCCCGGCAAGCAGGCCGACTTCCTCATCGTCGGAGCCGAGGACCTCAACAACATGCCGCTGAACGACCCGATCGGCACCCTCGTTCTCGGCTCCGACCCGCGCAACATCCAGGCCGTCTTCATCGCGGGCCGAGTGCGCAAGTGGGCCGGCACCGTCCTCGGCGTCGACCTGGCCGAGCTGCGTCAGGACGTGCGCGAGTCCCGCGATCGCGTCCTGCGCGCCGCCGGCCGCTGAACGCCCCTTTCCGCCGAGTCGTGCCGGCCGCGCCCGAGCGCGGCATCCCGGCCCGGCTACCGGTTCACCCGCCGCTGACGGCCACCCAGGGCACTCCGTTCACCGACCAGGAAGGTCACGACCATGAAGACAAGCCTGTTCCTCGGGCTCGGCCTGTTCACCGTGCTGACCGCCGCGTGCTCGAACATGGGGCCCGGCAAGGCGTCGACCGGCAACGGCGCGGACCATCCCCACGTCGGCATGTGGGTCACCGCCGACGGCCGCATCCGGCAGGAACTCCTGCCCGACGGCCGCTATGAGGAGGAGAGGGACGGCCGCAAACGGGCCTACACCGGCCGCTACACGGTCACCGGCGACCACATCGACTACGTCGACGACATCGGCTTCACCGCCACCGGCGACGTCCGAGACGGCGTTCTCTTCCATGAACACCTCGTGCTCTACCGGCAGTGACAGCCCTGCACGCGCGCTTGCGCCACCCGGAATCGGCCGGACGCGTCAGTCGATCGCGAGCGCCGCGTGGACGGACGACACCGCGCTCGCACCGTCGCCGACAGCGGTGGCCACTCGTTTCGTCGAGCCTGAGCGGAGGTCGCCGACCGCGAAGACCCGGGGCGCGCTCGTCTGGAACGGCAACGGCGGATCAGACGTTCCGGCGGGTAGCCGGCTGTCCGTGAGGACGAAGCCGTCGTCGTCCTTGGCCACGCCTGCCAGCCAGCTCGACACCGGGTCGGCGCCGATGAAGCAGAACAACGCGCGGCAGGCCAGCCGGTCTCGGCGGCCACCCGGCCTCTCGACGACGATCGATCCGAGGGTGTCGTCGCCGGTCAGTTCGCGGACCATGCTGCCGGTGTGGACCTCGATCCGGGAATGCGCCCGGATCCGGTCGGTCAGGTAGGACGACATCCGAGCCCCGAGATCGGCGCCGCGGATGATCAGGTTCACCGTCGCGCCGTGGGCGGCAAGGGAGAGCGCCGCCTGCCCGGCGGAGTTGGCGCCCCCGACGACCGTCACCGGCTGATTCTCATACCCCCGGATGTCCAGCTCGGTCGCCGCGTACCGGATGCAGCCCGACTTCTCGAAGGTCGCCCATTGCGGGATGTCGAGGCGCCGGTAGTGCGCCCCGGTGGCGGCGATCACCGCCCGGCACTCGATGCGTGAGCCGTCCTCCAGCAGGACGGCGGGCTGCCGGTCATCGGAGATGTCGAGGCCCGCCACCGCACAGGGCGAGTGGATCCGCACGCCGAACTTGAGCGCCTGGACCATCGCCAGCCGGGTGAGGCTCGCGCCGCTGACTCCCTCCGGGAAGCCCAGGTAGTTCTCGATCCGGGAGCTCTTGGCGGCCTGGCCGCCGAGCCCACCGCGGTCCAGCAACACGGTGACCAGGCCCTCGGAGGCCCCGTACACGGCGGCGGCCAGCCCCGCCGGGCCGGCACCGACCACGACGAGGTCGACGGGACGTCCGCCGGGCCGGTAGGTGAGGCCGAGCGCCTTCGCGATCGTGCCGGGCGTCGCGTGCCGCAGCACCGCACCGCCGACGATCGCCGCCGGGAGTTCGTCCTCCGCGAGCCCGACCGAGGTCATCAGCGAGCGCCCGGGGGGCGAGGTCGCGTCGAGCCAGGAATGCGGCAGGAGGAGTTGCGTCACATAGGTACGCAGTTCGAGCGTCTCCGCGGCGTCCGGCCGGCCGACGATCTCCAGGGCATTGCCGGCCACCGAGCGGATGAACTCGCGCCGCTCCCGGAACGCCTCAAGCAGGAGGTCGGCGATGTCGGTCTGCTCGGCGAGGACCCGGCGCAACCTCGCCGCGCCGATCCGCACGGCCGTCCCGGCGGTCACCACGCGAGCGGTCAGGTAGACATTCTGGCCGGTCAGCAGGTTCAGCTCGCCGAGGTAGTCACCGGGGCCACCTTGGTAGATCAGCCGCTCCGGCTCGATCGCCGTCGCGTCCCGGACGATGTCCACGGTCGCGGTCAGGAGCAGGAAGAAGTCGTAGGAGTCGTCGCCGGAGGCGTAGAGAACCCGGCCGGCCTCGAGGTGCTCCACCTGGCCGTACTCGGCGAGCCGGCGGAACTGCTCGTCGTCCAGGACCGGCTCGCGCTGCGCCGCGCCGTCGTTCATGTGGTTCCGGCCCGCTGGAACGCCGGAGGATCCGTCATCGCGGCCGGGCCACCAGCGGCCGATCATCGTCCGTCCCCATCGCTCGAACATGGCCGGCCTCAGCGTGCCGCGCGCTTGACGAGGTCGGCCGTCACGGCAGGCTGCGAGATCATCGCGACGTGCGAGGCGTTGACCTCGGCGGTACGCGCGCCGGCCCGCTGCGCCATGAACCGCTGCGCCGCGGCCGGAAGCACCTTGTCGTCCCGGGCCACCAGATACCAGGACGGGATCTCCTTCCACGCCGGGGCGCCGGACGGCTCCTGCAGCGCGCGCACGTCACTCGGCCGCTGACCGGCCCACATCAGCTCGGTGGTCGCTCTGGGCAGGTCGCCGGCGAACACCTCGCGGAAGACCGCGTGCTTGACGTACCCGTCGACGAGGCCCTCACCGTAGGGACGGAAGTCCAGCGCCGTCTCCCCCAGCTTGCTCCCGGGGTACTTCGTCTGCAGGCCCAGCAACGTGTCCCCCTCGCCGGGGGCGAACGCGGCGACGTAGACCAGCGCCTTCACGTTGGCGTTGCCGGTCGCGGCGTTCGTGATGACCATCCCGCCGTACGAGTGCGCGACGAGCACCAACGGGCCGCTGAGCGTGGCGAGAATGCCGGCCAGGTAGGCGGAGTCGGCGGCCACGCCACGCAGCGGATTCGCCGGAGCGAGGACCGGATAGCCGTCGCGGAGGAGCCGGCCGGCGACACCGTTCCAGCCGGAGGCGTCGGCGAACGCGCCGTGCACCAGCACGACGGTCGGCTTGGATCTGCCCTCCGGCCGGGCGTGCGCCCGCGCCGCGGGCGCGCCGAGCAGGGAACCGGCGGTGACCGCGGCCGATCCGGCAAGAAGCGTACGGCGGGTGGTCGTCATGAGTGTGGCACCTTTCGCCAGAGGCTGATCGCGGGTCAGCGTAGGTCCGGGCACTTGACGATCACTGCACGGCTGGATCCACGAACAGTTCCCTCGTCATCAAGTGGACCGATCTAGCCTGGCTCCGTCATGCAGGTCGGGCCTCTGAGAAACAGGTCGAGAAATGAGATCGAGAAAAAGCGGTCAACAATTGAAACGAGGCCTGCAGATCCACGTCATTTGCTATGTCGTGGTCAATCTGGTCCAGGTCGTGGTGTGGTGGCTCTTCACTCCGCAGCGCTTCTTCTGGCCGCTGTATTCGCTGGTCGTCTGGGGCATCGGGCTGGCGTTCCACATCCGGGCGGCCTCCTCGCCCTCCCGGCGGGACTGAGCGGTGTCGTTCTTCCTCGAGTTCGTACGCGATCCCATGACGGTCGGCGCGATCGCGCCGAGCAGCCCGGCACTGGCCAGGGTGGCGACCGCGGTTGTGCCCAGAACCGGCTCTCCGGTCGTCGTGGAGCTCGGTCCGGGTACCGGCTCGTTCACCGAAGCCATCCAGCAGCGCCTCGCCGGACGCGGCCGGCACATAGCGGTGGAGGTCAATCCGCGGTTCGCGGACAGGCTCGCCGCACTCCATCCGGCGCTCGACGTCGTGCACGCGGACGCGACCGACCTGGTCACGGTGCTGGCGCAGCATGGGTTGCGCCAGACCGATGTCGTGGTCAGCGGCCTTCCGTGGGCGGCATTCAGCGAGGAGCAGCAGCGCGACGTGTTGTCCGCGGTGGTGGCGACCCTGTCGCCGCACGGCGTGTTCACCACCTTCGCCTACGTGCACGCTCGGTGGGCCCCACCGGCCCGGCGACTGCTGCGCTCCATGCGGTCGCAGTTCGACGAGGTGGTCATCAGCCGGACGGTGTGGGCGAATCTCCCGCCCGCGCTGGTCTACTACTGCCGTCGCCCGGCGGAGGCCGGCGCGACCGGCACGACCGACGCAACAGACGCGACCGGCACGACCGGCGCGACGCCGTCACGCCACTCCTGAACCCGGGTCAACGCCGCCGCTGAGCCCGATCGACGCCACCGCTGAGCCCGGCCAGCAGTTCCTCGGCGCGGTGGGCGAACAGATGGGCCTCACGTTCGACGGACAGCGCCTGGGCGCGCTCGGCGACGGTCCGGACGTCCGCGACCGGCTCGCCGCGGGCCAGCAGCAGCCGGGCCCGCAGCAGGAGCAGCAGGCCCTCGGCGGATCGCTGGCCGTGGGCGTCGAGGAACGCGTCGGCCCGGTCGAGAGCCGCGGCGGCCTCGTCCAACCGCCCGGCCGCCAGCCACATTTCGGCGAGCAGCCCGCACCAGGTGGCCAGGCCCGAACGCGGCGGGTCGAGCAGCGCCGCGGCGATGAGACCTTGAGCCTGCGCCGCCGCACCGGCCGGGTCCTCACCGGTGACGGCGAGTGCCCAGCAGCGGGCCAGCCGCTGGTAGCTGCCGAGGAAGACGAACGAGTGCTCGGGGTCCACGGCGATCCCCCGCTCCGCCGCGCGCAGCGCCCAGGCCGGGTCGCCGGCCAGCGCCGCGACCGTGACGGCGAACGCGGCCCAGACCGTGACCACATAGGGATCGTCGCCCGCGGCTGCCTCGATCGTGTCGAGCAGCTTCCGCGACGCGTCGGCGTCACCGTGCAGCGCGGTCGTCAGCGCGAGCATCACGGGTGAGAGCAACTGCAGATCGTGCCGCAGCGGGTCCTTCTCACGCTGGGCCAGGTCGTCGCGCATGGTCGAGTCGGGCTGGCTCAGGTATCTGAACGCCTCGCCGATGTTGCCGAGGTCCCACTGGTGGATGCCCCAGGCGTGCAGACCGTACGCGCGCACGACCGGGTCGGCGGACGCCTCCCCCTGCTTGAGCAGCCGTCGCGCCAGCCGGTCGCCGCGGTCGAGCTGGATGCCTTGGGAGTAGGCGGCCCAGCGGGAGAAGAGCAGGTCGGCGGCCTCCCGTTCCCGCCCGAGGCCACGCGCCAGGTGCTCGGCCCGCTCGTGCAGGTCGAGCGCGGAGCCGACGTACCCCGACCGCATCCCGTTCACCGCGATGAGCTGCGACAGGGCGGACAGCTCCAGTTCCGCCAGCCCCGCCGTCCTGGCGACCTGCGCGGCCGAGGTCAGCCGCGGCGCGGCGGCCTCCAGCGCCGACTTGCCCGCCGCGCAGCGGCCCGCGCGCATCAGCGCGCCCGCGGTCCTGTCCGGATCCGCCAGCGGGCCGGCCGCCCACAGGTGATGGGCAAGGCGTTCGGCGACGGACTCGTCGTCGGGGGCGGTGCGCTCCAGGGCGTCCGCGACGCGCAGGTGCAGCCGGGGCGCGCGCCGCGGCGGCGTGGTGCCTACGACCGACTCGCGGACCAGGTCGTGCGGGAAGCGGAAGGAGAACGGATCGCCGGGCTGGGGTTCGAGCAGACCGAGGGCCTCCAACGGCTCAAGGCGGTCGAGACAGGTCTGTACGTCGAGGCCGACGGCGCGGGCGAGCAGAGCGAGATCGACCTCCCGCCCGATGAGAGCGGCGAGCTGCGACAGGGCTCTGGCATCCTCGTCGAGGTCGGCCATCCGGCCCCGAACGACGTCCCGCACGGTGGACGGCATCCCGGCCCGCGCGGCGGCCTCCTTGGTGAGCTCACCCCCGTCGGCGAGGAATCGGGACAACTCCCGCACGAAGAACGGGTTACCGGCGGTGCGGAGATGGATGCCGCGAGCGGTGCCGGCGCCGGGGGACCGGCCGGTCTCGCGGCGGACCAGCTCCGCCACCTCGGCCGGACCGAGTGGGCCGAGCCGGACCCGGCGATGCTGGGGCAGCCGGCTCGCCACTGCGAGCATCCGCGCCAGCTCCGGGCCGGGCACGGGCGCGCGATCGCGGAGCGCGCCGATGACCGCCGTGCCGCCCGGTAGCCGGGCCGCCAGGTGCCCGAACAGGTACAGCGAGGCGATGTCGGCCCACTGGAGGTCGTCGACGACGAGCACCACCGGCTGCAGCGCCGAGACCTGGCCGACAAGGGCGACAGCCTGCTCGAACAGCCGGAACTGGGCGCCGCTGTCCGGCAGCACCGGCGTGCCGGGAGCGCCGCCGCGCGGCTCCACGAGCCGGCCGAGCTCGCCCGCCTGCCACTCCTCCCGCGCCGCGGCCGGCAGCCTCTCGAGGACCGCGCCGACGGTCTGCACCCACGGCCACATCGACGGCGTGCCGGCTCCCTCGAGACAGTGGCCCCACACGACCAGCGCGCCGCGCCGGTCCGCCTGGGCGCTGATCTCTTCCAGCAGGCGGGTCTTGCCCGCCCCCGGCTCGCCCTCGACGAGGATGAGCCCCGTGCCTCCGGCAAGGGCCGACTCCACCGTGTGCCGCAGCACCGCGAGCTCCTCGACCCGGCCGACCAGACCGCCGGTGGGCGGCGTCCCGGAGGCGGGGGGCGGCTGCCGCTCGGTGGGCGCCTCCCCGGCGCGGCCGGCGATCGTGGGCTGATCCATTACCTGCCGGTACGCGGCCAGCAACGCCGGGCCAGGTTCGATGCCGAGCTCCTCGGCGAGCCGTGCGCGAACTGTCCGGAGAACCAACAGCGCTTCCGCCTGCTGACCGGCGGCGCCCAAGACGGTGACGAGACTGGCTTGCACCATTTCGTGCAACGGCGCCATCCAGGCGGCCAGGTACAGGGGCTGGAGCACCTGCTCAGGACGGCCACGGGACATCGCCAGCCGGGCCGCCGCCACGCACGCGTCGAAGAACTCGCCGTCCAGCGCGGCGAAGATCGACATTGCGGCCGGACCGTGGGAGAAGCCGTCCCCTGCCGAGCCGTGCCAGAGCCCCAGCGCCCGCACGTAACAGTCGAGCGCCACATCGGGGCGCTGCGCCACGAGGGCGGTCCTGGCCGCCCCGACGAGCTCTCTGAAGGAGAGGACGTCCAGCAGGTCGCCGCCGGCCGTGAACAGGTAGCTGTTACCGCGGCGCTGCAGGTACGAGCCGTTGGTGCGGGCCCGCAGCGCCGGCTCGAGTAACCGCCGGAGCGAGCCCACGTACTTCTGGAGGATGTTGACGCCCGAGGCCGGGGCGTCGTCGCCCCAGATCAGGTCGATCAACTCGCTCGTGCTGATCGGCTTGCCCGCGCGGGCAAGGAGCAGAGCGAGCAGGTAGGCCTGTTGCCGCGGCCCGGCGTCCAGCTCGACGCCGTCCCGCCACAGCCGCAACGGACCGAGAATCTGCAGCCGCAGGCGTCCGCCGGAGGATGACCGTGCCGCGCCGCCCGCATTGCCGGAAGGCGACCATGTGGCCATGTCTGTTCCTACTCCCGAACTGTTGATCAGATTGCCGATCCCGGTCACCGGCCGGGCGCGATCGGCCGCCGGGCCGGCCGTTCCGGGACGTGGTCCGCGACCTGGCGCCACCCGCTGTCCACGGTGAGCGAGTGCCTGAGGTCGGTGATCACGGACGAGCCGCCGCTCAGTATCGCCGGACAGTCGGTGCCCGCTGATCAGTCAGATGACCTACGTCGTGTCCGTCCGCAGCGCGTCACGCAGAGAGGCGCGGGAGGTGATGCCGAGCTTCGGGAAGATCTTGTACAGGTGCGCGCCGACCGTGCGCGGCGACAGGAACAGCCGGGCCCCGATCTCCCGGTTGCTCAGACCGCCGGCGGCCAGCTCGGCGATCTGCCGTTCGTGCGGGGTCAGCGTGGCCACCGCGTCGCGGTCGGCGCGGATGGGTCTGCCGGCCGCGCGCAGCTCGGTGCGCGCCCGTTCGGCCCAGGTCGCGGCGCCGAGCCGGTCGAACGCGCCGAGCGCCTCGGCCAGCGCCTGACGGGCCAGGGCCGGCTCGCGGGCGCGCCGCAGCCACGCGCCGTATGCCAGCCGGATGCGGGCCAGCTCGAACGGGAACGCCGCGCCCGCGGGGTGCGCGACCGCGGCGGCGAACAGCACACCGGCCTCCTCCTGCGGCGCGGTGATCGCCAGCGCCCCGGCGGTGAGCAGCGCCAGACGAGGGGAGAGCGCCGGCAGGCCCGCGTCCCGCGCGGCTTCGGCGTGCGCGCGGGCGGCGTCGTGCCTGCCCGTGTGCGTGGCGGCCTCGACCAGGTCGAGCAGGGTACGGGTGGCCTGCTGCGAGTAGCGGGTGAACCCGCCAGGGGCGGTGATCCCGGCGGCGTAGGCGTACGCGGTCTCGTACTCGCCTTCGCTCAGCGCGGCGGCCGCGCCGATCGCCTCCGCGTACTCGGTCAGGAACCCCACCCCGCGCGGCCGTCCCCAGGTGTCCACGGCCGCCTGCAGCTCGCGGGCCCGGGCCTGGTCGCCGCGGTAGGCCGCCAGCAGCCCGAGGTATGCCCGGAACGCCTGGGCGAACAGCCCGTACCCGTGCTCGGTGGTGAGCGCCAGGCCCCGGCGGCCGGTCTGCTCGGCCTCCGCCCACGCACCGGTGCCGATCTGGTCGAGCATCACCATCTGGAGCAGGGTCATCACGCTGGTGACCGCGCCGGACTCCACCTCCCTGTCGACCATGCGCCGCAGGAGCGGCCGATGATCGCCCAGCACGCCCACGTAGAACGCGGAGACCATCAGCCGCATCGCATCCCACGGCGCGAGTGCGCCCGGCCCGGCGAGCGCCTCGGCGATCCGCTCCGGCACACCGTGGCCACGGCGCACCAGGTCCCCCCACGCGTCCCGCGCGATCGCCGTCGACGGGCCCACCCCGTCACCGAACCGGTCGAACAGCGCGTCGGTGCGCGCCCAGCGGGCCGGATCGGCGTCGAACTGGCTGATCGCCAGCAGCAGGCTCAGCGCGCGTTCGGTCAGCCGGGCGTCGCCGACCCCGGATTCGAGCAGCGCCGAGATCCGCCGGTGATTCGCGGCGACATCGCCGTCGCGATACAGCGCCACGAACCCGGCGGTGATCACCTCCGCCGGGCCGTCCACCGTGGCGTCCTCGACCAGGCCCTGCGCCATGTCGAGCAAGCCGGCCTGCCCGGCGAGGAACGCGGCGTCGGCCAGCCGCCGGGACCGGTCGGCGGAGCGGCGGCTCAGCTCCGCGGCACGGGTCAGCCAGGTGACCGCGATCGCGGCGCCGCCGCGCCTGGTCGCGGAGACGGCCGCCGCTTCGAGGGCCGCGGCGACGTCCTCGTCCGGGTCGACGGCAGCGGCGGCCAGGTGCACGGCCCGGCGTTCCTGGCTGTCGCGGTGCAGCTCGGCGAGGTCGGCGTGGGCTGCGCGGCGCTCGTCCGGCGTCGCGGCCTGCACGACGGCCGACCGGACGAGGGGGTGCCGGAACACCGGCTCCCCGCTGTCCGGGTCCGGGGCCAGCAGGCCCGCCTCGACCGCCCGTCCGACGTCGCGCATCCGGTACCGGACCGCACCGACCCTGCGGGCCGCTCCGGCGCCGGCGCCGTCCAGCGCCGCCCGCAGGAGTTCGCCGCGCTCCTGCTCGGGCAGCTCGCGCAGCCGCCCGCCGTAGACCTGCTCCAGCCGCCGCGACAACGCCATCGCCCCGGAGTCCAGCAGCTTGGACCGGGGCAGCTCGATCAGCGCCAGCGGGTTCCCGGCCGCGGTCCGCAGGATCAGCTTCCGGCGGTACGGACTGAGCCCGGCTCGCTGCGAATCCAGCAACACGGCCGAAGCGCGCTCGCTCAGCGGATCCAGGACCAGCTCCGGCAGCCCGGCCCCGTCGAACGGTGACGACACCTCGGCGCGCACCGCGATCGCCATGCGCACCGCCGTACCCGCGAGGCGCCGCGCGGTGAACGCGAGCACCTGCGCGCTCGGCGCGTCCAGCCACTGCCCGTCATCGACGACCAGCAGCAGCGGCGTGGCCGCCGACACGAGGGTGAGCAGGTCGAGCACGGCGATGCCGAGCGTCATCACCTGCGGGGCCGCACCGGTGGTGCCGGTGAACGCCGCGTCGATCGCCGCCCGGTGCGCCGGATCGAGGCCGGCCGAGTCCGGCAGCAGCGGGGAGATCAGCTGGTGCAGCCCGGCGTAGGCCAGGTCCCGCTCCGCCTCCGCCCCGGCACCGCGCAGCACCCGGAAACCGGCCGCCGCCGCCCCGGCACCGCGTAACACCCGGAAGCCGGCCGCCTCCGCCCCGGCACCGTGTAGCACGCGGAAGCCGGCCACCGCCGCGGCCAGCCCGTCGAGCAACGCCGTCTTGCCGAGGCCGGCCTCACCCCAGAGCACCAGGACCGGGCTGGCCGCGTCTCCGAGCAGCGCCGCAAGCCGCGAACTTTCCTCATCCCGTCCGACGAGCTGACCCTGGCGCACGCAGGAACCCTATCCGGCGAAGATTCGGCAGGGACTGACGCTTTTATGCGTTTTCGTTCGCCGCCTTTTCGATGAGGGCCACGGTCGGGCCCGGCCGTGAGACGAACACCAGGTGCGAGGCGCCCTCCACCACCTGGACCTGCGCGCCGGAGCGCCGGGCCATGAACTCCTGCGCCGCCGGCGGGATGATCCGGTCGGCGCCGCTGATCAGGTTGTAGCTCGGGATCGTGTGCCAGGCCTGCGGGCCGGCGGCGGGCTCACCGAGGGCGGCGCCGGTGGCCGGGCGCTGCGCGATCGCGTAGAGCGCGGCTTCCTCGGCGGGCACATCCCCGGCGAAATTTGCATGAAACACTCGCGGGTCGATGTAGAGGTCGACCTGCCCCCCGGGCAGCGGCACGGGTTTGAGCGACTCGCCCACGGTGCTGCCCGGGAACTTCTCGACCAGCTCCTGCGCGCTCTCGCCCGTCTCCGGCACGAACGCCGCCAGGTAGACCAGCGCCTTCACCTCTGGGTTCCCGGTGGCGGCGCCGGAGATGACGGCGCCCCCGTATGAGTGGCCGACCAGCACGATCGGTCCCTCGATGCTGTTCAGCAGCGCCTTGACCTGCTCCGCGTCGGAGGAGAGCCCGCGAAGCGGGTTCGGCGCGGCGACGACCGGATAGCCGTCGGCGACGAGCCGCTTGACGATCGCGGTGAGGCCGCTGCCGTCCGCAAAGGCTCCGTGTACGAGCACGATCGTCGGCCTCTTGTGTTCCATTGCCCCACCTCTCATGACGTGATGACGGAAAGCTACGGCGGCGCACTGAACGGAGACTGGATGTGAACGAGCGCTGTTCTGCGGCGGGATTCCCGGATCGTTCCGTCGGCGTCAAGTCGGCTCCGCCAATCTGATCCCGGAGGACGGACAAGCCGAGGGGCGTGGATGGTCGCGTACGAGGAAGCCGACGTCGTCGTGATCGGTTCGGGCATGGGCGGTCTCGCCGCGGCCCGTACGATCGCGCAGTTCGGCGGGAAACGGGTTCTTGTTCTCGAGCAGCACTACACGCTCGGCGGGATGACGCACGAGTTCTCCCGCGCCGGGCGATACCAGTTCGGCACCGGGCTGCACTACATCAGCGCGAACGCCGGCCCGTTCCTCGAGTTCATGACGGACGGGCGGGTGCAGCTCTCGCCGCTGCCGGACGACTACGACGTCCTGCACTTCCCGGGGTTCGAGTTCGCCGTCCCCGCCACGAAGGAGCGGTTCCGGGAGCGTCTCGCGGAACGGTTCCCGGCCGAGGCCGGCGCCATCGACGGCTTCTTGCGAACCACGCGCCGGGCCATGGTCGGGCTCGTGGTGCGCAATGTCTTCGCGTCCTTCCCCGCCGGCGTCCGGAAAATGAGTTCGCCCATCCTCGAGCGGCTCTTCCCCTCGACGTACCGATCGTTGCGGGACCAGGTCTCCCGCAGCTTCCGCGACCCGCGGCTGCGGGCCGTTCGTCTCGGCGGCCGGAGTACGCAACACCTACGCCCTGATCGGGAGGGGCCGGGAACTGGCGGACCTGCCCGCGGAACCGTCGGCGGTCATGCTGTTTCTCGGGATGGACCGGTCGCCGGCCGCGTTCGGGGTGCGCGGCGAGAACCACTGGTTCATGCCGGACCTCGACGGCTTCCACGGCGCACCAGGGGAAGGCACGCTGTACGTCTCGTTCGCCTCGCTCAACAACCCGGCCGCCCGGTTCCACACGGTGGAGGTGGTGGAACTCGTCGATCCCGGCGTGGTCGACCGGTGGCGCGGGACGCCCGAGGAAGAGCGGCCGGAGAGCTACCGCGCGCTCAAGGACGACCTGGCCGGGCGGCTGATCGCCCGCCTGGAGGCACAATGGCCCGGCTTCCGGGAGGCGATCGCGTTCGCCGAGCTCGCGACGCCGCTGTCGTTCGAGACCTATCAGCACAGCGTTCTCGGCTCCTTCTACGGCCTCGCAGCGACTCCCCAGCGGCTGCGGTCATCGCGGGCGGGATGCCGCACGCCCGTCAAGGGTCTCTTCGTGGCCGGCCAGGACGCCTGGGGCCCCGGCGTGGTCGGGGCGCTGGCGGGCGGGCTGATGGCCGCGAACGCGGTGCTCAGGCCGCGGCAGCTCGGGACCATGTGGCGAGCCATCCGCTCCGGCGGGGTGGCCCCGGACCCGGCCGCGCCCTGGCACGGATACCTGCGGGTGGCCGCGATCGAGACGCTGACCCCGACCGTACGCCGGATCCGCCTCGAACCCCTGGACGCCGGCGCGATGCCGTTCTCCTTCACCGCCGGGCAGTACCTGAAGGTCGACCTGCCCGTCGCCGTCGAGCCGATCGAGCGCTCGTACTCGATCTGCAGCGGCCCAGGGGAGAACGGCTTCGCCGAGATCGCGGTCAAGCACGAGCCCGACGGGCTCGGCTCGACCTTCCTGCACGAAGAGCTGGCGGTCGGCCAGGCGTTGCGGGTGAGCGGCCCGCACGGCGAGTTCACCTGCGATCCCGCACACGACCTCACGGCCGGAACGCTGTTGCTGATCGCCGGGGGCGTGGGGATCACGCCGCTGATGAGCGTGCTGGCCGCGGCCGCCGACGCCGGTCACACCGGGCGGATCGTGTTGCTGGCCAGCTTCAGGGCCGAGGACGAGGTCGCCTTCCGGCCGGAGATCGAGGCGCTGCGGGAACGCCTGTCCGGGCTCGAGGTATCGATCTTTGTGACCGGGCGGAAAGGCCGGATCGGCGTAGACGTGCTCCGCGCGTACACCGAAGACGCCCACCGGGTCCACCTGTGCGGACCGGCATCGATGATGCAGGACCTGATCGGTCACCTGACGGAACTGCGGGTGCCGCGCGAGGCCATCCACACCGAGGCGTTCGTGTCCGGCCGCAGCAACGAGACCCGCCGGGAGAAGGCGCACGCCATCGCCCTGGCCGCCGCGGCGGCCGGCGTCACCGAGTTCACGATCGGCATGACCGGCGGCGATCCGGCGTTTTCCTGCCACCCCGGGCAGTCGGTCCTCGACGCCGCCAACGCCGCCGACGTCCCGCTGCCCCAGTCGTGCGGCGAAGGCGCTTGCGGCACCTGCCGCGTACGGGTCGTCTCCGGCGCCTATGAGACCGACACCAGGGGGATGTTCTCCAACGACGAGCTGACCGCGGGCTGGCGGCTGGCCTGCCAGACCCTGCCCACCGAGGACCTGATGATCGCCCCCTAGGACCGGACTTCTTCTACGGTCACGGCTGCGCCCCGGCCCACTCCTGCCGCTGCCGATCGGCTCGTGGACAAAGTTCGCGAAAGCCCCGATGAGGCAACACGCTGCACCACAATCCGCTGCAGCGGACACTTAATGCTTAACCTTGGAAAACGGGAGCACGCGAAGGCCAACT
The DNA here is from genome assembly GCF_040605375.1 of Nonomuraea sp. NPDC005650. Lineage (NCBI taxonomy): Bacteria > Bacillati > Actinomycetota > Actinomycetes > Streptosporangiales > Streptosporangiaceae > Nonomuraea > Nonomuraea sp. NPDC005650. Next base: position 65,474 of record NZ_JBEXCR010000032.1, read on the forward strand.
CATGGACCACCGGCGTGGACGCGCCATGCGACCCGGACGACATTTCGCGGCGGCACGCATTCCACCTTGAGCGTGCGGGTTGCGGCAACGAAGGGAAACCCATGACGTACGTCTCGCCGCACATCACCTCCTTGGCGACCGTGTCACCCGCATTCGAGAACGAGCTCGGCTCGGTCACCATGGTCGACGCCGGCGTGCTGCCGATCCTCAACCGGCTCTCGCTCAAGCGCGTCGTCCTCGAACCCGGCGCGATCCGCGAGCCGCAGTGGAATGTCAACGCCAACCAGCTCGGCTACTGCCTTTCCGGCACGGTCCTGGTGTCGATCCTCGGCAACGCCGACGCTTTCTCCTCGTTCATCGTCAGCGCCGGTCAGATGTATCACGTCGAGTCCGGCGCTATTTACCACATCGAGAACATCGGTGCCGAGCGCGCCGAATTCCTCCTCGCCCTGCGCAGCGAGCGCCCGCAACATTTCTCGCTGCACGACAGCTTCACCGCCATGACCGACGCGGTGCTCGGCAACACCTATGACCTCCCCTCATCGGCGTTCGACGCCTTCAACCGGTCTCCGGCCCAGCAGATCGTCCGCCGGACCGGCACCGCCGACGTCCCGTCCACGGCCGGGCTGCCCAATGCTCACCTGTTCGACGCGGAAGGCCAGCACGCGCCGCTGTCGTACGCCTACGGCAACGCTCGCCTGGCCCGTAAGCAGTATTGGGCCGCCCTGGAGGACATCTCCATGTACTCCCTGCGCATCAGGGAGAGCGGGATGCGCGAACCGCACTGGCATCCGATCACCGCCGAGATGGGATACGTCGAGAAAGGCCACGCCCGCATGCGCGTCCTGGACCCCGACAACACCCTCGACGAGTATCTGCTCAGCCCCGGCGACGTGTACTTCGTGCCACGAGCCTTCCCGCACCATATCGAGGTCATCGGCGACGAGGACATCCACTTCCTCATCTTCTTCGATCAGCCCACGCCCGGCGACATCGGCTATCGGGCCACCGCGTCGGCGTTCTCCCGCGAAGTCCTCGCCGCGAGTTTCCGCATTCCCGAGCGCGAGCTTCCGCAATTCCCCTTCACCCCGATCGATCCGCTCATCGTCGCCCGGACCAACCCCAGCGATCCCGTCCGGCAATGACGGCTCTTATCGCGAGTCTCACTTCGGCGACATGAAGAACAGGGAACGGATGAGCTCCTTCCCTCCTATGATCGCCACCGCCAGCAGAATCCCGGCACACGTGAGCAGCAGCGTGAGGGTGAGCCATGGGGTCGTACCGAAAATCGCGCAGCCGACGGCCAGTCCGGCGAAGACGAAGAACTTGACCCGAATTCTGGCCAGGGAAATCGGAATCACTATCTCGGGCGAGGTGCCGTCCTCGCCGAACCCGGTGTGGTCGTGCATCGAAAGACCCCGTTCACAGGTCAGAACAGCAGGAGAACCGGCAGCGAACAGCCGAGAAGAGCGACGATCGCCGCGGCGGCGCCCGCGATCCAGGTCGTGTGCGGGGCGTTGACGAGTGGACCCATCAGCGACCGATCGCGGCAGAAACGGACGAGCAGGAACAGCACCACGGGCACGCCGAGCGAGATGACCACCTGACTGAGAATCAGCAGGTCGGTCAGCGACACGCCGGAGAACAGCGCGAGGACGGCCGGCGTCATGGTCACGATCCGGCGCACGTGCACGGGCACCCGCCGGCCCAGGAAACCCTGCATCACGATGTCGCCTGCGAGCGTTCCGATCCCGGAGGAGGAGATCCCGGACGACAGGAGCGCGATGGCGAAGGCGAGGGCGGCGGCTCCGCCTATCCGGGCGCCCAGTTCCACATGGGCGGCCGGCAGGTCGCCGGTCCACGCACCGCCGGTCTTGGCACCGAGCCCGGCGCCGAGGGCGATCATCGACACATTGATGACCGTGGCGACGCCCAAGGCCAGTGAGCAGTCCAGGCGCAGGATCCGGCGGATGAGGTCCGGCTGCGCGCGGGCGGCGGCGGTCGTCATGCCGTGGCCCTGCACCAGCGCCGAGTGCAGGTAGACCGCGTGGGGCATGACCGTGGCGCCGACAATGCCCATGGCCAGGAGCAGCGCTCCCTCACCTCCGAGGCCCGGGATCAGCCCGGCGGCGAGTCCGCCCGCGGACTGGTTTCCCGTGACGATGATGTCGTACCCGACGCCCGCGCCGACGAACAGCAGAGCCGCGGCGCTCATGAGTTCGAACGGGCGGGTCCGGCCCTTGCGCCGCAGTTCCAGCAGTGCGAGTGACACCACCGCCGTTGACACCGCCGACACCCCCACCGGCATGCCGAACAGCAGCTGCATCCCGATCGCCGCGCCCACGAACTCCGCGAGGTCGGTCGCGAGCACGACGACTTCGGCCTGCAACCACAGCATGAGGCTGCCCGCCCGGGTGAACCGCTGCCGGCACAACTGCGGCAGGCTCCGCCCGGTCGCCATGCCGAGTTTCGCCGCCTGGAACTGCACGAGGATCGCGACGAGACTGGCCACCACGACGACCCATACCAGGGTGTAGCCCAGTGTCGCGCCCGCGGTGAGGTTGGTGGCCACGTTCCCCGGGTCGACGTACGCGATCGCCGCGACGAAGGCGGGCCCCAGCATGGGGGCCACCTGGGTGACTCTGCTCGAATTCGTCGGCTTGAGGCGAGCAATCACCGAGCTTCCCTAATGATGATGTATTTGGCATTCTTCCGTGTCACCAGAATCGGCGCGCCGAGTCAGAGGTACCCATGCGAAGAGGGTCGTGAAACACGACCATTTCACGAAAGGATCGGATCGATATCACGGGAGGGCTAAATTGCCATCAATCCATTCGAAGAGCTCTATCTTCAGGTTTCCCGGCAAATCTAGGTGATCTGGGTGTAGCGCATGAGCGCCCGCCGGCGATTGCGGTCTACAATCCCCACGACCGCTCCGGAGAGTTCGATGGGTCGGACCGCAAGAGGAAGGGGTAGCAGCCGGCACAGCCTCTTGGCGGCCGGGGCCGCGCCGGGTCGGGGTGACCGGCGGGCCTGCCGGCTCAGGTTGCCGTTCAGGCGGAAGGGCGGGGCGGCGTGCTCGCTGGGCGGTGATGTGGGACCGCTTGACGGGAGCCGACAGGCGCGTGCCCGTCACCGGTGGGTGCCGTCTCGCTGCCGGGTGCGCGGTCATCGTGGCGCGCTGCCCTGTTACGGCGGACCCGTTCGCTACGGCGTGTCGCCTCGGCGCGGAGGGCCAGTTGGTTGCGGTGGGCCACCATGACGACCAGGCCCGCCGTCAGCGCGGTCATGACGGCCGCCACCGCGAGTGCGGTCCACGTGGCCGCGTCGGGGTGGATCAGCGACTGGCCGCGCAGAGCCTGCCAGGCGGTGATGGCGAACAGGGAGCTGCAGCCCAGGATGACGACTCCGGCCAATTGGGCGCGTACGCGTTCATGGCGCAGCCAGCCGATCCTGGCCGCGAAAAAGGTGAGCGCCAGCACCGTGAGTACGAACAGCTGGATGGAGTGCAGGCCGATGAAGTGCGGAACGCGCAGGTCGCCGCCTGTGGTGCTCCAGTTCGTGATCGGCATGCCGCCGCCGTCCGGTGTCCCGACACCGTGTCCGCCGACCAGTGGGACCGGGTTGCCGTAGGCGTCCTCGACCGTGCGGGATCCGGCCGATGAGGTCCACCCGGTGATGAAGGACGCCAGGGCCATCCCGAGGACGGCCAGCCCGAGCCCGGCACGCAGGGACCAGGTGAGCGCCGCGTCGCCGACGCGCTGGAACAGCAGCATGACGGCGACGACAAGGCTCGCCCCGAACAGGCCGAACACGCCGGTCGAGAAGATCTGCTGCCCGATCCGGTCGAACGGGTCGGTACTGGCGTTGAAGTGGCTGTAGGTGCCGCGGGCGGCCTGCACGGCGATGAACCCGACGTCGATCAGCCCGGCGACGGCGAAGACCGTTCCGACGGCCCGCATCGTGCGCCGTGCCCGGCGCAGTTTCGGTATGAGCCAGGCGAGTGTCGCGCCGTACATGACGAACGACACCCCGAACTTCAGCGGCTTGGCCCACACCGACTGGTGCATGAGCTCACGGCCGTCGACGAAGAGGCCGACGCTGGCGACGACGACGAGGGCGGACATGGCCGCCGTCATGATCATAAGCGGCCGGTGCCACAACCGGACGTCGGACAACTGGTCTCCCAACCGGTTCATGCCGCTTCCGATCCCGCGCGGTCCCTGCCGTTGTGTGCGACGCCGCACGTTCCTCGCCCGGTTGTGCCGCACGCCCGACGAACGCGTGCGTACGATGTACTCACTGTCATGCGTACATCGTAGGGAACCCTTCGGAAAACCTCGCTTACAAGCGCTCAATTGCCCCCGCAAAGTGCTCTACTGTACTAGTAGGTGAACTAGTACACTCCATGAAGGAAATCGGAGGGCGCCGATGACCTCGGCCACACACCGTCCAGATCCGCCCTACCGGCGCATCGTGGCGGAGTTCCGCACTCGGATTCTGGCCGGCGACCTGCGGCCCGGCGATCGTGTGCCGTCCATCCGGCAGATCGCCCAGCGATGGGGGGTCGCGGTCGCCACCGCGACCAAGGTGGTGGCGGCTCTGCGCGAGGAGGGTCTGGTCGAGACGAAGGTCGGCGCCGGTACGGTGGTCAGCGTCCGCGCAGGCCGAACCGAGCGGCCCTCAGGCCCATCCGGGCCGCCGAAACCACGGCAAGCCGGTGTCCCCAAAGGCTCGCTGAACCGCAGGTACGTCCTGCACGCCGCCATCGCGATCGCCGACGCCGAAGGGCTCGACGCCGTGTCCATGCGGCGGCTCGCGGCCGAGCTCGGGACGGGCCCGATGTCGCTGTATCGGCACGTGACCGGCAAGGACGAACTGGTGACGCAGATGGCCGACGAGGTGTTCGGCGAAACGGAGCTGCCCGACCCCGGGCCGGAGGGATGGCGGGCCAAGCTCGAGCTGGTCTCCCGCCGGCAATGGGAGCTGTGCCGGCGACACTTCTGGCTGCCCGAAGCCGTCTCCTTCACCCGCCCTTTGCTGGTGCCCAACATGATGGCCCACACCGAGTGGACCCTGCGCGCGCTCGACGGGCTCGGGCTACCCGCGCAGATCCGGACCCGCGAAGCGCTCACGCTGCCCGCGCTGGTCAGCACCGTGGCACTGTCCATGGCGCAGGAGGCCGAAGCCGCCCAGGAGACCGGTATGACGCTCGACGGCTGGCGGCTGATCCAGCGCAAGCGCGCCGACGAGCTCCTCAGCAGTGGACGATTTCCACTCCTGGCCCTGGTCCCCGAGGAGACGGTGTCGGACCTGGACGGGATGTTCGACTACATCTTGGCACGCCATCTCGACGGGTTCGCCGCCATGGTGGAACGGGGGTTCGACCGCAGCTGACGGCTCCCCGAGTGCACCCCTCCGACCGGGTCGGGGCGCTCCAGGCGGAGGGCCTCGTCGACGGCCTGGTGGCCTACGGCGGCTGGGACGACGGGCCCCATTGAGTTCCCGATCGGTGTGCCGGTTTCGACTGTCGTCATCGGCTCGCGGCAGGCCCAGGGATCAGGCGAGCTCGATGTAGTCCAGCTCCGCCCAACGCGTCTGGTACTGGAAGCGCAGGGTGTTCCACCCGGCGTTCAACGTGAGCTGGGCCGGCGCCTGCGTCCAGTTGTCCCAGCCGCGGTCGGGATAGCTCAGCGTGAACCGCGTGCCCCCGTTCACCGTCACCAGGTGCTGCGCGTCGCCGTACCCGGCGGCGTAGGCCACGTACGCGGTGTAGGCCCCGGCGACCGGCGCGAACACCCGGACGTCGACCCAGCTGTCCGCATAGTCGATCTTGGCTGCGACGGCCCCCTGTGATGCTCCGGCCGCGCCGGTACGGACCTCGGCGTGGTTGAGCGTGCCGCCCTCGGCCTCGTACCGCACCCGGCTGCCGCGGACGACCGGGTAGTCGTTGGCCCAGCCCAGCTCCGCGGTGTACATGTGGCGTGCGTTGCCCACCCAGCCGTGGAAGAAGACGCGGCTCCCGAGCACGTCGGTCCCGCCGGGGCCCTGAACGGCGCCGTCGAAGGTGGCCGTCGTCATCAGCGGCCGGTACGCCTTGGTGTAGGGCCCGGTGAGAGCCGGGGACACGGCGTAGCTGGTGAAGTAGCTGTTGCCCGCGTAGGAGCCGGCCGAGTAGAAGAGCACGTACTGGGAGGACCGCTTGACGAGCACAGGAGCCTCGATCACCCCGGCCTCCTCGGGCCGGTCGTTGCGGATGAGCTCGGTGCGGCCGCCGACGAAGGTGACGCCGTCCGAACCGACCTGCTGCAGCCACAGGACGGTGGGGCGGCCGACGGCGTTGCCGTCGTTCTTGTAGAGCAGATACCGCTTGCCGTCGGTGTCGACGAAGCTCGACGGGTCGATGTCGCCGCCCTCGCCCGCGTTGCAGACGAGCGGTGCGGCGCCGGTCGGCTGGAAGGGGCCGAGGGGGTTCGCCGAGGTCGCGGCGCCGATGCACATGCGCCCGGTGGCGGTGCTGGGGCCGGTGAAGTACATCAGGTAGCGGCCGTCGGGGAGCAGGGAGACGTCGGGTGCCCAGAACCCGCCGTTCCCCGCCCAGGACGGTTTGGCGGGCAGCGCGTCCCCGCGTACGGTCCACGGGCCGGTGGCGGACGGGGCGCTGGCGACCTGGATGCGCCCGGCCCCGCTGCTGGTGGAGTAGGCGTAGAAGGTGGAGCCGACCTGGATGACGTCCGGATCGGGGAAGTCGGCGTGGATCAGGGCCGTCGGGGCCACGGCGGCCGCCGCCGGCTCCGCACCGGCCGCGGGCAGGCAGACCGCGGTCGCGGTGAACACGAGGAAGAGCCGGCCGAGCAGCCGCATGGGGACCTCCGATCATCCGTACTCACGGGTATAGGCCATTCCGGAGTCGCGAGGAAGAGATTTCTTGGCATTTCAGTCAGGAGATTCTGATCGCCGCTGTCAGATCGGCGGCTCAAGACCCTTTACCTCGGAATCGGCGGCCTCGGCGAGGCGGGCGGCGAGGAACTCCCGTTCGGCCTCGTTGTCGGCGAGGTCCAAGGCCGCGCGGTAGGCGACGGCGGCCTCGCGGTGGCGGCCGAGACGGCGCAGCAGGTCGGCCCGGATGGCGGGAAGGTAGTGGTAGGCGGCGAGCCGGCCGTCCCGTTCCAGTGCGTCGATCTCCTCGAGGGCGGCCTCGGGACCGTACACCATCGAGGTCGCCACCGCGCGGTTGAGCGCGACGACCGGCGAGGGCCACACCTTCAGCAACTCGTTGTAGAGCCACAGGATCTGGCGCCAGTCGGTCGCGGCGTAGCTCGCGGGGGTGGCGTGCAGGCAGGCGATGCCGGCCTGCAGCGCGTACCGGCCGGCCCGGCCGATCCGGAACGTGGCCTCGACCAGCCGGCGTCCCTCGTCGATGGCGGCCCGGTCCCAGGCGGCGCGGTCCTGCTCCTCCAGCAGCAGCAACCGGCCCCGGGCGTCGGTACGGGCAGCCCGGCGGGCGTCGGTGAGCAGCAGCAGCGCCAGCAGCCCGCGGACCTCCGCCTCGTCGGGCATCAGGGCCATGAGCATGCGGGCCAGGCCCAGCGCGCGCTCCACCAGATCGGCGCGGACCAGCTCGGCGCCCGTGGCGGCGGTGTGCCCGGTGGTGTAGAGCAGGTGGATGACGGCCAGCACCGCGTCCAGCCGCTCGGGCAGCTCGCCCATGTCCGGCACCCGGTACGGGATCGCCGCCGCGGAGATCTTCTTCTTGGCCCGGGTGACCCGCGCCGCCATGGTCGGCTCGGAGACGAGGAACGCCTTGGCGATGTCCCCGGTGCCGACCCCGCACACCAGGCGCAGGGTCAGCGCCACCTGGGCCTCCCGGGCCAGCGCCGGGTGGCAGCAGGTGAAGATCAGGCGCAGCCGGTCATCGGGGATCCCCTCGTCGTCGGGCTCATCCATGTCGGCCTCGTCCGGTTCTGCGAGCAGCGGCATTTTCGCCCGGAACACCCGGTCCCGGCGAAGAACGTCCAGCGCTTTGCGCTTGGCGGTGGTGGTGAGCCAGGCGCCCGGCTTGCGGGGCACGCCGTCGCGGCCCCAGACCTCCAGCGCGGCGAGGTAGGCGTCCTGGACGCACTCCTCGGCCAGATCGAGGTCGCCGGCGACGCGCGCCGTCGCAGCGAGCACGAAGGCCCACTCGCGACGGTGCGCGTCCGCCACGGCGCGTTCGACCGCGGCCCTGGTGCCGTCGCTCACTCCGCCGGCGGCGCGAACAGCGGCCGGACCTCCACGCCGCCGCCGTCCAGATAGACCGGGTTGAGCTTGGCGATCTTCAGGGCGACGTCCAGGTCGGGCGCCTCCAGGACGAAGAACCCGGCGACGACCTCCTTTGCCTCGATGAACGGCCCGTCGGTGACGATGTCGCCGCCGCGCACGGACGTGGCCGTGGAGCTGGGCTGCAGCGCGTATCCCGCGACACCGTGCCCGCCCAGCTCCTCGACCTGGGCCGGGTAGCGTTCGAGCGCGGCTTCGTACTCGGGCGAGATGGTCATCGGGTCGCCCGGCGCCGGCATGTAGACAAAGACTCCGTACTGGGGCATCAGGCCCTCCTCATTCTCAACGGTCATCCTCTCTATCACCCGACGAACGAGAAGGGCCGGTATCGACAGCGGCAGGCGGGTCACGGGTTCGATGCGATGGTGCCCTGGTTCGCCGGTTTCGTGGCGACGGCGAGCCGGTCCAGCTTGCCGCTCGCGGTTCTGGGCAGCGACGGGACCACGTCGATCCGCGCCGGCACCATGTGCGCCGGCAGCTTGTCGCGCAGCATCGCCAGCACCTCGCCCCGGTCGAAGGACGCGGACGTGGCCACCACGAACGCGCGCAGGCTCCGGTCCTCCGCCTCCTCCCCCACCACCGCGACCACCGCCTCGGCGACGGAGGGCATCGAGTTGAGCAGGGTCTCGATCTCCCCCAGCTCGACCCGGAAGCCGCGCAATTTGACCTGACTGTCGCGCCGGCCGAGGAACTCGAGCTCCCCGCTCTCGCCCACCCGCCCGAGATCTCCCGTACGGTACGCGCGGACGGCCAGGTCCAGGGGGTCGGGCACGTAGCTCCGCGCGGTGCGGTCCGGCAGGTTCACGAACCCCGGCCCGACGCACTCGCCGGCGATCCACAGCTCCCCGGTCCGCCCCTCGGGCAGCGGCCAGCCGTCCTCGTCGCACACGTGGACGCGCGTGCCGCGGATCGGTTTCCCGATCGACGGGAGCGACGGCCACTCCGCCACGTCCTCGGGCAACCACTGGCAGGTCGCGACGTGGGTCTCCGTCGTTCCCCACTGGTTGGCCAGGCGGCAGCCGGGCAGTCTGGCGAACATGGCGCGGAGCCTGCCGCCGCACTGCATCTGCTCGCCCGTCGAATAGATCTCGCGAAGCGGGTGGGCCTCGGAATTGGCGTCGCCGGCGAAGAGGGCGAGGGACCGGAGCATGGCGAAGGGCACGAACAGCCGGTTGACCCGCTCGCGGGCGATCAGTTCCCACAGGAACTGCGGGTCGTGCCGCTCGTCCTCGGTGCAGCACACGACGGTGCCGCCCTCCCCGAGCGTGGTGAGAACCTCCTGGTAGATGACGTCGAAGGCGGCCGGGGAGAACTGCAACGTCCGGTCTCCCCCGGCGCAGCCGCTCTCGGCGATCTGCCAGGCGATGAGGTTGGCCAGGTTCCGGTGCTCGAACAGGACGCCCTTGGGCCGTCCGGTGGAGCCGGAGGTGTACATGATGTAGGCGAGATCTTCACCTGAGACGGGCGGGAGCGGGCCCGCGGTCCGCGACGGGGGGTGCTCGGTCCGCCGGGTGGCGTAGACCAGCGGGCCGTCCGTGGCGAGCGGCCGGAGGCCGCCCAGCCGTTCGAGCGGGCCCGCGTGCCCGATCACCAGGTCGGCGTCGGCGTCCGCGCACATGTACCGCAACCGGTCCGCGGGATAGGTCGGGTCGAGAGGTACGGCCACGCCGCCGGCCCGCATGACGCCGATGAGGGCCACCACCAGGTCGATCGATCGGTCAAGGTGGATCCCGACCCTGGTGCCGACGCCCGCCCCGAACTCTGCGAGCCGGTGGGCCATGAGCTCCGATCGGCTCCAGAGCTCGCGATATGTCATGGAGTCTCCCTGGAAGCTGGAGCCGCGGCCGGCCTCTACGCTCACTGGAGCCGATCATGAATGAGCTCGACGCGGACGACGCCCGGCCCCGTGGAGCGGCCGAGGAGCTGGTCGCCGCCATCTGGTGCGACGTGTTCGACCTGGAGCGGATCGGGCGGCACGACGACTTCTACGACCTCGGCGGTCACTCACTGCTCGCGATCCGGATGGCCTCCCGCCTGCGCGACACCATGGGCCTGAAGGTGCCGGTGCGGCTCATCCTCGACCATCCCACGGTCGCCGAAATGGCCCAGCTCATCGAGAAACCCGCCTGAGCGGCCCGGACGCGGGGCCGGCTACGCCGCCGTCATCACCATCCTGGCCGCCGCCTGGTAAGCCCGAGAATTCCGGACCGCCGCACGTGTCAGCCGGACAGCGCCGCGGCGATCCGGTCCTCCGCCCAGGGCACCATGAGGAAGCCGCGTTTGACCGTCAGCACCTGCACGCCCGCCGTCCATGACCGGATGCCGGGTACGGAGGCCAGCGTGCGCGAGGTGAAGTGGTGGATGTCGGCCGTGGTCGGCACGATCACCTCGCAGATCAACGACGTCTGGCCCAGCAGGGAGGCGATCATCCGGACGCCGCGCTCGTTCGCCAGCCGTTCGGCGACGCCGTCCTGCATGCTGGGCTCGACCGACAGCCAGAACAGCAGCTCGGCCTCATAGCCGAGCGCGGCGGCCGGGATGAACGTGGCCACAATGGCGCAGCCGCGCTCCACCATGGCCTCGAAGCGCCGCCTGGCCGTGCTCTCGCTGATGCCCAGCCGTTTGCCGACCGACCCGAAGCTGGCCCGCGCGTCCTCGCGCATCGCCGCCAGCACGGCACGGTCGACGTCGTCGAGGTGCCCGCGCTCGCACGTGTGCAGGGGTGGCTGCAGCGCGAACGGCACCGCCTGCTCCCCCACGATGGCGACGCTCCAGTCGTAACTTTGCTTGTAGGTGTGCAGCACCAGGTCGGCGACGCTCTGCTGGGTGCCGGGGATGGTGTGCACGAAGTCGACCAGCATCGAGTACAGGTCGCGCTCCTTGGGCGCGACCAGCTCGAAGACGATGTCGTAGCCGCCGGTGACGATGGAGACGTACCGGACGTCGGGGTTCCTGGCCAGCAGCCCGGCGACCCTGAGCTGGCTGCCGGGCGCGCAGGCCAGCCGCACGATGAACACGTGCACCGGCCCGTCGTGCTCCAGGTGCGGCAGCACCGCCACGCGGACCAGGCCCGCGCCGAACAGGTGCTGGGCCCGCCGCGCCACCGTGGTGGTGGAGATGCCGAGCAACTGGGCGATGTCGGTCCAGCTCGCCCTGCCGTTCACGTGGAGCGCGGCGAGGATCTTCCTGTCGAGGTCGTCAAGATCTTCCATCGGGGGCATCATCGCGTGTTCAGCCCCGCTCGCGCACCTTGCCGAGGAAGTCGCGGACGGTCGCCTCCCACAGCTCGGCCTCCTCGACCTGCGGCGAATGGCCGGATTTCTCGAAAACGCGCAGCTCAGCCCGAGGGATGAGGCGGGCGATGGTCTCGCTGCACTCGACCGGCGTGATCCAATCGTGCCGTCCGACGGTCACGAGGGCGGGGGCCGTGATGCCGGGCAGCAGGTGCTTGATGTCGTAGTTGGGCTGGTTCACGGCGAAGGCGTGGTTGTGGGTGCGGTAGTGGTACGGGGTGGCGGCCACGCGCTGCTCGACCTTGGCCGGGTCGTAGTCGTGGTCGTAGAGCGGCAGGATCTCCCGCCAGCAGTCCCGCAGGTCCGCGTCGTCGCGAACGGTGCCGGACATGATCCGGTCCAGTTTGGCCGGATCGATCCGCACCCGGGACGAGGCGGCGGCGTTGCGGGTGGCCAGCTCCTGGTTGGCGTTGTCGGCCGAGGTGTCGCGGAGCACGACGGCGCTCACGCGCTCAGGATGACGGGCGGCGTACTCCATGGCGATGAAGCCGCCGTACGACCCGCCGGCGATCACGACCCGCTCGGCGCCGAGCCACTCGCGCAGGCCCTCGACGTCGGCGACCCACTGCTCGTGCGTGAACGGCCCGTTCTGACCGCTGGCGCCCGATCCCCTGGCGTCGAAGACGACCACCCGGTAGGCGTCGGCGAGCCGGCCGAAGCTGGCCTTGGGCTCGGCGAGCGAGCCGAGCCCCGGGGCGCCGTGATGGGCGATGATCGTCTCCTCTCCGTCGCCGAGGACCTCCACGTTCAGAGGGTTTCCGTTGATGTCGATGAACACGTGCCTGCCTTTCAGATGATGACGTCGGTGAGCTCGCGCGGGTACGCCGTGAGCCGGCGCGGGCCCGACTCCGTGACCAGGACTGTGTCGGAGATGCGGTATCCGGCGTGTCCCGGCACGTACACGCCGGGCTCGCTGGACAGGATCATGCCGGGGGCCAGCTCGGTGGCGTCGCCCTCGGACAACCACGGCGGCTCGTGGAAGCCGAGCCCGATTCCGTGCCCCTGACGGTGGCGGATGTGCGCGCCCAGCCCGGCCTCCTCGATCACCGCCAGGCAGCGCCGGTTGGCCTCCTCGCAGCTCAGGCCCGCGACCAGGGCCTCGGTGCCGATCTCCTGGGCTTCGCGGACGGTCTCGTAGTAGCGGGCCTGCCGCGGGGTGGGTTCACCGATGACGAACGTGCGCTCGCTCTCGACGAACCGGCCGCCGACCGCGCAGCCGAGCGAGAGCATGAACGTCTCCCCCGCCCGCAGCCGGTCGCCACCGGGCAGCCGGTGCGGCTGGGCCGAGTTGGGGCCGCCGTAGACGAGACCGCCGGTGAGCATGGGAACCACGACGACGTCCCGGTGCCTGGCGTACATGAGGCGGGCGCCGTGGGCGATGACGTGGGAGGCCAGCTCCGTTTCCGCAGGCAGCTCGCCACCGCTTCCGACGGCCGCCCTGACGAGCTCGACGCCGGCCTCCAGCATGGCGTCGGCGATGCGCGCCGCCTCCTCGTGCAGCGTGATCTCCTCGGGCGTCTTGCGCAGCCGGACGCGGCCGACGGCCTCCGACGTGCTCCAGCGGGTGCCGGAGAACGCCTCGGCCAGGGCCTGGGCGCGGGCGACGCCGGTGGAGGGGGCGTACGCGGCGGTCGCGGGCCGGCGTACGTGGTCGGCGAGCACCGCGAACGGCGAGCGGCGGCCGGGGAACTCGGGGTAGGTCACGATCTCGGCGTGGGCCCGCTGGTCCTGGGCGTATTCCCGTTCGAGGTCCGGCACGAGCAGCACCGGCGGTTCGTCGAGCGGCAGCCAGCAGGCGACCGGGCGCTCGTTCGGGAAGTGGTGGAATCCGGTGAGGTAGGCGACGTCGAGCGGGTCGTCGAGGAGCAGCGCCGACAGGTGCTCGGCGGCCATCTCCGCGCGCACGCGGTCGAGCGCGCCGGCGTAGAAGGCGTCGGGGAGCCGCTGGGTGAAGGTCATGAGTCGTTCCTGTGGTTGCGGGCGTCGTTGTAGGCCACGGAGAGCAGCGTCGTGGACAGGACGAGCAGCAGGATGGCCAGCGACGGGAAGAGCGTGGTCCACCAGGCGGAGGCGAGCGAGCCGGACTGCTGCGCCTTGTGCAGGATCGTCCCCCACGACCAGCTGCTCGGGTCGCCCAGCCCGAGGAAGGACAGCCCGGCTTCGGCGAGCACAGCGCGGGAGGTGGTCAGCACGACCGACACGCCGACGACGGGGACGACGCCGGGCAGCAGGTGCTTGCGGACGATCCAGAGCGACGAGCCGCCGACGACCTTGGCCGCCGACACGAACGGCATGGGCACGATCGCCAGCGCCTGCGAGCGGACCACACGGGCCACCTCGGGCCAGCTGAACAGCGCGATGACCACGGCGAGCGTGCGCACGCTCGGCCCGGCCAGCGCCGCCACCAGGATCATCAGCGGCAGCACGGGCAGCGACAGCGACAGGTCGACCAGCATGCCGAGCGGCGTGTCAAGCCGGCGGAAGTAGGCGGCGCTGACCCCGATGAGCAGGCCGATCACGATGGCCAGCACGGAAGCGCTGACGCCGACCGCCATGCTGACCCGGGTGCCCCACACGACCTGGGCGAACACGTCCTGCCCGATGTCGTCGGTGCCGAACCAGTGGGCGGCCGAGGGCGGCTGGAAGGTGTCGGCGCCGTACCCCTCCGGGAAGGGCGCGATCAACGGCGCGAAGACCGCGACCAGCGCCAGCAGCGCCAGCAGGGCGCCGCTGGCCAGGCCGAGCGGGTTGCGGCGGAACTCGCTCCAGGTCCGCTGCCTGGGCGTGAGCTCTATGGCGGCTGCGGTCATGAGCCCTCCTTCGTCGGTCTCATGACCTCGACATGCTCGGTCACTAGGTGCGCACCCTGGGGTCGAGAATTCCGTAGGCCACGTCGGTGATCAGGTTGGCGGCCACGACGGCCGCCGCGAGCAGCACGAACGCGCCCTGCAGGACGGGGAAGTCGAGCTGGCCGACCGCCTCGTAGATGGCGCGGCCGATACCCGGGTAGGCGTAGATCGTCTCGGTCAGCACCGCGCCGCCGACCAGAGTGCCGAGCTGGAGCCCGGCGATCGTGGTGGTCGGCAGCAGCGCGTTCCGCAGGGCGTGCTTCCACACGACCTTCCCCGGCCGGACGCCCTTGGCCTTGGCCAGCGCGACGTAGTCCTCGCCGAGCGCGTCGATGAGCGTGGTGCGCATGGTGAGCACGTAGCCGCCCAGCTGGATGAGGACCAGCGACAGGCACGGCAGCGCCAGGTGGTGCAGCATGCTGAGCGTGGCGCCGAAGCCGGTGGCGTCGAGGTCGACCGCGCCGCCGATGGGGAACCAGCCGAGCCAGACCCCCAGGACGTACATGAGGAAGATCCCGACGCTCGGCACGAACAGCGACTGCGCGGTGACGCCGACGACCTGGATCAGGCGGTCCAGCCAGCCCTTGGCCTTGGTGGCGGCGAGCACGCCGAGCGGGATGCCCAGCGCGATCGTCACCACCATGGCCGAGATCGTCAGGATCAGCGTCCACGGCAGCCGCTCCATCAGCACGGTCGTGACGGGAATCGACTGACGGAACGACATGCCGAGGTTGCCTTGCAGGAGCTGGCCGAGGTACTCGACGTACTGCGCGCCGAGCGACTTGTCCAGGCCGAAGTCGGCCAGGAGCTTCTGACGCAGTTCCTCGGTCATGTTCGGGTCGGCCACGGCCAGCACCGGGTCGCCGGGCAGCAGTCGGACCAGGAAGAACGTGACCGTGACCGCGAACCACAGGGTGAGCAGACCGCGGGCCAGCCGCAGGCCGATGAACCGCATGACGATCAGCCCGCCGGCTTGGCCGCGGCGAGGGAGAGCGGGTTCAGGATGGACAGCAGTTCGCTGGGCATCGGCTTGAACCCGGTCCACTTCGTGGAGTACGCGATGTTGAACGTCTCCACGTACAGGACGTTGTCATAGACCTGGTCGTGGATGATCCGCGCGGCCTCCTGGATCGGCGCCTTGGCGTCGGCGGCGCTGAGCGCCCGCTGCGCCTGGTCGATCAGGTCGTCCAGCTTGGGGTCGCTGACCTGGGCGTAGTTGATGAACCCGCCGGTCTTGAAGGCCAATCCGAGGTTCGCGGGCGGGTTGTCCATGACGGCCCACGAGCCGGCGTAGATGTCGAAGTCGCGCTTGAGCGCCTTGTCCACATACGTGTTGCGCTCCAGGCCCTGCAGCTTGATCGTGATCCCGGCCTTCTTCGCCGAGTCGCGGACCATGGGGGCCCAGCGGGCGATGTTCGGGTCGGCCTGGTCGTAGATCATGCTCAGGCTGAGGTTCGCGACCCCGGCCTCGGCCAGCAGCTTCTTGGACTGCTCCGGGTCGAAGGCGTACTCCTTCGAGGAGGGGTCCACATAGTCGGGCAGCGACGGGGTGAGCACGCTGGAGTTGGAGGACTTGGCAAAGCCCTTGAGCGCGATGTTCCTGATGGCCTCGTAGTCGACGGCGTGCGCGAGCGCCTGGCGGACGCGGACGTCGTCGAGCGGCTTGCGCTTGGTGTTGTACTGCAGGTGCGCCCAGCCCAGCGACGGGATCTGCTGCAGCTTGACCTTGGGGTCGTTCTTGAGCTCGGTCGCGGTGGCGGGCGGCAGGACGTTGCCGATCAGGTCGATCTCGCCGTTGCGCAGCGCGAGGACCTCGGTGTTCACGTCGGGGAAGACCCGGAAGACGATCTCCTTGACAGCAGGCATGCCGGGGCCGAAGTCGTCCACGCGCTGCATGATGTAGCGCTGGCCGCGCTCGACCTTGGTGAGCTTGAACGGCCCCGCGCTCACCCAGTCGGCGTCGTTGGCGAACTTCTGCACGCTGGGCGCCTTCTCGAAGACGTGCTTGGGCACGACCGGCAGCCAGAAGCCCACGTTGTCCAGGAACGTGCCGTCGGGCCGCTTGAGGGCGAACTTGACCTCGGTCGGCGAGACGGCTTCGGCCTTGTCCAGCGCGGTGATGAGCCCGGCGACCACGCCGAACTTCTCCTTCTGCACCGTCGTCACCGAGAACACCACGTCGTCGGCGGTGACCGGCTTGCCGTCGGACCACTTCATGTCGTCGCGCAGCTTCACCGTGGCGGTCTTGCCGTCGTCGGAGTAGGACCACTCGGTGGCCAGGTACGGGACGCGCTTGCCCGACTCGTCCATCTGGGTCAGGTGCGGGTACATGAGGTTGGTGACCCACGAGTCCGTACGGCTGTTGCCGACCAGGGGGTTGTAGTTGACCACGTCGGCGGTCGTGCCGATGGTCAGTCTGTCGGCGTTCGCCGTCGGCGCGCTCTGGGACGATGACGACGACTGCCCCGGCACGCTCGGGGCGCAGGCCGCCGTCGCGATGGCCAGCGCGGCGAAGACGAGAATGGCGCGTCTCATCAGAACCAGACCTCTTCCAGCACACGCATGACGTTGCCGCCGATGACCTTGGTGATCTCGTCGTCGGAGTAGTCGTGGGCGACGAGCCAGGAGATGATGTTCCAGAAGCACTCGGCCGGGTTCTCCAGGCCGTCCACGTAGGCGACCTTCTCGTACGAGGTGCCCGCGTGCGCCTCGTTGAGCGACAGGTGCTCGGCGAAGGTGTCGTGCAGCCCCACGTGGTCGCCGAACAGCGTGTCGGGGCCGAAGGCGACGTGGTCGATGCCGACCAAGTCCACGCAGTAGGTGAAGTGGTCCATGACCGACTCCAGGCTGTGGCGGGGGTGGTCGGGCGAGAGCGTGGTGTGCGGGGCCGCCTCCAGCCCGATCACGCCGCCGCGCTCGGCCGCCGCCTTGATGACGGAGTCCGGCTTCATGCGGTTCGTCGGCCAGACCGACCGGGCGCCGGCGTGGGTGATGAGGATCGGCTTGTCGGAGTGGCGGATCGTGTCGAGCGAGGTCTGGTCGCCCGAGTGGGAGACGTCGATGGCGATGCCGAGCTTGTTCATGCGGCGCACGGCCTTCTCGCCGAACAGGGTCAGGCCGCCGTCACCGCGCTCCTTCAGGCCGCTGCCCAGGGTGTTGGCCTCGCTGTAGGCGATGCCCATCTGGCGGACGCCGAAGCCGTACAGCATGTCGATCCTGTCGACCTCGTTCTCGATCATCGTGGCCGCCTCCAGGGCGAGCACCAGGCCGATGCGGCCGCTGGCCTGCGCCTCGCGCACGTCGGCCAGGCGCTCGACCTTGATCAGGAAATCCTGGTGGGCCAGGTCTGACAGGCGCATGCCGATGTCGGCGATCACGTCGTTCCACTTCCAGCCCGCCTGGCTGGTGATGCAGCAGGTGCCGTCCATGAGGTTGTCGAAGACGACCGTCATGCCGGAGCGGGCCAGGCCCGCGTAGCCGGTGTGGTGGCGGGCGGTGCGGTTGTAGTCGACGGTCTGGCCGATGTCGTCGGGGAAGATCGACGGATGGTCGTGCAGCGAGACGACCAGGCTGTCGGTGAGCAGCCGGCGTACGCGCTCGGTCTGCTCGGTGGTGAGCTCGGGCCCCTGGTAGGCCGGAACCCGGCCGAGCTCGGGCGCCAGGTCGAACTCGCGGTAGTCGACGCCTGCTTCCAGGTACTCGTAGGAACGGTACCCCTTGTAGCTCTTTGCGGCTTCCAGCACTTGCAATCCCTCTCGTCCAATTTCGTGGAAGCTTGCCAGGATCAGGCGTGAAAGGCAATATATGAGTTGTTTTTCGGCAACCTGAGCCGACTCGGCGCCAGGTTTCGTCACATCCGAGAAAGGGGTGCGGTGAGCGAGGCAGCCGTCCTGGACATCCGCGACCTCCACGTCACCTTCACCACCCAGGGACGCGAGCTCCCAGCGGTGCGAGGCGTGGACCTGACCATCGAACGCGGCCAGACGCTGGTGCTGCTGGGCGAGTCGGGGTCGGGCAAATCCGTCACCGCCAAGGCCGTCATGGGGCTGCTCGACGGCCCGAACGTCCAGGTGCGCTCGGCGGCGGCGCGCCTCGGCGGCCGTGACCTGACGGCGATGTCCGCCGAGGAGCGTCGCGCCCTGCGCGGCAGCGCGATGACACTCGTCTTCCAGGACGCCCTGTCGGCTCTCAACCCGGTGCTCAGTGTCGGCGACCAGGTCGGGGAGCTGTTCCGGGTGCACAGGGGCGCCTCGCGCAAGCAGGCCAGGGCCCGCGCGATCGAGCTGCTCGACCTGGTGGGCATCCCCGCCGCCGCGAGTCGCGTCGACGACTATCCGCACCAGTTCTCCGGCGGGATGCGGCAGCGCATCCTCGTGGCCATGGCCGTGGCGCTCGAACCCGAGCTGATCATCGCCGACGAGCCGACGACGGCGCTGGACGTGACCGTACAGGCGCAGATCCTGGCGCTCATCGACCGCCTGCGGCGCGAGCTGGGCACTGCGGTGCTGCTGATCACCCACGACCTGGGGGTGGCGGCCGAGGTCGGCGACCGGGTGGCGGTGATGTACGCCGGGCGGATCGTGGAGAGCGGCGAGGTCGGCGAGCTGTACGACCTGCCGGCTCACCCTTACACCGACGCGCTGCTGGCGGCGATCCCCGATCTGGACAGCCCGGCCGCGTCGCTGCGCGCCATCCCCGGGACGCCGCCGAGCCCCGCGAGCGTGCCGCCGGGGTGCTCGTTCGCGCCGCGCTGCGCGCGGGCGAGCGAGGTGTGCTCGACCACGCGCCCGGCGCTGACGTTGTTGCCGACCGGCACCGGCCGGTACGCCGCCTGCCACCACTCGGAGGAGATGCTCGATGCCGCCCGTGTCTGACCAGCCCGTGTCTGACCAGCCCGCGTCTGACCAGCCTGTGTTGCAGGCCGTCGGGCTGCACAAGACCTATCGCGGCGGGATGTTGTCCAGGGGCGGGGCCGTGCGCGCGGTCGCGGGCGTGGACCTGGAGTTGCGGGCCGGCGAGACCCTGGGCATCGTGGGCGAGTCCGGCTGCGGCAAGTCCACGCTGGCCCGCATGCTCGTCGGCCTCGAACGCCCCGACCAGGGCGAGGTCACCTTCCGGGGCCGGCCGTTCTTCGCCCGTGGCGGCGTGCCGCGCGACGTCAGGCGACGCGTCCAGATGGTCTTCCAGGACCCGCTGACCTCCCTGAACCCCCGCATGACGGTGCACGACATCGTCGCCGAGCCGCTGCGGGTGCACCGGCTGTGCCCCGACGCGCGCGCCATGCGGGAGCGGGTGGGCGAGCTGCTGGAGCTGGTGGGCCTGTCCCCCGACCGGATGAACCGGTTCCCGCACGAGTTCTCCGGCGGGCAGCGGCAGCGGATCGGCATCGCCCGCGCCCTGGCCACCGAACCCGACGTCATCGTCTGCGACGAGCCGGTCTCGGCGCTGGACATGTCGGTGCAGGCCCAGGTGGTCAACCTCTTCGCCGAGCTGCAGCGCACGCTCGGGGTGGCGCTGGTGTTCATCGCCCACGACCTGGCCGTGGTGCGGCACGTGTCACACCGGGTCGGGGTGATGTACCTCGGGCGGCTGGCCGAGGTCGGGTCCGCGGCCGGGGTGTACGGGACGCCGGCCCATCCGTACACAATGGCGTTGCTGTCGGCCGCGCCCGTGCCGAATCCGCGCTCGCGCGGCCGATCGCGGATCATGCTGGCCGGCGACCCGCCGAGCCCCGTCGCGCCGCCGCCCGGATGCCGCTTCCACACGCGCTGCTGGAAGGCGACCGAGCGGTGCGCCGAGGTCGAGCCCGTGCTGGAGGCGGTCGGCGACCACTATGCCGCCTGCCACCACGCCGAACGCTGACTGGCTGAACCCGCGCCCGGACGGATCCACGCGCTGCGCGACGACCGGGCGCCGGTTTCCGGCAGCAGGCAGGTTATGCGATCGCCGGTTCGCCGGAGGGGCGCGGCGCGCTCGCCGGAGCCTCGTCGAGCGGCTGCGGAGGAGCGTTGAGCACCGCCTCGTCGATACGTCCCTCGCCGCGGGCGACGAGGACCGGCACCACGATTTGTCCCGCGACGTTGGTGGCGGTGCGGATCATGTCGAGGATCGGGTCGATGGCGAGCAGGAGGCCGACGCCCTCGAGCGGCAGGCCCAGCGTGCTCAGAGTCAGCGTGAGCATGACGATCGCGCCGGTCAGACCGGCCGTCGCGGCCGAGCCGACCACGGAGACGAACGCGATGAGCAGGTACTCGCCGACGCCCAGAGGGACGTTGAACACCTGCGCCACGAAGATCGCCGCCAGCGCCGGGTAGATCGAGGCGCAGCCGTCCATCTTGGTGGTCGCGCCGAACGGCACGGCGAAGGAGGCGTAGTCGCGGTCGACTCCCAGACGCTCGATCGTGACCTTCTGCGTCAGCGGCAGCGTGCCGACCGAGGAGCGGGAGACGAAGGCCAGCTCGATCGCGGGCCACGCATTACGGAAGAACGTGATCGGGTTGACCTTGCCGACCAGCGCGAGCAGCGCCGGGTAGACGGCCAGCAGGACGATGAAGCAGCCGATGTAGACGCCGAGGCTGAGCTTGGCCAGCGGCGCGAGCAGGTCCCACCCGTACGTGGCGACCGACTTGCCGATCAGGCCGGCGGTCCCGATGGGGGCCAGGCGGATGACCCACCACAGCGCCTTCTGGACCAGTTCGAGGATCGAGCGGCTGAAGTTGAGGAACGGCTCGGCCTTCTCACCGATCGCGATGGCCGCCGCGCCGAGGACGATCCCCAGGAAGACGATCTGGAGGACGTTGAGTTCGGTGAACGCCGTGACGATGTTCGTCGGGACGATGCCGGTGAGGAAGTCGACCCAGGATCCGACGTGCTCGGGCGCCTTCGCGCCCGCCGTGCTCAGGGTGACGCCCTGGCCGGGATTGATGATCAGGCCGAGGCCGATGCCGACGATGACGGCGATCAGCGCGGTGGCCAGGAACCAGAACAGCGTCTTGCCCGCCAGTCTGGCCGCGCCGTTGACGTTGCGGAGGTTGGCGACGCTGACCACCACCGCGGTGAACACCAGCGGCGGCACTGCCAGCTTGAGCAGCTGGACGAAGATCGCTCCGACTTCGGTGAGGGTCGTGGCCAGCCAGGCGAGGTCCCAGACGCGGGCCGCGAAGCCGAGGGCGACTCCCAGGACCAGGCCCAGCAGCAACTGCAGGGAGAAAGAGAATCTCTTCACGATGAGGAAGGCTCCGAAAGGAGGCATACCTGGGAGGGCATGCGAGGAGGGGGTGGGGATCGACCGCTGTGTCAGAGGTGGGCGTGCAGCCGCTCAACACACCACACAGGCAGGAAAGGGGAGTAAGTCGTACGAATGGGCCGTTACCCCGACTCTAAGATTGATCTCCACCGCAAATCAAGACTTTCCCGGTCGGAATCTGGGGCCCGAACCTCGGCCGCCAGATCGCCGAGAACGGGCGAAGTCGGCGATCGTGACGCATGTCGCGCTCCGGCGGCGAGGATGACGGCAACGGCGGCCCAGGGCCGCGTCCACCAGCCCTCTTCTCCGCGTCACGCGGCTCCCATGGTCGGCAGCGCCGTCCCAGGGGCCCTCTCCGGGACGCGTACGGTGCGGAAGTTCGTGGTGCGGCGCAGGCGGAAGCCGAGCCGCTCGTACAGGCGGATCGCGCCGGCATTGGCGGCGGACGCGTGCAGGAACGGCGTCTCGCCCCGATCGCGGATGCCCGCGGCGACGGCGAGCACCAGCCGGGTCGCCAGTCCGCGGCCTCGATGGGCGGGGTCGGTGCAGACGGCGCTGATCTCGGTCCAGCCCGGCGGGTGCAGGCGCTCGCCGGCCATCGCCACCAGCACACCGCCGGACCGGATGCCGAGGTAGACGCCGAGTTCGACGGTACGCGGCAGGAACGGGCCCGGCTTCGTCCGCCCGACGAGCTCCAGCATCTCCGGCACGTCCGCCGAGTCCAGCCGGACCACGTCGGCGTCGTACAGACCGGCGACCTGCTCACCGGCGAGCTGGACCCCCGGAACGTTCGCCGTCTCCGCCCAGCCGGCCAGGGGCGGCGACACCGCGCCGGGCAGGGACACGTGCCCGCCCGGCCCCGCCAGCGCGGCGACATCGTCCCAGTCGGCCGGGCCGGGATCCGGCGGCATCGACAGGAACGGCGCGACATCCGGGGGATAACGCAGCACGCGGCCGCGCCGCTCGGCGAGATGGGCGTGCGAGCCGAGCAGCGAGGCGCGTACCGGGTCGTCCAGGACGGACAGGATCGTGGTCATGGCGCGACCGGGATCCGCTCCGCCCGCTCCCGGTCCCGTTCGGCGACCCCCTCGCGGACCAGCGGGATCACATACCGCCCGAAGTCGATGGCGTCGTCCAGGAGGTCGTAGCCCCGGGCCGAGAGGATCTCGACGCCCAGGTCGTAGTAGTCCAGCAGGGCCTCGGCGACGGTCTCGGGGGTGCCGACGAGGGCCGTCGAGTTGCCCGCCCCTCCCGTCGCCGCGGCGGTCGGCGTCCACAACGCGCGGTCGTGCCGTTCGCCCTTGGCGGCGACGTCGAGCAGCCGCTGCGAGCCGGCGTTCTGCGGCGGGCCGGACAACCGGCGCCGGTTCGCCCCCACCCGGCGCAGATCGCCCAGGATGCGCCGCGCCTTCTCCCACGCCAGTTCCTCGGTCGGCGCGATGATCGGCCGGAACGCCACCTGGAACTTGGGCACGTCACCGCGCCCCGCCCGCACCGCCGCCTGCTTGACCGAGTCGATCTGCTGTGCCGTCTCGGCCAGCGGCTCCCCCCACAGGCAGTAGATGTCGGCCTCCGCCCCGCCCGCCGCGTAGGCGGCCTCCGACGAGCCGCCGAAGGACACGCTGGGCCGCGGCTGCTGCACCGGGAACACGTCCGAGACGAAGTCATTGAACGAGTAGTGCTCGCCCTCGTGGTCGAACGGCTCCCTCGACGTCCAGCCCCTTTTGACGATCTGGATGTACTCCCGGGTCCTGGAGTAGCGCTCGTCCTTGGTCAGGACGTCGCCCTCTCTGCCCTGCTCCTGGTCGTTGCCGCCGGTGATGAAGTGCACCGTCAGCCGCCCGTCGCTGATCTGGTCGAGGGTGGCGAAGGTCTTGAGCGCGTACGTCGGATAGGAGACGTTCGGCCGGTGCGCCAGAAGGATCTGCAGGTCCTCGACCCTGGTCGCCACGTAGGCCGCCACCTGCGCCGGGTCGGGCGAGCCCGAGCCGTAGGCGAACAGCACCCGATCCCAGCCGTACTCCTGGTGGGCGCGCGCCAGCCGCAGCGTGTACTGCTTGTCAAAGGAGGGGCCGGAGCGCGGAGAGGTCTCCGAGCCGTCGTTGGACCCGCCGATCCCGAGGAACTCCACAGGCATGAGCCGAGGCCTTTCTGATGGTCGCCAGCGAACCTCAGCTCAACACGCCCACCCTAAAACCGTCAAGCCCTACTTGTTTAGTAGGGTTCCTGTTCACTCGGACGCGTTCGGCCTGCGTTCGGCGGGCGGGAGCAGCAGCACCTCCAGCGCCCTGGCGCAGGCCCGCGCGTGCGCGACGAACCAGCCGATCCGCGCGTCGCTCATCACGCGCGGGGTGGAGCGCACCGCGAGCGCGTAGCGGACGTGATCGAGCCGGTCGAGCACCGGCACCGCGACCGTCCGGATCCCGTCGTAGGACTCCCCGTCGTTGAGCGCGTAGCCGGCTTCGCGAACCTTGCGCAGCTCGGCGCGCAGCTCGGCGTGGTCCACGATCGTGCGACCGGTCAGCGCCCGCAGCGGCCCGAGCGCCTCCAGGTCCGCCCTGCCTTCCGGCGCCCAAGCCAGCAGCACCTTGCCCAGCGCCGTGGAGTGCAGGGGACGGCGCAGGCCGGCGCCGCTGTCGGGGTCGAGCGAGCCGCCGCTCAGGATGACCGCATGCCGGTCGTTGCGTACGGCGAGGTCCACGGTCGCGGAGGTGACACGGGTCAGCTCGGCGAGTTCGGGCGCGATCCTGTGCAGGCCGCGGCGGTGGAAGGAGAGCTGCCCCAGCTCGGTGATCGACGGCCCGAGGCGGTAGCGGCCGGTCCGCGCCTCCTGTTCGAGGAAGCCCGCGCCGGTCAGGGTCCTGGCCAGGCGGTGCGCGGTGGAGGTGGGCAGCCCCATCCTGCGCGACAGGTCCGACAGACTCAGCGAGGGATCCCCGCCGCCGAAGCAATCGAGCATGCCGATCGCCCTCTCTACGGCCTGAACGCCGCCTTCTGCTGCCATGCGGGAATCTCCGAGTTCCGAGTAGGGAGAGCCGAACCCAGGTGAGAGCCGTTTCGGCAAAAAGATCTTCCCGCATCGCGGGATATTCTTTGCATTTCCTACCAAATTACTAGCAAACTCTCTCGCATGACCACAACCGGACTCGACACCCTCTGGTTCACCCGCTGTCCCGTGCCGACCGCGACCGGCATCGCGGCCGACCAGGGCTGGCTGGCCGGGGAGTTCGCCGCCGACGGGATCGAGGTCAGGTCCCTGCAGGACGACGCGCCCGGCGTCCCCCGTGAGACGCACTACACCCACGCGCTGACCGGCCTGTTCCGCGAGGGCGGCAACGTGCCCGCGCTGTGGGCGCGCTCCCGCGGCGAGGCCACCCGGCTCATCGGGCTCACCTGGATCGAGGAACGGCAGGCCATCCTGGTACGCGCCGGCACGGGTCTGGAGCGCCCCGAGCAGCTCAAGGGTCTGCGTCTGGCCGTGCCCCGGCACCGCATCGCGATCGACTTCTGGCGGGCCATGGCGCTGCACGGCTTCCACGGCGCGCTGTCACTGGCCGGGCTCGGCCTGGGCGACGCGAAGCCGACCGACGTCGAGGCCGAGCCGGGCGACGGCCAGTGGGAGTCCGAACTGGCCGCGCTGGCCGCCGGCGACGTGGACGCGGTCTACGTCAAGGGCGCGCTCGCCGTCGAGGCCGCCCTGCGCCATGGCGCGGAGGTGGGAATCGACCTGGACGCCGTACCGGACCGCCGGGCGAGGATCAACAACGGCACCCCCCGTCCGATCACCGTGCACCAGCGGCTCCTGGACGAGCACCCCGACGTGGTCGCCCGTTTCCTGGGCGTCCTGCTGCGCGCCGCCGACTGGGCCACGGAACATCCGGCCGAGGTGGCCAGGATCCTCGGCGCCGAGACGGGCGCGGGCGCGGCCGGTGTGGCCGCCGCCTACGTCCCCGGCGCCTCGCTCCACCTCGACCTCTCCCCCGAACGGCTCGACCTGCTGGCCGAGCAGGAGCGCTTCCTGCGCGGCCACGGCTTCCTCGAATCACCCGTGGACGTCGCGGCCTGGGCCGACCACACCCCTTTGCAAGGAGTCACCGATGCGTAAGCTGCTGCTCGCCCTCCCCCTGGTCCTGCTGGCAGCGGCCTGCGGCGGCACGACCGCCACCGGCGCGCCGGAGCCGGTCGTCGTCAGGATGGCGGACCCCGGCAACAGCGGCTTCCTGGCCGTCGCGAAGAAGGACGGCAGCCTGGACGCCGCCCTGGCCAAGGTCAAGGCGAAGGTCAAGTGGGCCGGGGACTTCTCCGTGTTCGCCCCTGCCGCCCAGGCGATCAACGCCGGCTCGCTCGACGTCGCCACCGGCTCGATCACCGCCGGGGTCACCGCGCTGGCCGTCAAACCCAGCTTCAAGATCTTCGCCACGGTGCCGCCCGACCTGGCCGGCGAGGGGATCGTGGTCAAGACGGGCTCGCCGATCAAGTCGGTCGCCGACCTGGCCGGGCGGAGCGTGGCCGTCGGCCACGGCGGCACCAGCGAGTACCTGCTGCTCAAGGCGCTGCAGACCTTCGACGTCCCGGTGGACGAGGTCAAGCGCGTCTACCTCGCGCCGCCGCAGACCGCGCCGGTGTTCGGCTCGGGCCAGGTGGACGCGTGGTCGACGTTCTCGACGTTCCTCATCCCCGCCGTCACTGATCTGGACGCCCGGATCCTGGCCGACGGCGAGGCGATCAAGTCCGACAACTACGTGATCTACGTGGCCGCGAACAAGCTCCTCGACGAACACCCGGAGGTCGTCAAAGCCCTGTTCGCGTTCATCCGCGAGGGAAGCGCCAAGGAGATCGCCGATCCGGCCCCGTACCTGAACGTCTTCACCCAGGCGGGCCCGCAGGCCGTACAGGGCGCGCAGAAGGACCTGGTGGTGGACATCCAGAAGAAGGGCAAGCCCGCTCAGGCGGTCACCGCCACCGAGATCGCGAAATATCAGGACGTGGCGAAGTTCTTTCTCGACCAGAAGGTGCTCACCGCGCCGCTGGACGTCTCCCAGCACGTCGTGGACGTGACCAAGCTCGGGGACGCCAAGCCACTCGGGGACGCCAAGCCATGACCGCGATCGAAGGGCTGGTCGCCCCGAACCCGCCCCGCACCGCCGGGCGCCCGCCCGCGCTGACGTTCGCGCTGCGGGCCATCGGTCCCGTGGTGTTGCTCGCGGCCTGGTACGCGGCCACCGCGTCGGGCGCGCTCACCAAGGACGTGCTCGCCGGCCCTCGGGACGTCGTCGTGACCTTCGGCGAGCTGTGGGCGGACGGCCAGCTCCAGGAGGCGTTGCGCGTGTCGGTCACCAGGGCGGGCCTCGGCCTGGTGCTGGGCGCGTCCACCGGGCTGCTGCTCGGTGTCGTCTCCGGGTTCACCAGGCTGGGCGAGGAGCTGGTGGACTCCTCGATGCAGGCTCTGCGCGCCATCCCGTTCCTGGCGCTGACCTCGCTGTTCGTCGTCTGGTTCGGGATCGAGGAGGCGTCCAAGATCCTGCTGATCGGGGTGGCCTGCACGTTCCCCATGTACGTCAACGTCTCCAGCGGCGTGCGCAACGTGGACCGCAAGGTCGTCGAGGCGGCCCGCTCGTTCGGACTCGGCCGCCTGGCGATCGCCCGCGAGGTGGTGCTGCCCGGCGCGCTGCCGTCGATCTTCGCCGGGCTGCGCCTGTCCACCACGCTGAGCGTGATCGCGCTGATCGCCGCCGAGGAGATCAACGTGACGGCCGGGCTCGGCTACCTCATGGCCAGGGCCACCGACTACCTGCGCACCGACATCCTGGCGCTGTGCGTGCTGTTGTACGCCGTGATCGGGCTGCTGGCCGACCTGGCGCTGCGGCTGGCCGAACGGGTGACGATGCCCTGGCGCAAGGCGGTGACGCTGCGATGAGCCTGGCCGTACGGACGACAGGGCTGCGCAAGGTCTTCGGCGACCGCGCCGTGCTGGACGGGGTGGACCTGGAGGTGCGGCGCGGGGAGTT
Organism: Nonomuraea sp. NPDC005650; assembly: GCF_040605375.1. Taxonomy (NCBI): domain Bacteria; kingdom Bacillati; phylum Actinomycetota; class Actinomycetes; order Streptosporangiales; family Streptosporangiaceae; genus Nonomuraea; species Nonomuraea sp. NPDC005650. The sequence continues at coordinate 93,189 of NZ_JBEXCR010000032.1, forward strand.
CCTGGCGCTGCTCGGCGCGAGCGGCACCGGCAAGACCACGCTGTTGCGCATTCTCGCCGGTCTGGACGCCGCCACCGGCGGAAGCGTGCTGGTGCCGCCGGTGCGCACGGTGGTGTTCCAGGAGCCGCGGCTCGTCCCCTCCAAGCGTGCCCTCGCCAACGTGATCATCGGGCAGGGCCGCGCCGCCCGGGCCAAAGGGCTGGCGGCGCTCGCCGAGGTGGGGCTGAGCGGACACGCCGACGCCTGGCCCGCGACGCTGTCAGGGGGTGAGGCCCAGCGGGTGGCGCTGGCCAGGGCCCTGGTACGCGAGCCGGAGCTGCTCCTGCTCGACGAGCCGTTCGCCGCCCTCGACGCGCTGACCCGGCTGCACATGCAGGACCTGATCGCCGAGCTGTGCGCCCGGCACCGCCCTGCCGTGGTGCTGGTCACGCATGACGTCGAGGAGGCGATCCTGCTCGCCGACCGGATCGCGGTGCTACGCGAAGGCCGGTTCGTCACCGACCTGGCCGTACGCCTGGACCGCCCGCGCGACCGCACCGACCGGGACTTCGTCGAGCTGCGCCGCAGGCTCCTCGCCGACCTGGGCGTGGACACGCACGCCGGGGTCACGCCATGACGACCGGGTGGATCGACGACAACGCCCCCGCGCTGACCGGGCTCCTGGCCGCCGCCCGTTACCTGGCCTCGGCTGCCGTCACGCTGGTCGACACTCCTAGGAAAGATCTGACATGACCGTACTGTTCAGCTCCGGCAGTCCTTCGGCGGTGGCATGGTGACCCAGGCCCGGTTCCACGTCGTCCTCCCCACCAGGAGCACCGCGGCGCCGGAGCTGCCCGCGTTCGTCACCGACGTGCGGCCCGCCCTGGCCGACCAGGCCGGGCGGGCCGCCGTGGCGGCGGACCTGGCCGGGCTGGCGGGGGCGCTGGTGCCGTTCGACCCCGGCGGGCAGGAATCCCTGACCGTCGCCGCCGGCGTCCTGCGCCGCACCCGCCACCTGCGCGTGGTCGCCGAGTTCCACGCCGCCGTCGCCACGCCTGTCTACGCGGCCAAGCTCTCGGCCTCACTGCAGCGCTTCGCCGCCGGCCGGCTGAGCTGGCGGCTCGCGATCGACCTGGACCCGGCCGTGGCCAGGGCGCAGGGCGACTTCCTGACCGGCGCCGGCCGCCACGCCCGCGCAGAGGAGTTCCTGACCGTCGCCAAGGGCGTCTGGGGTGGCTCGTTCGACTTCCGCGGCGACTTCTACGAGGTCGCCGGGGGCGGCTTCGGCCCGCCGCTGTCGGCGCCGCCCTTCCCCGAGGTGCACCTGTCCGGCACCTCCCCCGAGGCCCTCGCCCTGTCGCGGCGGCACGCGGACGTGCACGTCTTCGCCGCGGGCGACGACCTGGACGCCCTCGTCCCCGAACTGCCCGGCGTGCGCTACGGCGTCCACCTGACCTCACTCCATCAGGTGGACGAGTACGCCGCGCGGGGCGTCACCGAGTTCTTCCTCCAGACCGAGGACGTCTACCGCCTCGGCGAGCACGTGAAGGAGCGGGCTCATGCCGGTTGACATCTACTGGCGCATCCACATGGAGGGCGACCAGCCCTCGCTGCGTCGCAGGGTTCGCAGCCGGGGCGGTTTCGCGCCCGGCGGCACCGCCCCCGGCACCAGGGACGGCCGGGACGACGGCTACACGCACGCCGACTACATGGCCGAGGTCGCGCGGGCGGCCGAGGAGTCCGGCTTCGTCGGCGGGCTGCTGCCGAACTTCCCGCACACCGACGACCCGTGGGCCGCCGCCGCGACGCTGGCCCGCGAGACCACGTCGTACCGCTTCATGGTGGCCTTCCAGCCCGGCTTCCTGCACCCGGTGCAGGCGGCCCGGATGACGGCCACGCTCCAGCGGGCGACCGGCGGCCGGATCGTCTACAACGTCATCTCCGGCGGCGGCGGTCCCGCGCAGCTCTGGTGGGGCGACAAGGTGGACCACGACGACCGCTACGCGCGAACCTCGGAGTTCCTCGACGTGCTCAAGGGCGTCTGGCAGGGCGGGCACACCCATCACGGCCGCTTCTACCAGGTGGAGGACGCGGGACTGCCGGAGGAGCTGGCCGGGCAGCCGTTCCCGGAGATCTTCTTCTCCGGCTCCTCCCCCGCCGCCATCGCCGCCGCCGGGCGGCACGCCGACTACTACCTGTCGTGGCTGGAGCCGTTCGAGGCGCTGGCGGAGAAGTTCGGCGCCGTGCGCGCGCACAGCGACACCCCGCCCCGGTTCGCCGTACGCGTGGACCTGCTCGCCCGCGAGAGCGAGGAGGAGGCGTGGGAGGAGATCCGGCAGGGCTGGCAGGCCCGCGCCGCCGGGGACGGCGGCAGCGGGCGGGGCGACTCGGTCGGCGTGCGGCGCAGCCGCTCCTTCCTCGCCGGGGCCGGCGACGACCACCGCGCCCTGGAGGTCGCACCCAACGTGTGGGGCGGGTTCGACCAGTTGCGCGACGGGCCCGCCTTCGGCCTGGTCGGCGACTACCACCAGGTCGCCGAACGCCTCGACCAGCTCCTCGACCTCGGCGTGGACGCCTTCATCCTGGCCGGGGTCCCCCATCTCGAAGAGGCCCGCCGCGTGGGCCGCCACGTATTGCCGCTGCTGAAAGGACGTACCTCATGACCACCCGAGTCGGCTTCTTCCCTCAGAACAACACGCTGTGGGTGGCCCGCCACCGCGACCTGCTGCCCGGCGTGGAATGGGTGGACCTGAACTCCCTGGGCCGGGGCGAACGGGTCGATCCCACCAGGGCCCTGCCGTCCGCGCACGGCGACCACCTGTTCGACGGCGGGTACGACTTCATCGGCACCGGCTCCACTCCCCCGGTCACCGCCCAGGCCAAGGGGCACGACATCGTGTACGTGGCGATCTCCGGGCCCCGCGTGGAGAACGGCCGCCTGGTGGTCCTGGAAGACTCGCCGATCGGCTCGGTGGAGGAGCTGAAGGGCAAGAGGGTCGCGCTCGGCCACGGCTCGTGGCAGACCACCTTGCTGTTGCTGGCGCTGGAGCGGGCCGGGCTCGGCTGGGGTGACATCGTCCCCGTCGACGCCTACGGCAACGCGGCCGAACTGCTGGTCAACGGCGACGTGGACGCCTGGGTGGGCTCCTATCCGCACCTGACGCCGGTCGAGTCGCGCACCAGGACCCTCGTGGAGACGGACGGGCTGTTCAGCCACCGCTCGCTGTGGTTCACCCGCCGCGACTTCGCGCGGGAGCAACCCGAGGAACTGGCCAGGATCGTCGCCGCGCTGCGGCGGGCCGACCGGTGGACCGAGGAGCACCCGCGCGAGGCGGCCGCCCTGTTCGACGGCGACCTCGACGCGTGGGAGCACGCCCTGCGCACCCGGCCGTGGGGGCTGCACCCGGTGAGCGAGGAGTTCGTCGCCGAGCAACAGCACGCCGCCGACCTGTTCCACGCCAACGGGCTGATCCAGCGGAAGATCACCGTGGCGGACGCCGTACTTCCCGAGATCGGGGAAATCGTCCTGCGGACCGATTGATCAGCCGCTGAGGATCTCGACGTACCCGTCGGTTCCGTGCACGCGGATCCGCTGCCCGTCCCGGATCAGCCGGGTGGCCCGCTCCACGCCCACGACGGCCGGCAAGCCGTACTCCCGGGCGATCACCGCGCCGTGGGTCATCAGGCCGCCCACCTCCGTCACCAGGCCCGCGATCGCGACGAACAGGGGCGACCAGCTGGGGTCGGTGTAGGCCGTGACCAGGATGTCGCCCGCCTCCAGGTCGGCCTCCGCCATGTCGAGGATGACGCGGGCCCTCCCCTCGACGGTCCCGGCGGAGACCGGCAGGCCGACGAGGGCACCGGCCGGCACGTCGTCGCGCCGGTACGCCCCGGTGATGGCCTCGCCGTCCGACGTGAGCACCCGCGGTGGCGTGAGCGCCTGGTACGACCGGAACGCGTCCTTGCGCTGCCGGATGAGCCGGTCATCCACCCGGTTGGTGCGCGCGGCGTCGTGGAGCTCCTGGAACGTGAGGTAGAAGCTGTCCTCCTTCTCAGGAAGCACGCCGACCCGCACGAGGCGCTCGGCCTCCTCCAGCAGGGCCTGCTTGTAGACGAAATAGCGGCTGATGATGCCATATTTCGGATATTCCCGGTAGCCGATGAAGGTCCGGACCCGGTCGATCATCCGCTTGGTCTCGCCGGCCTTGTGCTCCCCGTCCGGCAGGGCCCGCAGGCGTTCGAGCACCTCCTGCGCCTTCTTCTCCGCCTCCTGCCGTCCTTGCTCGAAGCGCCGCCTGGCGGCGCCCGGCTCGAAGTTCCTGACGTTGTCGAGGATCACGGGCACCAGCGTGGTGGGGCGTTCGCGCCAGCGCGGCCTGGTGATGTCGATCTCGCCGACGCAGCGCATGCCGTACCGGTCGAGGTAGACCTCGATGGCGTCGCGCGCTTCGGCCCCGCCCGCGAGCTTCGGCAGCTCGTCCAGGAAGCCGTCGTCCTCGACGCCCTGCAGGAACGCCACCACCTCCGGATGCGGGCGGATCACGTCGGCGACGTCGAGCAGCGCCAGTCCCATCTCCGACGTGACGTTCCCGGGGGCGGACAACGTGAGGGTGTCGGCCGCGTTCTTCTCGCCCAGCCACTCGCGCAGCCGGTCGTTGAGCCACCAGGTGGCCTCCATCCCCGCCATGATCGCCTGAATGCTCAGCGGATCGCTGAGGACCCGCTTGTGCTCCTGGAAGGCCTCCAGCAGGAAGTCGAACAGCGCCGGCCCGGTCTTCGCCCGGATGTCGCGCCGCAGGGCGGCGAGGGAGTCCTGGCTGCGCTCGATCAGCCCGGTGACGATGGCCGGATCGGTCTCGATCGGGGCGGACGCGCCGCCGACCGGCGGCCCTGCGGGACCCTCGTCCGGGAGCGACGGGACGAAGTCGCCGCGGTCGAGGAGCGTCTCCAGCGCGTCCCTCATCAGCGGGTCGGACCTCCCCGCCAGCTCCAGGAAGGCGGCGCGGCTCGCGGGCGAGGTCAGGCGCCGGGTGGCGTCCACGAACAGCCTCCCGCCGGCCTCGTGCATCGGTGCCATGGCCGTCAGCTGCCACGTGGAGAGCCCCAGCGGCTTCATGGCGTCGGTCATCATCTGCTGATGGCCGACGGAGAGGTAGACGTGGTTGTCCCGGTCGCGGGCCGCGGGGATGGGGAACAGCGTGGTGATCGGCCGGCTCTGCACGATCTGGAAGCCATCATCCACCAGGCACCATTCGATGTCCTGCGGGCGGCCGTAGTGCGCCTCGATCCGCCGCCCGAGCCGCACGAGCCGCACGACCTGCGTATCCGTCAGCGCCGGCAGCTCCTGCCGCCGCGGGTCGATCGGCAGTACCCGCGTCCCGCCTCCCGGCTCGGCGTGGACGGCCCGCTTCTTGGCGGCGACCGCCTTGCTGACGACCTCGCCGTCTCGCACCTTGTAGACGTCCGGGTTCACCAGGCCGGAGACCAGGGCCTCGCCGAGGCCGAAGCCGGCGTCCACGGTGGCGACCTTCCGGTTGCCCGTGACGGGGTCGGCGGTGAACACGATGCCGGCCGCATCCGGGAAGACCATCTGCTGCACGACCACGGCCATGTGGACCTTCCGGTGGTCGAAGCCGTTGCGCCGGCGATAGGTCACGGCCCGCTCGGTGAACAGCGAGGCCCAGCACCGGCTGACGTGCTGGAGGATCGCCGCCGGCCCCACGACGTTCAGGTACGTGTCCTGCTGGCCGGCGAAGGAGGCCGTCGGCAGGTCCTCTGCCGTCGCGCTGGATCGCACGGCGTAGGCGGCCTGCTCGCCGAGCTGGGCGAGCGCGCCGGTGATCGCCGCCGCCAGCTCATCCGGGATGGCGATCTCCTCGATGGTCCGCCGGATCTCCGCGCTGAGCGTGCGGATCGCCTCCCGGTCATCCGGGTTCAGGCGCGACAGCTGATCGAGCCGATCGCCGATCGACGACGCTTCCGCCAGGATCCGCCGGAAGGCGTCCGTCGTCACACAGAAGCCGGCCGGCACGCGGACGCCTTCGATCCGCGACAGCCCGCCCAGGTGCGCGCCCTTGCCCCCAACGGCCGCGACCTGCGTCTCGTCGACCTCTTGGAGGCCCAGCACATACTGCTCGATCATCGCGACACCTTGCTCCGTCGTACGGCACTGGCCGGTCGAATCACCGGCGCCTCCAGCTCTGTCGAGACACTTGTCGAGCACGTCCTCATCCCTCGTCGCCTTCCCCCTGACGCGTCGCCCGGCCCCTCCGGCCAGTCACGCGGTGCCCACCCCCGCAGGTTGTGGCTTCGGCGGACGATTCTGCGCTACGACCCGGGTCTTGCCGCAAGCCCCCCGGTGCGCTATAGGTTAGGAGAGGAGAGGGATCTTCTCGCCTTTCCTTGGGTCTCCGCGCGAAACGCGCTCCGGTTCCTCCGCTTGCGAGCTATTCCGTCACCGTCACCGAGGCGAAAGCGTTGACGATTCGGTGGTCGGAGCAGGCTTTGTCGCGGTTGGCGCCGCAGATGTGCCCGATCGGCTGGGAGTCCTCCCGGTAGCCGGTGAGCTTGCCGGCCTCGGCGAACACGAGGTCCACCTTGCCCGGCTGACCGCACGCGCCCGGGGTGTTGCTCTCCGTGGTCTGCTCTCCCCAGCCGGGGCAGATCGGGTCCTCATCGTCTAGCTCGCGATACCGGCCGTGGTTACCGGCGTTGTTCACCGTGTTGGCCGTGGACGAGTACCAGCTGTCGAGCAGGGGGCTGTGCGGCTGGAGGTTGAAGTCCCCGGCGATCAGCACCGTGTCGCCCTGGGCGCGGTATCGCTCGATGACGTCGTGCACATAGCCGAGCTGCGCCGCCTGGGAGTCCTCGACGTAGGTGAGGTGGGTGGTGCAGAACCGCAGGTGCGGCCGGGCCGCGACGGGCGCGCACAGCAGCTTGCGCTGCTTGTCCTCGGCGGCCTGCGGAAGTGTGAACCGCTCGGTGGGGCCGAGGGCGAAGCGGCTGAAGATCGCGACACCGTAGCCGGTACCGGCGCAGTATCTTGCGTCGTCGGCCGGGGTCATCCGCTCGTAACGGGCGAAGTTCAGCGGATTCTGCGGCCAGCCGATCCCCTGCAGGTAGTCGATCAACGCGCCGTACTGGTTGTGGCACATCTCGTTGACCGACACGAAGTCGGGGTTGCGACCGCTGATCGAGCCGCCGATCGCCTGGATGATGCCGTTGGTCGTAGAGCCGAGATGCTGGCTGTGGCCGGCCATGTTCCAGTGCCAGATCTGGTACGTCGTGGCCGTGCTCAGCTGGGCGTGGGACGGCGTCATCGTCGTCACGGCGATGGTGACGGCCGTCGCCATGACCGCCCAAAGCCGTCGCGAGGCGCCTCGCCACAAAACAATCTTCATGTGAGCAAATGTGCACCATCTCTCCTGTCGCGGCATCTGTCATCCAAGGGATCTTCGTGATCGACCTGCTCCAAGAGCTCGTCCGCGCTGGGGTCGGGTTGTTGGGCGTCCCGGAAAGTTCATGGAGTGATGCAGGGAAACGGCGGCGCGTCGGATGAGGACCGCAGGAACGGATTCGAGCGCGGCGGATGGGCCCTGGGGAAGGGCGACGACGAGACCATGACGTTCATCAAGCAGACCTACCACCGCGCCGACGCGTTCCTGCTCGGCCGGCGTACCTACGAGCTGTTCGCCGGCTCGTGGGGGTCCTGGACGGTCCAGGATGTCCCTGACTGGGAGCCCGTCCTGCGGGCGCTGAACACCCGGCCCAAGTACGTGGCATCGACCACACTCGCCGATCCGGCGTGGCCGGGCACCACCGTCCTGTCCGACGACCTTGCGAGGGCCATCGCGGACCTGAAGGCCAAGCCAGGGGGTGAGCTGCAGGTGCACGGCAGTGGCACCCTGACCCGGTGGCTGCTGGAGAACGATCTGGTCGACGAGCTGACCTTGATCGTGATCCCGGTGATCCTCGGCCAGGGCGCGCGGTTGTTCCCGGACGCCGGCCCGGATCTCGCGCTCGACCTGGTCGAGTCGCGCGTCGACGCCAAGGGCGTGTCGATCCAGGTCTACCGGCCGGCCGGGCGCCCGCAGTACGCGACGACCTGAAGTCCCCGACCGGCACGCCACACTGTCTTGACACCACAGGAGATGATCCTCAGATGCAGTATCTGATTTCCGTGATCCACGACCAGCCCGGCCTCGCCACCCCCGACGAGGACGCGGCGATCGACGTGTTCAACGACCGGCTCCAGGCCGATGGCCACTGGGTCTTCGCCGGCGGCCTCGCCTCGCCCGACACGGCCACCGTCATCGACAACCGGGGTGGGGAGGCGATGGTCACCGACGGGCCCTTTCTGGAGTCCAAGGAGTACCTCGCCGGCTTCTGGATCATCGAGGCAGCCGACCTCGACGTGGCGCTCAGGCTCGCCACCGAAGGGTCGAGGGCCTGCAACCGGAAGATCGAGGTGCGGCCGTTCCTGTGAACGGGATCGACGTCCGTGAGGCGATCACCCAGGCCCACCATGAGGAGTGGGCCCGGGTGGTCGCCTCCCTGACCAGGCGCTTCGGTGACCTCGACATCGCCGAGGAGGCGGCGGCCGAGGCGTTCGCGACCGCCGTCCAGCGGTGGCCGGCCGACGGCGTGCCCCCCAACCCGGGTGCCTGGCTGACCACCACCGCCAACCGCCAGGCCATCGACCGGATCCGGCGCGAGAACAAGCGCGACGACAAGCACAGGAAGGCTCAGATGTCCTACGACGACCCGCCCGAGCCTCTCGGCGCCATCGACGACGACCGGCTCCGGCTGATCTTCACCTGCTGTCACCCGGCGCTGGCGATGGAGACCCGGGTGGCGCTGACGCTGCGCATGGTCGCCGGCCTGACCATGCCCGAGATCGCCCGCGCCTTCCTGGTGGCCGAGAGCGCCATGGGGCAGCGGATCACCCGCGCGAAGGCCAAGATCAAGGCGGCGCGCATCCCCTATCGGGTGCCTTCGGCGGAGGATCTCCCGGCACGCGTCTCCGGCGTCCTGGCCGTCCTGTTCCTCGTCTTCAACGAGGGCTACCTGGCCACCGGCCCCGACACCGATCCCGTACGTCCCGGCCTGACCGCCGAGGCGATCCGGCTCACCCGCCTGATCCGGGTCCTCCTGCCGGACGACGGCGAGGCGGCCGGGCTGCTGGCGCTGATGCTGCTCATCGAGGCCCGCCGCCCCGCCCGGGTCTCGGCCGGCGGCGAACTGGTCGCACTCGACGAGCAGGACCGCGGGGCCTGGGACGCGGCGCTGATCGCCGAGGGTCACCGGCTGGTGCGCGAGCGCCTCGCCGCCGGGGTGGCTCCGGGTCGCTACCAGATCCTCGCGGCGATCAACGCCGTGCACACCTCCGCCCGCGACATGCGCGACACCGACTGGTCGCAGATCCTCGCCCTGTACGACCAGCTCGTCCGCCTCGACCCCTCGCCGATCATCGCCCTCAACCGGGCCATCGCGGTCGCCGAACTCGACGGCCCGGAGGTGGCACTGGCGGCCGTCGACCGCCTTGAGCCCAGGCTGGCCGGCTATCACGCCTACCACGCCACCCGCGCCGACCTGCTGCGCCGTCTGGGCCGCGGCCGGGAGTCGCGCGCGGCCTACGACAAAGCCATCGACCTGGCGGGCAACACCGCCGAGACCGCCGCCCTGACCCGCCGCCGCGACCAACTGCGATAACGCCCACTGGAACGTTGATCGCACTCCTGGGGAAGCCCGTACCCGGTAAGCGGCGATCACCTACGGTTCCTGTTATGCGGACTCCTGCGCTCACAACCGAGGTGCTCGTCGGCAGGCACGAGTTACAGCAACGCGTCGACGAACTGACCGGCGCCGCTCGTACGGGACAGGGCGGCGCGCTGGTGCTGGAGGGCGAGGCGGGCATCGGCAAGAGTGCCCTGCTGGAATACGCCCGGAATGCGGCGCCCGGGTTCCGGGTGGTCCGGACGTCCGGGTCGGAGTTCGAGCAGGAACTGCCGTACTCCGCGCTGCACCAACTGTGTGTGCCGATGCTGAAGCACCTCGTCGAGCTGCCGAACCGGCATCGCGACGCCCTGCGGGTGGCCTTCGGGCTGGCCGAGGGCACACCCGACCCGTTCCAGATCGGTCTGGCGGCCCTGGGACTGGTGACGGCGGCGGCCCGGGAGCGGCCCCTGTTGTGCCTGATCGATGACGCGCAGTGGGTCGATACCGCGTCGGCGAGGGCGATGGTCTTCCTCGCCCGCCGGGTCGCCGCCGACCCCGCAGCGATGATCTTCGCGGTGCGGCCGACGTACGCGGCGAACGGATTCGGCGAGCTGCCGCAGCTGGCCGTCCGCGGTCTGAGCGACGAGGACGCCAAGGTTCTGCTGACGACGCGAAGCCCGTTCCCCCTCGATGATCAGGTCCGGGACCGGCTCGTCGCCGAGGCCCAAGGGAACCCGTTGGCGCTGCTGGAGCTGCCCCGCGCCGGTGGCTTCGTCCCGCCTGACGGGTCCTCGGTGCCGACCCGGATCGAGTACGGCTACCAGGCCCGGCTGGCCGGTCTGTCCGCCGAGGCCCGGCTGCTGCTGATCGCGGCGAGTGCCGACCCGACCGGCGATCCCGGTCTGCTCTGGCCGGCCGCGCGCCGGCTGAACCTCGATGTGACCTCGGCCGGCGCGGAGGCGGACGCGACGGGACTGGTCGAGTTCGGTACCCGCGTCCGCTTCTGCCACCCGCTGGCACGTTCGGCGGTCTACCGCGCCGCCGACGCCGGCGAACGCCGCACGGTGCACGAGGCGCTGGCGGCGGTCACCGACCCGACCATGGCGCCGGACCGCCAGGCCTGGCACCGTGCCCAAGCCAGTCCCGGCCCCGACGACGACGTCGCCGACGAGCTGGAGCGGTGCGCGACGCGTGCCCAGGCACGCGGGGGCGTGGCAGCCGCGGCAGCCTTTCTCGAGCGCTCCGTGGCGCTGTCGCTGGATCCGGAACGCCGGATCGTACGAACTCTGCGCGCCGCCCAGGCCGGCTTCGACGCGGGGGCGTCCGGCAGGGCGGCGGACCTGCTCGCGCTGCTCGGGACCGTCACGCTGGACGAGTTCCAGCATGCTGACGTCGACTTGCTGCGGGGCCGGATCGCCTTCACCCAGCACGACGACGGCTCCGGGCCGATGCTGATGGTGCGCGCCGCCCAACGGCTGGCGAGTCTGGATCCGGATCGGGCACGTGACTGTTTCCTCGACGCCGTCGAGATGAGCCTGTCCGTCGGCCGCGGCGGTGTCGTCATCGACCGGGTCCTCACCGCGGCCCGGTCCGGGGCGCCGGCACCGAGCTCGCCGGACGCCCTTGACGCCTTGATCGTGCTGGCCGCCGACGGGTACGAGGCCGCGGTTCCGCTGCTTCGCCACGCCCTCTACGGCATCGGCGAGCCGTTCTGGACGCGCCGTCCCGCGCTCGCCACGATGATCGCCGTCGAGCTGTGGGACCCGGACACCTTGGCCGCCATCGCCGCATGGCTGGTGAAGGCGGGCCGCGCGTCAGGCTCGCCGCTGCTGCTCAGGCTCGGCCTCGCGCAGAAGGCGGTCGAGGCCATCCTGATCGGCGACATCGGGCAGGCGATCGCCACCACCGCGGAGGAGGCGGCGATCGCCGACGCGACCGGCGCGGCGCCGCTGCTCCACCACCGGCTGCATCTCGCCGCGCTGCGCGGCCGCCGCGACGAGGCTCTCGAGCTGTTCGAGGCGGCCACCGCGGCGCCGACCACCGGAGGGCCGGGACAGGTCACGAACCTGCACTGGACGACCGCCATGCTCCACAACGGGCTGGCCGACTACCCGGCCGCGCTGGCCGCGGCCCGCAAGGCCACCGAGCACGGTGATCTGTTCCTCACCGGGGCGGCTCTGCCGGAACTGATCGAAGCCGCGGTCCGCTGCGACGACCACATCACCGCGGCGCAGGCACTGGACTCCCTCACCGAGCGCACGCAGGCGGCCGGAACCATCGCCGGCCGGGGAGTCGCGGCCTACTCACGAGGGCTGGTGACCGGCGTCGAGGATCACTATCGGGAGGCCGTCGACCTGCTCGCCGAGGGCCCGCTGCTCCCCTACCTGGGCCGGGCGCAGCTCCTGTACGGGGAATGGCTGCGGCGCGAAGGCCGGCGGCGTGACTGCCGCGAGCACCTGCGCACCGCCCACGAGCTGCTGTCCAGGGCCGGAGCGGAGGGCTTCGCCCGGCGGGCCGCCGACGAGCTGCGCGCCACCGGCGAGAAGGTCCAGACCTGGTCAGAGCAAACGTACGGGAAGCTGACCATGCACGAGGTCGCCGTCGCCCGCCTCGTGGCCTCCGGCGCCACCTCGAACGAGGTCGCCGTCCAGCTCTACATCAGCAAACGCACCGTGGACGCCCACCTGCGCAACATCTTCCGCAAGCTCGGCATCAACTCACGCAGGCAGCTCAAGGATCACCCCGACCTCGTCGTCCAGGACAGACCCGACGACCGGTGAGACTGCTGTGAACCGTTATCGGGCGTCGGGCACGAGGACGACCTTGCCGGTCACGGTTCGTGACTCGGCGAGGGCCAGCGCCGCCGCGGCGGCGGAGAGCGGGAGCGTCGCGGCGATCTGCGGGGCGAGAGTGCCGTCGGCCAGCAGCCGCAGCACCTCGGTGAGGTCGTCGCGCAGGCGGGCGCGGAAGGTCTCCGCGTGCCGCCGCCCGGCCCAGAAGTCGTAGAAGCAGGCGTTGCGGCCGGTGGGGAGGTAGTTCCAGAGCATCAGCCGGAAGTACGACTTGAGGATTGGGAGCCGGGCATTGCCCTCGTCGTTCTTGGTGGCCGCGGTCCCGTACGACACCAGGGTTCCGCCGCGGCGCAGCAACTGCCACGACTGCCGCAGCCCGGTGCCGCCGACGTGGTCGAACACCGCGTCCACGCCGTCCGGGGCGAGCCGCCGGATCCGGTCGTACATGCCGGGGTCGCGGTAGTCGACCGGGGTGGCGCCCAGCCTCTGCACCGTCTCGTGATGAGGTGCCGACGCGGTGCCGATCACCGTGATCCCGGCGTGCCGGGCCAGCTGCACCAGCGTCGTGCCGACGCCGCCGTTGGCACCGAGGACCACGATCGTCCCGCCGCGCCGAACCTTGGCCATCCGGTGCAGCATCTGCCAGGCGGTGATCCCGTTGACGACGACGGTCTCCACCTCGGCCGCGTCCAGGCCGTCCGGCACGGGTACCAGGTCGGCGGCGTCCACCTGGACGTGGCTGGCCCAGGCACCGATCTTGGTCACGGCGGCGTACCGCCTGCCGATCATCGTGGGGTCCACGCCGGGGCCGGCCGCGACCGCCGTGCCGACCACGTCGTAGCCGGGCACGAAGGGGAACCGCGGCTGGTCGTAATACCTGCCACGGCGCATCTGCTGCTCGGCGAACGAGACGCCGGTCGCCTCCATCCGCAGCAGGATGTTGCCGGAGGCCGGCGCCGGCAGCGGCCGGGTGCGGATCTGCAACCCGTCCGGGTCGACCTTGCCGGGCATGACGATCTCAAGGGCTGTGCCGGTCATCGAAAGCTCCTCAGTGAATTCGCTGTCACGTGCTACTTGGCCAGCACCGCCGAAGGCCGTTCACCGGTTACCCGCAGGAACGCCGACGACAGGTGCCCCGGACTGCTGAAACCACAACGCGGAGCCACCTGGCTCAGCGTCATTCCCCTCTCCAGAAGGTGCGTCGCGTGCGCGATCCGCAGCCGGGTGAGGTACCGGCCGGGGGTCTCTCCCGTCGCCTGCTTGAACACCCGCAGGAAGTGATACGGGCTCAGCCGCACCTCCTCGGCCAGTTCCGCCAGACGCACCGGCTCACTCAACCGATCACGCATGTACGCGATGGCCTTCCGCACTCGGACGTCCTCACGCCTCGTCCGGTCCGGCGAGCGGATCGCCAGATGTGCCACCAGAAACCGCGCGGCCGCATCGGCATAGAGCTCATCCGCACCCGCCGCGGTGGCAGCGGCCAGCGACCTGAGCACCGCGCCGATCAGCTCTGGATTCCGGGCCTGCAGTGCCGGCCCACCGAGCTCGGTAGCCGCCCGGCCGGCCACACCGGCGGGGAGATGGACGTGGATCGACTGCATCGACGCCGTGGTCTCGTACCGCAGGCGGGTCGGTACGCCCGGTGTGGCCATGCCGACCTCGCCCGGCGTGATGGGCGTGGTCCGCCAGCCTTCGCCGGTGTCGACGTGCAGTTGTCCGACGCCGGCGGTGATGAGCCACAGGTGCGTGGCAGCCGCGGCCGGCATGACCATTTCACCGGCGGCCTCCAGGTACTCGAACTTCTGGACGAGCAGCGAGCGCCATCCGGGCCGTTCCCAGCTGCACAACGATCGGCGGACGGACCTGTCCAGGTCCAGGTCGGCGTAACCGCCCATGTCGAAGCGCGATTCCCTCTGCATCAGCTTCTCCGGTACTGGTGACGGGCGGCGTACGCACAACCATGGCGTTACGCTGACTAACTTCAATTACACCCTATAACTATCCCGTTGTTTTCGTCAATTGCGATGGTGATAGCCTCTAACTCGAGGTGGCGTACGAGAACCGGAGAGGCTGCCCCATGGACAGCGATGCGATGAGCCCGCGCGAGCGCTATCGGGCGCAGGTGCAGGCCGAGATCAAGCAGCACGCCTGGCAGCAGATCGCCACCACGGGCGTGTCGGCGTTGTCCCTCAAGGCGATCGCCAAGCACCTGGGCATGAGCGGTCCGGCCCTCTACCGGTACTTCGCCAGTCGCGACGATCTGATCACGGCGCTCATCAGGGACGCCTACCGCAGTCTCGCCGACGCCGTTCGCGAGGCGTACGACTCCGGCGCCGACGTCGCCGCGCTGGCTCACGTCATACGCGCGTGGGCCCTGAGCGATCCCCACCGGTACCTGCTGATCTACGGCACCCCCGTGCCCGGGTATCAGGCGCCCGCCGACACCGTCGCGATGTCGCAGGAGATCATGTCCGTGCTGATCGCCGCTCACCGCAAGACGGAGATCCCGTCGCCGGAAACCCCCTTTGCCGCTCACCTCGACAGCCACCGGCACTGGTCGCCCGATCCCACGGCGCCGGCGGCCGTCCTGCGCCAGGCCATGACGTTCTGGACCCGGCTGCACGGCGTGCTGTCCCTCGAACTCGCCGGCCACTTCACCGGCATGGGCATCGACGTCGCGCTGCTGTACGCCGACGAAGTCGATTCACTGGTGCACTAGAGCCTCGGCCGGTTGTTCCGATACCTGCCGCCGCGCCAGCGGTGCCAGCGTGCGCTGAACGATGAAGTACTCCGCGACCAGCACGTTGCCCAGCAGGGACAGCCACGCGGCCGACTCGTAGACAGAGCTGTACTCCAGTGACGGTATGACATCCAGCAGCGGCAGCATGGCCAGCTGGTAGAGCCGCAGAGTCACAGCGGCGAACGTGAACGCGTAGTTGCGGACCATCCAGATCCGGTGCAACTGCACCTCGCGGCGCCGGATCGCCAGATACGCCTTGGCGGCCGTGTACAACCACACCACGACCAGCCCGAAGAACGCGACCTGCAGCGTGAAGCCGCTCGGCGTCACCGCGGCGGAGTAGAGCGCCGCCAGCGCGGCGGCCAGGACCGAGATCAGGTACACCCGCCCCGCTATGCGATGCGCCCGGGGGAAACGGGCCCGCAACCGCGGCACGAACTGCCACGGCCCGATGACGAGCGCCAGGCCGGCCGGCACCCCATGGATCAGGAGGCTCGTGTAGTAGCCGGGGATGCTCATGTCGAGATTCGGAATGTTCGTGCTTCCGACCAGGTACGGCGGAACGAAGTACGCCGCGATGCCGATCGCCAGCGTGGTGAGAAGACTCCACAGGGTCCACCACCAGCGGCGGCGAACGGCCCGTGACATGGTCGTTGCGGACACGCGAACTCCAATACTTGCGCGGGAACGAGAAGGAAAGGGCGCAATGCGCGAAGTCGGCGGCAGCGGGCCTTCGCCTCGCCACAAGCGATGCCGATCAAGCGGCAACCGTAGGCGCAGGCGGACCATGAAGTCGATGCGGGAGATTGCGGAACAGCGAGCTTGAATTGCGGTCGGCCGAGTGGCCTGCTCTTTGCCTACGCGCCGTTGCCGTCGAATAGGCAACTCCTGCCGATGCGACGGGAAACCAGTCAGTTCATAGTCAGCTCACGACCGCCGGCGGCATACGTTCACCATCGACGAAGAGGAGCACGATGATCTACCACAGCATCCGCATGAAGGCCAGGACGGGCGTGACGCAGGAGCAGGTCGAGGAGGCGCTGGAGAGCATGCGCAACCAGGGCCGGGTCATCGCGGCGGTGAAGTCGTTCGTCGTCGGCCGCGACTACGGAGGCGATTTCGACTGGGGCGGCGTGTTCGTCATCGAGGACCTCGACGGCTACTGGGAGTACCTGACCCATCCGGCGCACGCGCGCACCGACCGGATCGGTATGCCGCTGGTCGAGAAGTATGAGTCGTACGACATCACCGACGATGTCGACCCGCAGCTGGGGGCGAAGATCGCCGACCTGCACCGGCGTCGGTACGAAAGCGACCCCGAACTGGCCGCGCTGCTGGGCACGCTGCCGTAGTGCTCACGAGGCGGTCCACGCCCCGGTCGCACCACTGAGGACGAGCTACACCCTTCCGAGTCTTAGGGTGGGTGGATGATCGAGCGCCGGTCCGGATCCCGCCGGGGGTTGGGCTCTGTCGGACTGGACGCCACCGCCGCCGTGGTGTGTGTGCTGGCGTTCTGGCTGCCGTTGGACAGTCCGTTCGGGGCTCACGTGTCCTGGGGGCTGGTCACGCTGTTGGTCGGCGGCCTGCTGCTGACCTCGCGGTGGCCGCTCGTGGCGTTCGGCATCGCCACCGCGGTCACAGTCGTGGGCCTCGCCCTGAGATTGACCGGCGATCCGTTCGTCGCCGTCGCGTGGACGCTCTACCCCGTGGCGGTCGCCCGCGCCACGCCCAGATCGTTGTCCGTCGTGAAGGTGTCGATCGGCCTGGTCGTCGTGGCGATCGCGCTGCTGGGCAGCGCGGACGGCGAAGGCAGGGCGTTGCGGCACGCCGTACTGAGCCTGCTCGCGCTGGCAGGGGCGTGGGTACTGGGCGGGACGACGCGCCGGGCGGTTCTGGAGGCGGAGCACGCGTCGCGAGCGGAGCGGCAGGCGTCGGTGGTGGCCGAGCGGCTGCGCGTGGTACGGGAGCTCCATGACATCGTCTCGCACTCGCTGGGCACCATCGCGATGACGGCCGGGATCGCGGTACGCGTGCGTGCGGACGACCCCGGCCGGCTGAGGGACAGGCTGGAGCGGATCGAGGCGACCAGTCGCCAGGCGCTCGACGAACTGCGCACCACGTTGGCAGCGGTTCGCGCAGGCGAGGAGGGCGCCGAGCGTCGCCCTCAGCGCGGCGTCGGGGATCTGCCCGCCCTGGCCGAGCGCGCGAGGGCCGGGGGCGTCGCGGTGAGCATGGCTGTCACGGGTGTCGACGCTCTGTCTCCGGGCATCGGCCTGGCCGTGTACCGCGTCGTACAGGAAGGGCTGACGAACGTGGTCCGGCACGCTCCCGGGGCGCGCTGTGCCGTGACCGTGCGTGGCCGGGCCGGCCAGGTCCTGGTCTCCATCGCGGATGAAGGCAGTGGCGTGCGGACGCCGTCGGGTGAAACCGGGTATGGCCTGACCGGCCTGCGGGAGCGGGTGGAGCTGCTCGGCGGCCACTTCTCCGCGGGGCCGAGGTCCGGCGGCGGATTCGAGCTGCGCGCGACCGTCCCTGCGCGAGAGGTGGTGGCCGATGGGTGAGAGCTTGGCCGGGCGTATCAAAGTGCTGATCGCCGAAGACGACGACCTGCTTCGGACGTCGCTGCGCGAACTCGTCGACAGCGACCCGGGGTTGGCCGCCGCCGGTGCCGTGTCCGACGGGCGGGAGGCGGTCGAGTGGGCCGGACGGCTGCTGCCCGACATCGTTCTCATGGACGTTCGCATGCCGGTCATGGACGGCCTGGTGGCGACCCGCGCCATCTGCGAACGGCAACCGGCGACCAAAGTCATCATCTTGACGACGTTCGACCTCGACGAGTACGTCTACGAGGCGCTGCGCGCGGGCGCCTCGGGGTTCCTGCTGAAGAACGCCGTGCCGGAGGACATCCTGAAGGCCGTCCGGACCGTCCACGACGGCAACGCCATGCTCGCCCCAGAGGTGACCAGGCGCATGATCGTGGACTATGCCCGGAGCAGGAGCCGGCCGCGGCCGGGGCCGTCCCCCTTCGGCGCGCTGACCGAGCGGGAGCGAGAGGTCGTGGCGGCCATCGTGCAGGGGATGTCGAACGAGGAGATCGCCGCCGCGCTGTTCCTCAGCCGGGCCACGGTCAAGACCTACCTCAGCCGGCTGTTCCTGAAGCTCGGCGTGCGGGACCGAACCCAGCTCGTGATCCTCGCCTACGAGTCCGGCTACGTGGACACCCTCGCCTGACGGCCGAGTGTCAACCTTTGGCCGATGCGCCTGCCGCCGCGCTCTTGGAACGCTGAGCACCATGATCGAGATAGTCGGACTCACCAAACGCCACGGCGCGAGGCTCGCCGTGGACGACGCCGGTTTCACCGCCGCCCCAGGTCGCGTGACCGGGTTCCTCGGCCCCAACGGCGCCGGAAAGTCGTCCACTCTGCGCATCTTGCTCGGCATGGACCGCGCCGATTCTGGCAGCGCGCTGATCGGCGGCACGCCGTACCGGAAACTCCGCGACCCGCTGCGCACGGTCGGGTCGCTGCTCGAGGGGAGCGGCGCGCACCGGTCCAGAACCGCGCGCGCCCACCTGACCTGGGTGGCTCGCAGCAACGGCATTGCGAAGACCCGGGTGCGCGAGGTACTGGAGCAGACCGGGCTGGCGGAGGTCGCCGGCAAGAGGGTCGGCACCTTCTCGCTCGGCATGGGACAGCGACTCGGCGTGGCGGCGGCCCTGCTCGGCGAACCTGAGGTGCTGGTCCTCGATGAGCCGGTCAACGGCCTCGACCCGGACGGCATCCGTTGGATCAGGCGATTGCTGAAAGATCACGCCAAGACCGGGGGTACGGTGCTGGTCTCCAGCCACCTCATGAGCGAGATGGCGGAAACCGCCGACGACCTGGTGGTCATCAGCGCAGGCAGGATCGTCACGCACGGCCCGCTCGCAGAGGTCACCGCCGGGCACGCCTCGCTGGAGGAGGCGTTCTTCGCCCTGACCACTCCTGCCCACCCCGCTCGCGACGCGTGGAGCGGGTCATGACCCTCGCCCATGCCGTCGCCGGTGAATTGAGAAAGCTCCTCACCCTCCCTTCGGCGCTGCTGTCGCTCGTGCTGGGCGCCGCGTCCACACTCGGATTCGCCGCCATGGCCGCCGACCGCATGCGGAGCAGGCTCGACAGCGGCGACCCCGGTGCGCTGGCCTACAACACCACGATGGACATCGGTTTCAACCTCATCCCGATAGGCACCGTCGCCACGATCGTGCTCGGCGTCGTCATCATCAGCAGCGAGTACACGCCCAACAGCAAGGACCCCGGTGGCGGCCGGCAGATCCTGGCGAGTCTGACGTGCACGCCGCGACGCGGCATGCTGCTCGCGGCGAAGACGATCGTGCTGATCATGGTCACCGGCGGGTTCGCCGCCGTCACGATCCCCGCCACCATCGCGCTGTCGCAGACCCTGCTCGGCCCGCACGGCAACTCGCCGGGTGAGGTGGTGGCAGCGCTCGGCTGGCGGGCCGCGGGCGGCGTCGCGTACTGGGTGCTGATCGCATTGATCGCCTTCGCCGTCACCGTCCTGACCCGCAGCGGCATCCTGCCGTTGATCATGTTCGTCGCGAACACCACGCTGGTGTCGGTCACCTTTCTGCTGACCAGGCTCACCCCGCTGGCCAACTACCTGCCCGATGTGGCCGGGGCCCAGATGATCGGGGTGTTCCAGCGTACGGAAGGCATGCTCGAACCGCTTCCCGGCGGCCTCGTCATGACCGCCTGGGCCGCCGCGCTGCTCGCCGTCGCCGCGCGGGTGTTCGCCCGGCGGGACGCCTGAGAGGACCGCCACGGTGACCAACGACCTCTGGAACACCATCGCAGCGGAACTCCTCAAGCTCCGCACCCTGCCCGCCACACTGATCACCGTCGCCGCGACCGTGCTCGGCACGACCGTGCTCGCCATCGCGTTCGCCGCGGGGCGAGAACACCTCGGCGGCTCCGCCTCGGCCGCCGAGGCCGCGCTGCGGGTCGTCGAGTACGGGCAGATCGGGCACATCCTGCTCGGTATCCTGACCGTCGCCACCGAGTACGCCGGCAGCCAGATTCGCACCACCTTGGCCGCCGTTCCAGGCCGCACGCTGCTCATGACCGCGAAGGCGGCCGCCTACGTGGTGACGGCGCTGCCGGCCGCGTCGCTGACCATCGCCGCGCCCCTGGTCGGGGCCCTGCTAACGCCGGGCATGCGCTGGAGCGGCGAGCACACCGGAGCGCTGTTCGGCGCGGGCTCCTACCTCGTGCTGATCGGCCTGCTCGGCTACGCCGTCGCCGCCCTGATCCGCAACCTGATCGCGGCCCTGGTCACCATGCTGTCACTCGTACTGGTCGTACCGCCACTCCTGGCGGGCGTCACCTCGCTGGCCGGCTACCTGCCCAGCCAGGCCGGGATGCGCATGTACACGATAGGGCCGGCGCCGCTGGAAGGTCTTACGTCTGCCCAAGGCGCGGCTGTCCTTACCGCGTGGCCGGCGCTCGCGCTCGCCATCGCTGTGGCCTCTTTCGTCAAGCGCGATGCGTGACCCGCCAGGGACAGCCGAACAGAGCGCGCCCCTCACGTCATTTCTGCTCCGTCCACGGCTCGTACGCGCTGTCCCCCGGGAGCACCCAGACCGCCGCGGCAGGTCTGGCGACTCGCCGCAGCAGTGTCGTCTTGCCGGTCGCCTTCGAGACCCGGTAGATCGCCACCCCCGTCTTGGTCCTCGATCGCACGATCACGTGTCCGGCCCGGTCGAAGTCCAGGTCGTCGATGTACTGCCCGCGCGGCAGCCGTACGGTCACCGTGCTGCCCGCGCGGCCGGTACGCAGGTTGAGCAGGCGGAGCTGGCGGTACTTGGGGTAGGTGCCGACCGGCACCGCCGCGGTGACGTAGTCGTTCGCCAGTGCGGCCGGTGACAGCCTCGTCTTGAGCCGGGTCCGGGTACGCAGCCCTCGGTCGAACACCACCACCCGTTCCCCTTCCAGCAGCAGTCGCTTGCCGTCCGGGCTGAATCCGCCGAAACCCCACGCGTCCGTCTTTCCCGGAGGCGGCAGTTCCTTGCCTTTCCGCAGGTCCGCGAAGACCCCCACCCCCGGGCCCGAGGTCATCGTGATCACATAGCTGCCGTCGTCCGACACCAACGGCCACTCCTCGTTGATCGAGTACGCCGTGAGGTTCCGCGATACGACCCTTTCCTTGCTGTTCAGAGTGCGCTCGACAAACCGCTCATCTGATTTCCGGAAATAGAAGAAATGCCGCCCGTCTCCGCTCACCAGGAACGGCGCCCGAGAACCGGAATTGACCGCGTCGGCGGGCGCCTTGGCCAGCGCCTCCGGCACCTCGACCACGTCTCCGTCGGTGAGCACCAGTTCCCAGGTCTGCTTCAGCTGCGCGTACGCGATCGTGGCCCGCGTGGCAGCCTCAGCAGGCTGTGCGATCAGCGTGACGGGGGTCAGGATAAGTGCCCCCAGAGCCGTACGAAATCTCATGCATCATGAGATGCCGGAAACTTTAGGAATGTTGCCAGCTCGGCGGAGGGTGCGGCGAGCCGGCCGCGCCAGGCGTTGTAGCCCGGCTCCGACACCTGCGGCACCCGGCAGCCGACCTGCACGGGCAGGCCCTCGCTTGACCATCTCATGCGCGGCGCACCATGGGCCGGCCCCGGCCGACGGACGGCCGGGGCCGGGTGAGCCGGAGGTCAGTCGGCGCAGATGGCGAAGACGCTGATGCCGACGTCGTTGTAGCCGTCCTGGCGGCCGATGCCGATCCAGCCGCGGCCGTCATCGGTGGGGAACGACCCGACCAGGATCGCCCTGTTGCCGCGAGCCTCGGCGCCGCCGCCGAGGACCTTCTTGTTGCCGGGACAGAAAAGCGTGCGGCGCTGGAAGTTGGGGACGTTGGCGTTGGGCAGGGTGACGAGTTGGTAGCCGGGTGGCAGAGCCGATAGGCGGGCGGCCGCCGTGACCGGTGCGGACGCCTGGCTGGCGACGGCGGTTGTCATCAGGCACGCCCCCGCCGTGAGGACGGTGAGGGGGAGGGCCAGGAACCACTTCGACTGCATCGTTCTCCTTCTGTCCTGTCCCCTGACAGCCACGACTCCGGGCAGCGCGCGGCACGCCGGCGAATGCACGCTGACGGTGGTGGCCTGATTGCAGGGGGCAAAAAGGGGCTGACACGATGAGTATCTGCGCTGTCACTCATTGTGTCCATGCGTATCTGTGTTCGGGAGCGCCCGCACCGCGGGGTTGTCCGGTGCCACAACTCACTCGTGGCGCTGGTCTGCGGTTTCGCACGTCGCCAAACGGATCAGGCCGTCGAGTCGTATCCGCCGTGCCTGGTTCGTCATGCGCCGGCGACCTGTGCCCACAGCCGCGCCGTACTCTCCCTGCGCCCCCAGGCGATCACGGCGCAGAGCGCGAGCAGGACCAGCGGCAGCACCACGCTCCCGCCCGACACGAACACCTCGGTCAGCGTCGCGCACACCGCCAGGCCCGCGAACGCCAGCCCGGCCACTCCCGCCAGCCGCGGGACGAACAGCGCCACCGCCCCCGCCACCTCCAGCACGCCCACGAAGTAGCGGAACCAGTCGCCCCATCCGATCGCCTCGAACGTGGAGGCGGAGGGCTCGGCGTTCGCGAACTTGCTCACGGCCGACATCACGAAGAAGCCTGCTACGACGACCTGGAGCGCCCACAAGGCGACGTTGGCCGCGCGGCGGCCGGTGGTGGGGGTTGTCATGACGCAGACGCTAGGGGCCGGCGCGACCAGGGAGAATCGATCCAGGTGCCCGGCAGGGGTGTACCTAGGTGCAGTCGCGGTCGCCGATGCCTCGCCTGGCCTGCCTCACCGTCACGAACACGTTCGGCGCACTGCGGTTGACATGCTCCTGGCGATCTTATCGACACCCATCGGTCCGATTGCTACGTTGATCGTGATCAACCAATCAGCCGAATGACCGGCAGGGTGATGCACTTGCGCGAAAATATCCACCTCGGGGAAGCATCTGCCGTAAGTCGTCGCACGCTCCTTCGAACCGGTACAGGGATAGCAGTGGCAGCCGCCGGCGGCGGCCTTTCCTTGTTCGCGGCTGAATCGGCGTCCGCGACCGTCGCAACATCGCAGCGTTTCGTCTTCGAAGGGGACGGCGACGATCCCGTTGTGCGGGCCGTACTTCACCAGCCTTACTGGGCGATGCAGTCCTTCGCCGTCGACCACGTCCACGAGCACATCTACTTCGCGCAGTCCAAGGTCGGGAGCACGAACGGCGACCTCTGGATGACCAGGACCGACCTGACCGGCAAGGTGCTGGGCGCCATGGCGCTCCACGGGTTCGACCACGGTTCGTCGATGGCGATCCAGCCGGACACGTCCGGATCTCCGTATGTGTGGCTCGCGGGCGACTGGAGGAGCTTGTCCCCCGACACAGCCCCGAACAGCCACACGATCTGCCGCATCAAGTACAGCGACGGGGCCCAGCTCGACTACGCCACGGACGCGGGGGTCCGGAAATTCCCGATCGGGCTCTCCGATTTCCTGGACTGTCCGAGACCGTCGATCGATCCCTACACCAACCGGCTGCTCGTCCGGTACATGGGGACGACGAGCCCGTGGCGCCTCGCGCTGTTCGACCTCCCCGCCGTCATCGACAAGGGCATCAGCGACACCACTCCCGTCCTCGCCAAGCGCGCCCTCCCGACCAACGCCCAGCTCGGGCTCTCCGACTCCGACCTCTTCCAGGGCGTGACCTCGTACGGCCAGTACGCGTACCTCTCCTACGGTGGTCCGCCCGCGAAGCCCACGGACCCGGCCAAGCCGTCCTACCTGGTCCGTCTCGACATGAACAAGACCGGGGGTTCGGTCGAGGAGGTGTACCGGACGAGAGCGGGCGAGTCGCTGCCCGGTCGCGAACCTCAGGGAATGGCGATCTGGCGATCGTCGGACGGCCCGCGCCTCGCGTTCGGCTTCTCCAGCAAGATCAGCGGAACTCCTGACCAGTTCCGGGCGACCGTCTTCTACAAGAGCGACCTCACCTGGTAAGAGCGAGCAGGCGGATGGCGTGGGTCCACTCGAGGTCACCGGCGAGGTCGCCGACTGACACGAAATCAGGAGCCTGCGGTGCGGACTCAGCGAGGGCGAGACCGCACCGCCCGGGGGTCGCCTGTCATGCCATGACGCCTGACCCTAAGATCCGAGGCGTGGCCAGATACTTCGATCTTCATCCGGACAATCCCCAGCCTCGCCTGATCAGCCAGATCGCCGAGATCCTGCGGGCGGACGGACTCATCGCCTACCCCACCGACTCGTGCTATGCCCTCGGATGCCGACCGGGCAACAAGGAGGGCCTCGACCGGATCAGGGAGATCCGCGGCCTTGGCAGCGACCACCACTTCACCCTGGTATGCCGAGACTTCGCCCAATTCGGGCAGTTCGTACACCTGAGCAATGCGCTGTTCCGCCAGGTCAAGGCGGCGACTCCCGGCGGTTACACGTTCATTCTGCCCGCGACCAAGGAGGTGCCGCGGCGGCTGCTGCATCCCCGGAAGAAGACGGT
This sequence comes from Nonomuraea sp. NPDC005650, assembly GCF_040605375.1. NCBI lineage: Bacteria > Bacillati > Actinomycetota > Actinomycetes > Streptosporangiales > Streptosporangiaceae > Nonomuraea > Nonomuraea sp. NPDC005650. The sequence goes on from NZ_JBEXCR010000032.1 coordinate 117,976, forward strand.
CGGCGTCCGCATCCCTGATCACGTCGTCACCCAGGCGCTGCTGGCCGAGCTCGGCGAGCCGCTGGTGTCCAGCACCCTGCTGCTGCCTGACGAGACCGAACCTTCGACGCAGGGCTGGGAAATCAAGGAGCGGCTCGACCACGTGGTGGACGCGGTCATCGACTCCGGCGAATGCGGCGCCACTCCGACGACCGTCGTCGACTTCTCGCAGGAGGAGCCCGAGATTCTCCGGCGGGGCACGGGAGACACGTCCCTGTTCGAATAGGCGACGCCGACCGCCGTTACGGAGCCGGTGACCACGGATCTTCCGCACAGCTGCAGCGCCGACGTACCGGCAGCTCGCAGGTAACCCTTCGGGTAATCGCGGATTCAGGTGGTGGCGCGCACGCGTGGATGCCCCGGACCGTCGAAGAGGGCGCAGGCCTCGTCGGGGCGCAGGAGGCGACCGTGGCCGAACGCCGCGGCGAACTCCTCCTCGCTCAGCGCCGTACGGGCCGCGAAGGTGATCCTGTCGAGGTCGGCCTGTTCGGCAGGCGTGACCGCCTTCGGAATCGACTCACGGGCCGCCGCGGCCGCCCCGAGCAGCCGGGCGGCCTGGCGGGGGTGGCCGTCGAGAGCGCACGCGCCGGCGAGACCGGACAGCGCCTGCGCGGTGTCCGCGACGGCGCCCAGGTCACGTGCGATGGCTAAGGCTTCCGCGTGGCGGGTCATGGCCGCCGCCGGGTTGCCGCGAAGCTCCTCGACGTAGCCGAGCTCGACGAGAACGCTCGGCGCGAACAGGGCACGTCCAGGCCCGGTGTTGTGCTGCGCGGCGGCCCGCAGGAGGTGCAGCAGGTGTGTCTCGGCCACGTCGAGGTCGCCCTCCCTGCGGGCGGCGAAGGCGAGCCCCATCTCCGCGAACACGGCGCCGAGGGACGAGCCCTGCTCCGTGGCGAGCCTGAGCCCCTGCTCGCAGTGCTCGCGCGCCGACGCGTGGTCGCCGCGCTCCATGGCGATCCAGCCCAGCCAGGACAGGCTCCCGGCGTACTCGGGCCAGAGGCCGAGCTCTCCGGCCATGCGCAGCCCGTCGCGGTGCAGGCGGGCGGCCTGCTCATAGTCGCCGGTCAGCGCGGCGTGGGCGCCGAGCCATTCGGTGGCCTGCAGCAGGCCCCACCGGTCACCGAGCCGGCGGAACAGCTCCGCGCCGCGCGTGCCGTCACGTTCGAGCGCGCCCGCGTCGCTTCTCACGTGCGCGTGTTTGGCGCGCAGGCTGAGCGCCGCGGCCACGCCCCACTGGTCGCCGACGGCGCGGAACGTGGTCAGGACCCGGTCGATCAGCTCCCCGGTGGCGGCCACATCGCCGAGGTCGATCTCGGCGAACGCGAGGAACCACTCGGCCCTGGCCCTCCCCTGCTCATCGGCCACGCCTTCGTATGCGCTCAGCACCGCCTCGTGGCGGGCCGGCCAGTCGGCGATGTCGCCCAGCAGGAACGAGATGCCGGTGTGCCAGGCCATGGCCCTGGCCCGGGCCGCCTGGGGCGCCTCGCTCGCGGCGCCCAGCGCCGCCTGGAGCGACCGGCGTGCCTCAGCCGGCCGGCCGCGCAGGAACCAGTACCAGGCCAGCGCGTTGGCCAGGCGCAGCGCGAGCCCGGCCGCGCCGTGCCGGACCGCGTCATCGAGCGCGGCGTGCAGGTTGCCCGCCTCGGCGTCCAGCCGCTGCAGCCAGCGCCGCTGGTCGGGGCCATAAAGGTGGGGCTCGGCCCGTTCGGCCAGGTCGGTGTAGTGGGCGCAGTGCCGCCGCGTGGCCTGCCGGAGCTCGCCGGCCTCGTGCAGGCGGTCCAGGCCGTAGGCGGCCACCGACTCCAGCAGCCGGTAGCGGGGACCGTCGTCGTGCCGGTCGGACATGACGACGAGGGACCGGTCGACCAGGCGCGCCAGGAGGTCCAGCACGTCACCGGGCGGTACGCCGCCGCCCGCGCAGACCGCCTCGGCGGCCTCCAGGGTGCATCCATCGGCGTGCACGGCCAGGCGGCGCAGCACCGTGCGCTCGGGCTCGGTGAGCAGCTCCCAGCTCCAGTCGATCATCCCCATCAGCGTCTGCTGCCGTGGTGGAGCGCCCCGGTGCCCGGTCGTGAGCAGCCGGAACCGGTCGTCGAGCCGGGCGAGCAGGCCATGCATCCCCAGCGTGCGCACGCGGGTGGCGGCCAGCTCCAACGCCAGCGGGATGCCGTCCAGCCTGCGGCACAGCACCGCGACGGCCTCCGCGTTGTCCGGGGTGAGGGTGAAACCGCGCGCCGCGGCCGCCGTACGGGCTACGAACAGCCGCACCGCGCCGAAGCGCTCCAGCGTCGCCGGGTCGGTGCCGTCGCCGGGGCCCGGCACCTCCAGCGGCGGGACGGGCCACACCACCTCGCCCGCCAGGCCGAGCGGCTCCCGGCTGGTCGCCAGGACGCGCAGTCCGGGCACGGCGCGCAGCAGCAGGCCGGTGAGCTCCGCGACGGGCTCGATGACGTGCTCGCAGTTGTCCAGCACCAGCAGCAGCCGCCTGGTGCGCAGGGCGCGGGCGAGCCGGTCGGCCGGCGCCTCCCGCGGTCCGGCTCCGCCGTCGCGGAGGTCCAGGACCGCCATCACCAGGTCGGTGAGCGATTCCCGCTCATCGGGCAGGCCAGGCCGCAATGCGCCCAGCTCGACGAGCCAGGCGCCGTCGGTCAAGGTCTCGGCCATGGGGGCGGCGACGTCCATCGAGAGCCGGGTCTTACCCACCCCGCCCGAGCCGGTGAGCGTCACCAGCCGATGCTGTTTCAGCAGCGTGCGCACCTCGACGACCGCTTCGTCGCGGCCGATCAGGCCGGTGAGGGCGTTGGGCAGGTTGGTCGCCGGGGCCGGGGCGCGCGGCGCGTTGAGCTCCGGATCGTGGGCCAGGATCGACCGGTGCAGCCCGGTCAGGGCGGGCCCCGGATCCACGCCCAGCTCCTGGGCCAGGTGGGCACGGGACTCTTCGTAGCTGCTCAGGGCCTCGCTCTGCCGCCCGGCCCGGTAGAGGGCGAGCATGTGCAGGGCGCGCGGCCGTTCCCGCAGCGGGTGGCCGGCCAGCAAGTCGCCGAGCTCGCCGGCGACCGCGGCGTGCATGCCGAGCGCGATCCGGGCCTCGGCCAGGTCTTCCATGGCGGTGAGGCGCTGCTCCTCCAGGCGCGCGATCGTGGTGCGGGCGAACGGCTCGTCGGCGAAGTCGGCGAAGGCCGGGCCCCGCCAGAGAGCCAGCGCTCCGGACAGCAGCTCGGCCTTCGCCTGCGGGTCGTCCGTCTCGCGGGCCCTGGCGGTGAGGCTCTCGAACCGGTAGGCGTCCACCGCGTCGGCCTCGACGCGCAGCAGGTAGCCCGGCGGCGGGGACACGACCAGCGCGCGACCGCCCGGCTCGGCGTCCTCCAGCGCTCGGCGCAGGTAAGAGGCCTTCGCCGACAGCGCGCCCGGCGCATTGCCCGGCAGATCGTCGCCCCACAAGTGATCGATCAGCAGGTCGGCGGGAACCGGTCGCCCCCGGTGCACCAGAAGGGCCGCCAGCAGTGCCCGGACCTTCAGGCCGGGCACCGCGACGATGCCGCCGTCGTCGCTCCACACGGTGAGCGGGCCCAGCACCCCAATGCGCATGACCGCCACGATAACGCGGAGGGGTGACAAGATCCGGGGGCCCGGAAGGCCGCTCAGCGCGGGCCGAGGGCCCCGGCGACGAGCTCGCCTATGTGGTGGAACGTACTGTAGTCGCCGGCGGTCACCCGGTTCTTGGCCACGGCGACCACGATGCCGCTCGCGGTGTCGGCGTACGCCGCGGTCCCCCCGCTCCCGGCCATCCCGAACAGGGTGGGGCCGTCGAGTGGTCCGGGGAAGCCGATGTCATACCCCAGTCCCCGGGCGGCCGGGGATCCGGTGACCTCGTCGACTCCGCCGATCGACACCGTGGTGACCTCCCGGAGCCGCTCGGAGGAGATGAGCCGCACGCCGTCGACCTCGTCCATCAGGGCGGCGTACATGCGTGCCACGGCGCGGGCGGTCATGACACCGCCCGCCGGGATGTCGGCGGCGAGCACGTCGTCACGGTTGCAGAAGGCCGCGGTGGGCAGGGCGGCCGGCGGTGCCGCCGTCCATCCGTCCACGACCTTGAAGAACGGCACCTGCCCGGCCATCGCGGCGATCAGGTCCGGGGTCAGCTCCATGCCGCCCGCCGCCTCCTCCATGCGGGCCTGCCGGCCGAGTTCGGAGGCCGGCACGCCGAAGAACAGCTCGTCCGCGACGCCGAGCGGCCCGGCGACCTCGTCGCGGAGCACCTGGGAGATCGGCCGGCCGCTGACCCGGCGCACGATCTCGCCCATGATGTAGCCGAACGACTGCGGGTGGTATCCGGTTTTCGTGCCGGGTTCCCACCATGGTGTGGCGTCGGCGATCACGGCGCACATCTTGTCCCACTCGGTCAGATCCTGCGGGGTGGTGCCCTGCGGGAGACCCGGTACGCCGGCCGAGTGGTTGAGCACGTGGCGTATCGTGGCGCGGTCCTTGCCGTGCGCGCCGAACTCCGGCCAAAGCTCGGCGACAGGGGTGTCAAAGGTGAGAACGCCCTGTTCCACGAGCACGTTGACGACAGTGGAGGTCACCCCCTTGCCGGTCGAGGTGACGTGGAACGGCGTGTCCGGCGTGACCGGCCGGCCGGTCGCCGGGTCGGCCTGGCCGGCGACGGCGTCCACCACCAGCTCGCCGCGAAGGTAGACGGCGACCTGCAGGCCCCGTTCGACGCCGGACTCGACCAGCAGGTCGATGGCGTCCTGCGTTCGATGCTGAATGTCGGTCATGGCGATGTGCTCCTCTTTCATGGGAGTCGGTGCTCTTTCTCGGCGGCTTTCATGGGAGTCGGTGGTCTTTCTCGGCGGCGGGGATCGGCGTGTGCGCCAGGACGACGACACCCGACGCGAACGTCCGCGTGCCGGCCAGGCAGAACCGTGTCTCGTCCCACCCGGTGAACAGGCTCTCTCCGCGCCCCAGGACGACGGGGTGAACCCAGACGCGGATCTCGTCGACGAGGTCGTGCCGCGTCAGCGTCCTGGCCAGCTCGCCGCAGCCGTACATGAGGATGTCCTGGCCGGGCTGCCGCCTGAGCTCGCGCACCGCTTCGGCGGGGTCGCCCTTGAGCAGGGTCGAGTTGGTCCAGCCGGCCTCGTCGAGCGTGGTCGAGACGACGTACTTCTGCATGGTGTTGATCCGGTGGGTGAAGTCGTCCGGCGCGGGTCCCTCCTCGCTCATGGACGGCCAGGACTCGGCGAAGCCCTGGTAGGTCACCCGTCCCATCAGCAGGGCGTCCGCGGCGAACAACTGGTCGCGGGCGTAGCTCTCGTACTCGGGGGTCGCGTAGACCAGGGACCATTCGTGTGGGTTCTCCTGGACGCCGTCCATCGAGGCGAACACGGAAACGATCACTTTGCGCATGGCGGTGCTCCTGCGGGTCGCGATGATCAGTAGGTGTGCGAACGCCTGGCCCGCGCCTCGCGCAGCGCGTACGCCCACCATGTCAGCTCGTCCAGCGTCGTCCTGACCGTGGTGTTGCACGTTGCGGTGGGCTTGGGCCAGTCGCCGTCTGCGGTGAACAGCTCCCAGTAGCAGGGCAGGCTGACGAACGTGCGGATGGCTACGGTGTTCAGCTCGCCGAACACCTCGCGCAACTGGGCCGCGGCGTACAGACCGCCGGATTCCCTCCCGTAGGAGATGAAGGCGACGGGTTTGGCCTGCCACTCCTCGTGGAACCAGTCGATGGCCGTCTTGAGCGGAGCGGGAAAGCTCCGGTTGTACTCCGGCGTGACCACCGCGAACGCGTCCGCGGCGGCCAGCCTCGGGGCCAGCGCCCGTACCGGCTCCGGCACGGGCTCGTCCTGGTCGGTGAGGGTGTCGGGCAGGCGGGCGGCGGCCAGGTCGACGAGATCGACGTCCAGTTCCCGGCGCTTGCGGGCGTGGCCGGCGAGCCAGGAGGCCGCGACGGGGCCGAACCGCCCGCGGCGGGTGCTGCCGATGATGATCACCAGCCGCAGAGGTGTGCTGTCCGGCATCTCGGGCCTCCCTCGGGTTCGCGTCGTGGTCAAACCCTGCGTGAAGGCGTCTTCGGTTTGTTTACGGGTCTGCGCCCGCCGGGGGCTCGGGGTGCTCGAGGGAGCGTAAACAGACCGTAAGGACCCTCCGGCACGGTGGGCGGCATCGGTTGGAGTTCACCCGTGGCCGAGGAGGGCCGTCCCATGTCCAGCACCGACGTCGACGAGTTCGTACGGACGAGGCTGTCGCCGCAGCACCAGAGCATCGTCCGCGTCCTGCGGGAGCTCATGGCCGAGGGCGCGCCCGGCGCGTCCGAGGTGATCAGCCGCGGATCGCCCGCGTGGAAGGGCGGCTCGATCCTCGCGATCATCAGTCACAGCAGGACCCACGTCACCTTCGCGTTCGCCCGTGGCGCGGAGTTCAGCGACGATCACGGCCTGCTGGAGGGCGTGGGGAAGACCACCAGGCACGTCAAGCTCAAGAGCCCGGACGCGGTGGACCGCGACGCCCTGCGCGACTACATCCGGCAGGCGGTCGCGCTCGACCGGCAGTAGCCCGCAGCGCCACGCGCCGGGGGGAGAATCTTCGCGGCCTGTTGACAGTATCGCGATCAACTTATTACGGTCGGGACCGTTATTACCTTCATCGCTCGATCCGTTCCACGGATCGGCGTTACAGGTGTGACCGTAATGCAGATCCTGTCGGGAGCCGTATGTCCTTCTTACGCAGGCTCATCCCCCTCACCGCCATCGCGTGCCTGCTCCTACCGGGCTCGCCCGGCGTCGCCCAAGCCGGGGCCCCGCCGTCCCGCTGCGGCCCGGCAGAGGGCACGATCACCTCTCTCGGGCCCGCGAGCGTCACGAACGCGCTCGGCAACGCCGAGTTCGTCGGCGACACCATGTACGTGGTCACCCGCGGGCTGTCGCCCAACGTCGTCGGCGCGTACGACGTCGCGGCCGGCAAGGTGACCGCCCACCACGATCTCCCCACCGGCATCGGGGCCTGGGCGATGACCAGGGTCGGCACCGACGTCTACGTCGGCACCCACGTCCCCTCCGACCTGTACAAGCTGGACACGCTCACCGGTCGCGTCACGAAGGTCGCCGCCTTCGACGACCACTTCATCTGGAACATCACCGCTTCACCGGACGGCAAGATCTATCTCGGCATGTCGGAGTCGGGCCGGGTGGTCGAGTACGACCCGGCCACCGGCGCCACCCGGGATCTCGGCGTGGCCAGCCCGGGCGAGCAGTACGTCCGCAGCATCGCCGCCGACGCCGACACGGTCTACGCGGGCGTCGGCGCCCACGCCCACCTCGTGGCCATAGACCGGGCCACCGGCGCCAGGAAGGACATCCTGCCTGCCGAGCTGGCGACCCGCGACTTCGTGGCGAGCATGGCCATGAACGCGACCCACCTGGCGATGGGCATCTCCTCGCAGGGCGAACTGCTCGTGCTGAACAAGGCCGACCCCGGCGACTACCGGATCGCCAAGGCCCCCGGCGAGAAGTACGTCACCTCGGTGGCGTTCCTCGGCGAGTACGTCTACTTCACCGGCCGCCCGACGGGCACGCTGTACCGCTACCGGCTCGCCACCGGCGAGGTGGAGGCGCTCGGGGTGCCGTACCCGGAGGGAGGGACGCCGAGCCTGCTCGCGCACGATGGCAGGATCTGGGGCATCCAGGACGGCGCGGTGTTCGTCTACGATCCCGCCACCGCCGGGCTGGAGTACCGCAACCTCGTCTCCCGCGGCCTGCGCGCCGGTCCCGAGCAGCCGATGAACGTCTTCGCCGACGGGCGGTACGTCTACCTCGGAGGCAAGGGCGGCATGCAGGTGCACGACGCCTCCGGCGGGTCGCGCCGCGTCGGCGTCCCCGGCGAGCCGAAGTCCATGGTCGAGGTAGGCGGCCGCGTCTACCTGGGCGTCTACACCCAGGCCCTCCTGTACGGCCACGAGCCGGGCTCGGACACCGCGAGCCTGCTGGCCAGGATCGGCAACCGGCAGGACCGGCCGCGCGACCTGGCCTACGACCCGCGTACCGGCCTGATCGTGGTCGCCACGCAGCCCGAACCCGGCCAGGAGGGCGGCGCCCTGTCGCTCTACGACCCGGGCACCGGCGAGCTCGACGTGCGGCGGCCCGCCGTACCCGGCCAGAGCGTCTACTCCGTCGCCACCTGGAACGGCACCGCCTACCTCGGCACCTACATCCAGGAGGGCTTCGGCCTGCCGCCGAAGACCGGCACCGCCCGGCTCGCCGCGTACGACCTGCGTGAACGCAGGCTCCTCTGGCAGGTGGAGCCGGTGCCGGGCGCGGCCTACATCGCCGACGTCGTACGCCTGCGCGGACGCGTCTACGGGGTGTCCGACACGGGAGTGTTCTTCGAGATCGACCCCGAACGCCGGAAGGTGACCAGAACCGTGAAGGTCGGCGGCTTCGGCGGCGACCTGGTCGTCCAGGCAGGACGCGTGTACGGCGTCTCCGGCGAGGCCGTCAGCCGTGGCGACCGGGTCTACCGGATGGACCTGACCGATTTCACCGCCCACACGCTCGCCGACGGACTCGCCGGCGACTGGTTCGACGGGGCCAAGCTCGCGGCCGATCCCGCGGGCTGCGGTCTCTACACGTTGCGCGAGCGCGATCTGGTCCGGATCGCCACAGGGAGGAAATGAGCATGCGATTCACCACGATCCTCTTATCTGCCTTGTTGCTCGTCACCGCCGCCGCTCCCGCCTCGGCGCAGGACGAGCCGCGGCCGCCGGTCGGCTCGGTCACCGACTTCGGCGTCCAGTCGACGGCGCTCACGGTGTTCGAAGGGTTCTTCGGCGCCGACGCGAGCGGGCGTCCCGTCGTCTACGGCGTCCAGATGGGCACGCCCGGCGTGGTGGCCGTGGTCGATCCCGTGACCCGTCAGCACCTCCGTACGGTGGAGCTGCCCGGCTCCTCGGGCGGCTGGGGCATCACGCAGGCCGACGACGGCACCGTCTACGCGGGCAGCTACCCCAACGGCCACGTGTACCGTTACGACCCCGCCGGCGGAGAGGCGACCGATCTGGGCGCGCCGGTCGCCGGGCAGACCGTGCTCTACGGGTTCCAGCCGGGCAAGGACGGCAAGATCTACGGCGGCACGTACCCGGACGCGCACGCGTTCTCCTACTCCCCCGCCGAGGGCTTCCGCGATCTCGGGGCCATGTACGAGGGCCAGCAGTACGTCATGGACGTCGCCGTCGACCCCGAGCGCGAGGTCCTGTGGGCGGCCGTCGGCACCGGCGGCCACCTGATCAGGATGGACCTGCGAACGGGGGAGAAACGCGACATCTGGCCGGAGGCGCTGCGCGGCGACGCCAGCCACCCGTACGACATCAACCTGGTCGGCGGCAAGCTGTTCGTGAAGCGCAGCAAGCTCCAGGCGGTGGTGCTCGATCCCGACACCGGGGCGGTGCTCGCCGACGGCTTCGTCATCAGCTCGCGCGGCACCACCCGGGTGGCCGACGGCAAGTACGTCTACTTCACCTCCGGCACCGCCCTGTGGCGCTACGACCTCACGACCGACACCCCTGAGGCGGTCCCAGGACCCGTCGCCGCGGGCGGCCCCAGCGTCGGATGGGGCTTCGTGAACGGCCGCCTCTACGCGCTGATCGGCAACTACTTCGGAGACGCGCTCTCGTACGACCCGGCCACCGGCGCCTCCGAACGCTTCAAGCTGCCCTTCCCCGCCCAGCCGATCGACATCAACAACGTCAGCGCAGGCCAGGACGGCAAGATCTACACCAACCTGTACATCAACGGCAACGTCGCCACCCTCGACCCGGCCAGCGGAAAGGTGACCGAGCTGGGCCGCGTCGCCCAGACCGACGGGTGGTTCTGGCACGAGGGGAAGATGTACCTCGGGACCTACCCCAACGGCGGGGTCATGGTCTACGACCCGGCCCTGCCGTTCAAGACCGGCACCAACCCCCGCGAGCTGTTCCGCCTGATCGGCGACGGCCAGAACCGTCCCCAGACGTTCGCCACCGCCGCCGGCAAGCTCTACATCGGCAGCACCCCCGACTACGGCCTGTGGGGCGGCGCCCTCACCGTCTACGACTACGCCACCGGCGAGCACACCGTGAACCGCGCCCCCGTCGCCGACCAGGGCGTGATCTCCCTCCTGGTCCGCGGCGACACCCTGTGGGGCGGCACCACCGTCAACGGCGGAGGCGGCACCACGCCCAAGGCGAAGGAGGCGAAACTCTTCACCTACGACCTCGCCACCGGCACGAAGACGGCCGAGCTGACCCCCGTGCCCGGAGCCAGTTCGATCACCTCGATCGTCCAGGGCCCCGACGGCCTGATCTGGGGCCTGGCGGACGGCGTACTGTTCATCCTCGACCCCGCCTCCTCCCGGGTGACCCGCCGGATCGAGCTCCCCGCCGGCTACAGCGGCGTCCAGGACGAGCTCCACGTCAACCCCGACGAGCACGTCTACGCCTCGCTCGACGGCTACCTGCTCCGCGTCGACCCCCTCTCCAAGGCGGTCACGGTCCTGCGCGATTCGAGCACCTACCGTTCCGCCCAGGACGGCGCGGGCAACCTGTGGTTCCGCAGCGGCACCAAGGCCGCCAACAACGCCGTCCAGGGAGGCGCCCGCCTCCTCCGCTACACCCCGCCGGCCGACGCCTGCCCCGGCTCCGACCTGACACCGCAGGTGGTCATCAAGAAGACCGACAGCGGCGTCCGCAACCGCTACCGCTCCGACGGCTGTACGGTCGAGGACCTGATCGAGGACGAGAAGTACTCCGGCCGGGAGCTCACCCGCCACGTGGCCGAGGTCGTGGCCCGGCTCGCCGCCTCGAAGGTCATCACGGGCGCCGAGGCCGCACGGATCCTCCGCGCCGCCCACGCCTCCAGGAACGACCCCTGACCCGCCCGCCGTTTCTCGCATCGGGACTACCGTCACGCTGACGGATTCGCCGCGAAGAAGATCGGCCTAATTTCGGTGTCACCAGAAAGAACACCGATAGGAGCAGGTCATGAAGGTGATCCGGACAGCGGCAGCGGGGCTCGCGGCCGGAGCCGCGCTCGCGCTGTGCACGAGCGCGGCCCCGGCGCAGGCGACGGGGAGAGGCTGGGAGGAAACGGGCTGCGCGGAGGCGCGACCGGAGGTCACCTCCATCAGCGGCTGGGTGTCGCCCGGCGCGTGCGCGTTCATCAAGCGGCAGATCAAGTTCGGCAAGGTCTCCACCCCCGATCGGGTGGACGCCTACGTCGACCTGTGGTCCGAGGACGCGACGCTGTGGGAGCCGGCGAAGGCGGACCGGCTCCCGACCCAAGGCCTCGACGCCATCAGGACGGCGATCAGCGGCTCGCTCAGCCTCGTTCCCGACTTCCGCTTCCGCGGCACGCGCATCGCCGTGAACGGCCCCGCCGTCATGTTCGAGGCGCACAACCAGGCCACCCTCAAGGGCCACGAGGTCGCCTACGACGCGGTCTACCGGGTCCTGCTGACCGACGACGGCAAAGTCATCCAGGGCCGCCGCTACTACGACCGGCACTCCTGGTTCAAGCCGCTCGACCCCACGCTGCCCGATCTGTTCGCGAACGTCACCGACGGCGGCACACCCGACCGGGGCCGCACACCCGTCCTGAGCCCCGACGAGCTCACCGAGCGCATGGAGGCGTGGAACAACGAGGACGCCGGCGCGCTCGCGGGAAGGCTCACCGGCGCGCCGCTGTCCGCGCCCGGACTGGACGGCGGCGTGCTCGCCACCACGCAGGGCAAACGCGCCTACCTGAAGACCTTCTTCGACCAGGTCAGTGACGTCCGGCTGCGGCCGGGCCAGGCGGTCAAGGTCGACGGCGCGACGTACCTGGAGTGGCACGGCACCGTCCTGCCCGAGGACCAGTCCGACCCGGTCAGCTTCGGCGTCATCGAGCGCATCGGCGACACCGGGGGCGTCTCCAGTGACTGGGCCCTGACCTTCGACCAACTGCCGCTCGTCGCCGGCGAAGACGAGATCATCAAGCTGTACGCCAAGCTCAGGTGATGAGCCCGGCCAGCTCGGCCCGTGAGGTGATCCCCAGCTTGGGGAAGGCCTTGTAGAGGTGGTAGCCGACCGTTCGCGGGCTGAGGTAGAGCTGGGCCGCGATGTCGCGGTTGGACGCGCCCGTGGCGGCCAGCCGTACCACCTGCCTCTCCTGCGCGGTGAGCACGCTGAGCGGGTCGTCCGCCTGGCGGGGGGCGGCGGGGACGTCGCCCGTGGCGCGCAGCTCCGCGCGCGCCCGCTCGGCCCACAGCGCCATACCGAGCCGGTCGAAGGTCTCCAGCGCACCACGCAGCTGGGCGCGGGCCGCGGCGCGCCTGCGCGCGCGCCGCAGCCACTCGCCGTAGAGCAGCTGCGTGCGTGCCCGCTCGTGCGGCTGCTCGCCCTGCTCGTGCAGCCGCACGGCCTCCTCGTAAAGGCCCTCGTCGTCTTCGACCAGGGCACGGCAGCGCAGCGCGACCGCGTGTGCGGACGGCAGGCCGACGCGGGCCGCCCAGTCCAGGTAGTACGCCAAGGGCACGCGCGCCCGCTCGGGCTCCCCGGCCCTGACCGCGGCCTCGACCTGGTCGGGGGCGAAGAAGAGCGCGCCGGCCGCGGCGGGAATGCGCTCCAGGATTGCGAGCGACGCCTCGGGACGGCCCAGCGTGAGCTCCAGCCGCCCGAGCCCGGCCACCGCGATCGCCTCGGCCAGGTGGAGTCCGCGCGCTCCGGCCTGCTCGAAGGCGGCCGCGGCCGCCGCCCTGCAGCCCTCCTCGTCGCCCAGCTCGGCGCGTGCCAGGGCGAGCAGCGCGGTGAGCGCGACCACGCTGTTCGCCTGCCCCAGGTCGCCGACCACGGGGATGATCTCCTCCAGCCTGGCCGCCACCTCGCGAGACCTGCTGAGCAGCGTCTGCGCGTGCAGCCTGGTCTCCATCGCGCCGGCCAGCCAGCCGCCCATGCCGTGAGCCCTGCACTCGGCCTCCACGCGCGCCGCGGCGGCCTCGCCCAGACCGTAGCGCCCGATCGGCGCGCACAGCTGGGCCACGAAGAGCAGTCCCGGCACCTGGAACTCGGACTGATCCGGTTCGAGCACCAGCTCCTGGATCGGCGTGACCGCGTTCTCCAGATCGCCCTCGAGCAGCGCGGCCAGCCCGATCGCACCGCTCACCAGCGGGGAGCCGATCTCGGGCAATGCCCGGAGCAGCTTCGCCGCCCGTCCCGCCAGCTCGGGGTCGCCGGCGTACCACGCGCAGCGCACCGCCTCCACCAGCAAGTAGGCGGCCCGCTCGGCGTCCAGCGGCAGGACCCGCTCCGCGCCGCCGATGATGAGCCCGCCGGCCGCGGCCGGGGTGCCCTGCTCGAACTCCCGATGGGCCCGCACCTGGATGAGATGGGCGAGGGCGAGCGGATCCCGGATCTCCTGGCTTGCCCGGTCGGCCAGGGCGCCCGCGCGGGTCGGCTGGCCCGCGTCGCTGGCCGCCACCGCTGCCGCGGCCAGCCGTACCGACCGCTTGGCGGGGTCGGGGGTGAGCTCGGCGGCCCGCTCGTAGGCCGCGGCCATGGCCGCGTAGCCGGCACGGGTGCGTGCCCGCTCCGCGGCCAGCTCCAGCTCGCGCGCCACCTCCTCGTCGGGTGCGGTCGTCGCGGCGGCCAGATGCCAGGCTCTGCGGTCGGCGTGCTCGCCGCCGACGAGCACCTCGGCAAGCGCGCGCCGCACGGCCAGCCGCGCCGTCAACGGAACGTTCTGGTAGGCAGCGGCCCTGATGAGCGGATGGCGGAAGGCCACCGCGGCCCCGTTCACCGTGACCAGCCTGGCCTGCTCAGCGGCCTCCAGGTCTATCAGCCGGGCGGAGAAGGACTCCGCGGCGCGCAGCACGATGCCCAGGTCGCCCAGGTCGTCGGCGGCGAGCACCGCGAGGAGCGACTGGGCGGTACCGGGCAGCGCCCTGATCTGCCGCTGGAAAGCCTCCTGGACCCGGCTGGCGACCGGAATGGTGGCGAATGGACTGAACTGCCCGGCCCGCTGCTCAGCGGTGAGCGCGGACGGCAGCTCCATGAGTGCGAGCGGGTTGCCCTCGGCCTCGTCCAGGACGCGCTCTCGCACAGAGGGCGTCAGATCCCCGGCCCTCTCGGCCAGCAGCGCGACGGCGGCGTCACGGTCGACGCCGTCCAGCCACAGCTCGGGCAGCCCCTGCGGCCGGAACTCCTCCCTGCCCGCGAACACCAGCGCGACACCTTCGGCGTCCAGCCGCCGCGCCACGAACACCAACGCGTCAATGGACGCCCGGTCGAACCACTGCGCATCATCGACCAGGCAGAGCAGCGCCCCCTCGCCCGCGACCTCGGCCAGCAGGCTGAGCACGGCCAGTCCGACGAGAAACCTGTTCTCCGGCGTCGCCGTACCCAGGCCCAGCGCGCCTTGGAGCGCCGCCGCCTGGGCTTCCGGCAGCTCGTCGATGCGATCAAGCTCGGGACGCAGGAGCAGCTGCAGGGCGGCGTACGGCAGCTCGGCCTCGGACTCGATACCGACCCCGCGAAGCACCCGCACTCCGGCGGCCCGCTCGGTCATGTGGCCGAGCAGCGCGGACTTGCCCATGCCCGGCTGCCCGCGCACCACCAGCACGCCGCTGCGCCCGGACCGCGCGTCCTCCAGCAGCTGATCGACCTGCGCCTGCTCCGTGGCCCGCCCGTACAACATGGCCGAGAATCTAGCGGAACGCGAAACCAGCCCCCGGACTCGATGCCGGGGTAGCGCGTGGCTCGTCACAGTGATCGCGATCAACGTGGCCTGGGTGATCGTCAGCGCAGAAGAGGCGGATCACCCCGGTTCAGAGGGCTTCACCCGACAGGCGCTCGACGCCTCGTAGCAGGGCGGAATGATCGAGGGCGCCGTCGCCCGAGGCGTTCGCCGAGGCGACGAGCTGGGCGACCAGCGCACCCAGCGGCAGCACGACCTCGGCCTCGCGGGCGGCCGCGGTGACGATGCCCATGTCCTTGTGGTGCAGCGCGATGCGGAAGCCGGGCTCGAAGGAGTGGTGCAGCATCTTGTCGCGTTTCTGCGCCAGCACGGCGGAGCCGGCCAGTCCGCCGCCCAGCACTTCCAGCGCCGCCTCCAGGTCCACGCCATACGCCCGCAGGAACACCACGGCCTCGGCCAGGGCCTCGATGTTGGCGGCGACGATGAGCTGGTTGGCGGCCTTGACCGTCTGGCCGGAGCCGCTCGGGCCGACGTGCACGACTGTCTTGCCGACCGCGTCGAAGACGGGCTTGGCGGACGCGAAGTCCTCGCTCGCGCCGCCCACCATGATCGACAGGGTGGCGTTCCTCGCGCCCGCCTCGCCGCCGGAGACGGGGGCGTCGAGGTAGCGCAGGCCGTGCCGGGCCGCCTCGTCGGCCAGTTCGCGGGTGACGTCGGGGCGGATCGTGGAGAAGTCGATGACGAGCGTGCCGAGGGCGGCGTTGGCGAACACGCCGTCCTCGCCGGTCAGCACCGCGCGTACGTCAGGCGAGTCGGGCACCATGAGCGCGACCACCTCGGCGCCCGTCACGGCGTCGGCGACGGACGCGGCCGCCCGCCCGCCCGCTTCGACCAGGGGTTTGGTCTTGTGCGGCGAGCGGTTGTAGCCGGCCACGGTGTGCCCGGCATTGACCAGGTGAACGGCCATGGGGCTGCCCATGATGCCGAGTCCGATGAAGGCGATGGTGCTCACGTTGATCCTCCCGCGCGCTGTCCGCGTGGTAGCCAGTCGAAGGCGCCGGGGCCTTCGAAGCGGTATTCGAGGCTGACGTGGCCGTCGTATCCGGCGGCCCGCACGTCGTCGATCCACTGCCGGAGCGGCAGCGTGCCCTGGCCGGGCGCGCCCCTGCCGGGGGCGTCGGCGATCTGCACGTGAGCGATGCGGGCCGCGTGCCGCCGGATGGCGGCGGGCACGTCGTCGCCGTTGACGGCCAGGTGGTAGAAGTCGGCGAGCAGGCCCGCGTTGGGCACCTCGCCGAGCCGGTCGAGGACGGCCACGGCGTCGTCGGCGGTCAGCAGCGGGTAGCGCGGGGCGCCGCTGACCGGTTCGAGCAGCACGATGCCGTCGACGCCGCGTGCGCAGGCGGTCAGCGACTCCAGAGCCAGCTCGTCCTGATCCTTCGCCTCGACGCCGTCGAGCCGGTTGCCGTACAGGGCGTTGAAGGCGCGGCAGCCGAGCCGTTCGCCGATGGCCGCCACCACGGGGATGTTGTCGAGCAGCTCGCGCGCCCGCGCGGGCCATGACACCACGCCGCGGTCGCCGGCGGGCATGTCGCCGGCGAAGAAGTTGAGGCCGGTCAGCCGGACCCCGGCGTCCTCGACGGCGCGGACGAAGGCGTCCACGTCGCGGTCGGCGGGGACCGCCACCGGCCACGGCCACCAGAACTCGACCGCCGCGAACCCGTCGGCCGCCGCCGCGGCGGGGCGTTCGAGCAGGGGCAGGTCGGTGTAGAGGATGGAACAGTTGACGGTCCACTGGGTCACGCGGGGGCCTCTTCCGATTGTTCGCGGCGGAGCTGGCCGAGCAGGCGCTCCTGGGCCTGGTCGAGGTGGTGGGCCAGGCGTTGCTGGGCCCGCTCGGGGTCGCCGTCGCCGATAGCCTTGAGGATGTCGTCGTGTTCGTGCACCACGTTCATCGGGTGGGTGGTGCGGTGGGCCTGGAACTGGCCCATCGTGAGGTGCACCTCACCCAGGATCACCTCGTGCATCCGCGACAGCCGGCGACTGCCGACGGCGCCGACCAGCGCGGAGTGGAAGGCGATGTCGGCTTCGACCTGGTTGGCGAAGGCCATGTCGCCGGCGGCGGCCTTCATCGCCGCCTGGGCGCGCACGGCCGCGGGCGGCACGGTGGCCGTGCGCGCCAGCGCCGCGACGGCCGCGCGTTCGACGGTCTCGCGGCTGAAGTACAGGTCGCGGATCTCCTCCTCGTCCAGTTTGGGGACGACGGCGGTCTTGTGGGTGGTACGGCGCAGCAGCCCGAGCGCGGTGAGCCGCTCCAGGCACGCTTTCGCGGTCGGGCGCGCGACGTTGTATTCGCCGGCGATGCGGATCTCGGTGAGTTTCTCCCCCGGGGCGATCTCGCCGTTGACGATGCGCTTTCTGACCGACTCGTAGAGTGCGTCTGTCAGAGAAGACGGTCCGAGGGAAAAGTTGGTCTGGCCGTCCACGAAACTCCTCCCGAGATCGCCGAAATCGTCAGACAAGTATACTAAACCTCTCAGTATCCCGCGGCCTTGTCGACGATGTTCCGCAGCGGCTCGCCCCGCGCGAACCGGCCCACGTTGTCCAGCATGATGTCGAGGCCGCGGCGGGCGGTCTCGTCGGTGGTGGCGCCGTTGTGCGGGGTGACGATGACGTTCGGCAGAGTCCAGAACGGGCTGTCGCCCGGGAGGGGTTCCATGCCGTGGGCGTCGAGCCCGGCTCCGGCGATCTCGCCCCGGCGCAGCGCGTCGAGCAGCGCTTCGTCGTCGGCGATCCCGCCGCGCGAGACGCAGACGAAGAACGCCGTGGGCCGCATCGCCGCGAACGCCGCCCGGTCGAAGCGGCCCGCGGTGGCCGCCGTGAGCGGCGCGGTCACCACCACGAAGTCGGACTCGGCGAGGAAGCGCGGGAAGTCGTCCTGGCCGAGGAGTACGTCCACGCCGGGGGCGGTGGCGCCCGGCGATCTGCGCATGCCGAGCACCCGCATGTGGCACGCCTTCGCCTTGGCGGCCAGGTCGAGGCCCGCGTTTCCGAGCCCGTACAGGCCGACGGTCCGGCCCGCGAGCTCGCCGTGGACGTAACGGTCCCAGCGGCGCTGCGACTGGGCCCGCAACCAGCGCGGGGCGTCCCTGCCGAGCATGAGCATCAGCATCATCGCGTGCTCGGCCAGCGGGATCGCGCCGTTGCCCGTGGAGGAGGTGAGGATCACCTCGCTGGCCAGCAGCCGGTCGGACAGCACGCCGTCCACGCCGGCCGCCGGGCTGTGCACCCAGCGCAGTTTGGGCGCCCTGGCCAGCAGCGGATCCGGCACGTTCCCGACGACGGCGTCCGCGATCTCGATGCCCTCCGCCGGGTCGGCCGTGAACGTGACCTGCGCGTCCCCCGCGGCCCGCCGGATGCGCCGGCGGGTGATCTCGTCGTGGTGTCCGGTGACGGTGATCCTCATTTGAGCCCCGTGGTGGCGATGCCGCGGATGAGCTGTTTCTGGGCGACGGCGAAGAAGATGAGTACGGGCAGCAGCGACACGAGCGACATCGCGAACAGCATGCCCACGCCGGTCTGCGATTCGGAATCGACCATGGAGTTGAGCGCGACCGGCACCGTGAACATCTTCGGCGAGGTGAGGTAGATCAGCGGGACGAAGAAGTCGTTCCAGGTCCAGATGAAGGTGAAGATCGTGGTGGTCACGAGGGCCGGCCGCATGAGCGGCAGGACCACGTACCAGAAGGTGCGGAAGGGGCCGCAGCCGTCGATCCAGGCCGCGCGGTCGAGGTCGCGCGGGATGGTCCTGATGAACTGCACCATCAGGTAGATGAAGAACGCGTCGGTGGCCAGGAACTTGGGCACGAGCAGCGGGAAGTAGGTGTTCACCAGGTCGAGCTGCGAGAAGAAGATGTACTGCGGGATCACCAGCACGTGCATCGGCAACATCACCGACACCAGCGTGATGGCCAGGTAGACCCTGCGCATCCGGAACTCCAGTCTGGCCAGCGCGAACGCGGTCAGCGAGCAGGAGAACAGGTTGCCGATGATCGCGCCGACGGTGACGACCAGGGAGTTGACGAAGAAGACCGAGAAGGGGCGGTTCAGCGCGTTCCAGCCCTCGACGAAGTTGTCGAAGGTGACCTCGCTGGGGATGAGGCCGGTCTCGGTCAGGATCAGGTGGTCGGGCTTGACCGAGCTGACGATCATCCAGACCAGCGGATAGAGCATCAGCACCACGAAGGCGCCGAGCCCGAGGTGCTTGAGCAGGTCGCGGCGGCCACGCCGCCGGATGGCCGCCCTGGAGCCGGCCCGCGTGGACTCGAACGAGGTGGTCGCGGTCGTCATCAGTCGTCTCCGTAGAAGACCCAGTACTTCGACAGGATGAAGTGCACGGCCGTCACCAGGCCGATCGCGGCCATCAGCACCCAGGCCAGGGCGGAGGCGTAGCCCATGTCGAAGTTCGTGAATCCCTGCTGGTAGATGTAGAGCGTGTAGAACAGCGTCGAGTTGGCGGGACCCCCGGTGCCGCCGCTGACGACCTGGGCCTGGGTGAAGGTCTGGAATGCGCCGATCGTCTGCAGGATGAGGTTGAAGAAGATGATCGGGGTGAGCAGCGGGATCGTGACGCGGGTGAACTGGCGGACCACACTGGCGCCGTCCACCCTGGCGGCCTCGTACAGCTCCTCGGGGATCTGGCGGAGCCCGGCCAGGAAGATGACCATCGGCGAGCCGAACGTCCACACGTTCAGGACGATCAGCGTCGACAACGACAGGCTCGGGTTCTGCAGCCAGCTCCCGAGTTCGAGGCCGAACGGCGACAGCGCCCGGTCGACGAGGCCGTCGTCGCCGAAGAGCTGCCGCCACAGGATCGCCACGGCGACGCTGGTGCCCAGCAGCGAGGGCAGGTAGAAGGCGCTGCGGTAGAAGGCCAGCCCGCGCAGCCCCCGGTCGAGGATGAGGGCCAGCAGCAGCGCGAAGCCGAGTTGCAGGGGGATGGAGATCACGACGTAGACGAGGGTCACCTGGACGGCGGCCCAGAAGTTCTTGTCCGCGAACATGCGCTCGAAGTTGGCCAGGCCGTTGAACTCCGGCGTGCTGAGGATGTTGTAGTCGGTGAAGGCCAGGTAGAGCGAGGCCAGCAGCGGTACGAGCGTGATCAGCACGAGCCCGAGCCACCACGGGATGAGGAAGACGTGCGCGGCGCCGCCCTGTCGTTCGAGGCTGCGTTTCGCCATGACGCTCTCCTATTGGGCCCGGGTGATGCCGGCCTGGATCTCGTCCAGTAGCCGTTTGGCGCCGTCGGCGGTGCTGAGCCGGCCGAGCGCGAGCTCCTCACCGACCTTGCCCATGGCCGTGCGCCAGCCGTTCGTGCCGGGCGGTGCCTCGAAGCGGGGGCGGCGCTCGGCCTCGCGACCAGCCTGTACGGTAGTGAGCATCTCCTTCTCGTCCCCGCTGGCGCTTTGCAGGGACTGCTGGAAGACCTTGGGGTTGACGGGCGCGCCCATGGTCATGCCGACCGTCCTGATCATCGCGGGGTCGCCGGTGTTGTAGCTGATGAGCTTGCCGGCGGTCTCGACCTTGTCATCGTCGATGCCCTGATATATCGCCATCCGGGGGAAGTAGAGGAACGGATGACCGGCCTGGGCGTCCTTGGCCACGGGGATCGACCGTAGCTTGAAGCGGTAATCAGGGAACATCTTGGCGTCGTCGATCAGGTGGTTGGAGTTGCCCATCTTGGCCAGCACCTTCTTGCCGACCAGCGCCCAGTCGGGACCTATGCCCTCCTGCTCGCTGAGCGTGGTCACGGCGCCCGCCTTGTACAGCTTGTCCCACCAGTCGAGCCAGGCGCGCACGGTGTCGGCGGTGAACCCGGGCTTGCCGTCCTGAGTCCAGAGCTGCTCGCCGTGCTGGCGCAGCCAGGCTTCAAAGCCCAGGTCGGCGTCGGGCTCGTACGGCATGCCCTTGCGCTTGCCCGGGTTGTCCTTGGCGTAGTCGATGAGGAAGGCCGACCAGGCGTCCCAGTCGGCCTCCTTCGGTGGAAGCTTGACGCCGTCTTCCTCGGCGAACGTCTCGTTGTAGCGGATGACCGCGACGAAGATCCCGAACGGCATGGTGTTGAGCTGCCCGCCCAGCTTGAACGACTCCAGCTCCTCCTTGGAGTAGTCGGCCAGGTTGAGGGTCGGGACGTCGTCGAGGCGGCGGTAGAGCTTGCTCTTGTGGTAGGTCATCACCTGGGGCGAGGCCACCCAGAAGATGTCGGCCACGTCGCGGGCGGCCATCTGGGTGGTCATGCGCTCCTGGAAGGCGGAGTAATCGGCGAACTCCGGCTCGACCTGGATGCCCGGGTTCTTGGCGACGAACTCCTTGAGTGCCTTGGTGTAGTTCTGCTGCCGGATGTTGTTGCCCCAGAAGGCGTACCTCAGCGAGGTGGCGCCGCCCTCGGAACCGCCGCCGCACGCTGAGAGGCCGGCCCCCAGCGCTCCCGCCGCCGCCAGTTTCAGGAATCCCCGCCGATCGAGTCCGCTCATCACTGTTCTCCCGTCGCTCTCACAGGGGACCGGCTACCCCGGTGATGACCTAGTGTTCATTTGTCTGACCTGAGCGTCAATAGGTCATGAATACTTGTTTGACAATCTGCCAGAACGATCACTTCGTACAGGCCGATCTCGGGGAGCCTCACTCTGCGGTCGTCGATCTCCAGCTCGCGGCCCGCGCGCAGCGCATGCGCCCGCCACTCGCCCGGCCACGACAGCTCCAGCCACGCCGGAGCGATCGGCACCGGCCGGCGGAAGCGCTGGTCGGCGTCGCCGGAGCGGTTGAGCAGATGGATCACCTTCACCTCGCCCGAGCGGGCCGGCACGATCTCCACCTGTTCCGGCAGGCTGGTTTGCAGGCCGGGGCCCGCCCGGTCGGCGAACAGGTCGCGATGCGCGCTCAGCCCGCTCTCCCGGTAGCCGCGGCCGACGGTCCACGGCATCAGCACGCCCCGGCCCCGGCCGTACGAGGTGCTCAGCCAGCCGGGGTGACCGGTTTCGTGGTGGCCGTGGCATTTCTCCGGCGGGCCGTACCTGGCCCGCGACAGCGCGTACAGGCCCGTCTGCGCCTGCGCGGCCGGCTCGATCACGTGAAAGGCGCCGATCACGGGCACCATGCCGCGCTCGCCGCGCAGGTGGAGCGAGCGCACGGACTCCTCGCTCTCCCAGCTCGCCAGACGGCGGGCCGCAGGCAGGCAGGCGAGCTGGGGCCGGTCGACGTCGAACCCGCTCGAACCGGTCGCCAGCACGGTCCCGCCCGACTCGGCGTAGGCGTCCAGCACCTCGGGGCAGGCCAGCGGGCCGAGGTCGGGCAGCACGACGGTCCCGTACCGGGACAGGTCGCTCACCGGCAGCTTGTCCACCGGCAGCACGTCGAAGGGGATGTGCCGCTCCAGCAGCGCCAGGTACAGCCCCTGGAACTCGGCGGACGCCCCCTCGGGCCGGACGAGCAGCGTGCCCGCCTCTGAGACCAGGTCCCGGTAGAGGCCGGCGTGGTCGCGGTGGAAGCGGGTGATCTCGCCCGCGATCCCCAGGCATTCGTACGGGCTGTCGTCGGGCGTCCCCATGATGTACGTCGACGGGATCGCCCCACGGGAGATCGCCTGCAGCAGGTACTGGGCGAAATGGTGGGGCTCCTCCCCCGCCATCCGGTACGGCATGTCCACGAACCCCACCGAGTTCACCAGCACCGGCACCTCCGGCCGGTACGACTTGGCCGCGCTGACGTGCTCGCTGGTGCGGTGGTGCCACAGGGGCCGGCCGACGGCGTTGTTGGCCTCGTGGAAGACGATGTCGGCGTGCTCGCCCAGGATCAACGCCGCCTGCGGCCGGCGCCGGGCGATCTCGGCCCTGATGCGCGCGTTGAGGTCTTCGAGCGTGTCGCGCGCGAACGTCCGCCAGCGGCCGTAGCCGGGCGAGTCCGGACCCTCGGGCAGTTCGTCGCCGAACCTGCGGGCGCACGCCAGGCACTGGCAGACCCCCCAGTGGCGCCGGCTGTAGTCCACTTCGTTGAACGACATCCAGTTGAGGAAGAAGCCGTCGATCTCGTACCTGTCGAGCACCTCGCCGATGACCTCGAACAGCTTGACCTGGTAGTAGTCGCCGCTCGGGCACACGCTGGTCAGCGCGTTGTAGACCTGGGGCTCGCCGGAGGGCGAGACGAAGCACCACTCGGGATGCTCCTCGGCGCGACGGTGGTCGATCTTGGAGAAGTCCATGCGGGCCAGGACGCGCACGTCCCTGCGGCGGGCCGCCGCCACGGCGTCCCCGACCAGGTCGCCGGACGGCCGGTCGGCCAGGTGCGGGTTGCGCGTCTGGAAGTCCAGGTCGGTCGGGTAGTTCGACAGGATGCCGCCGACGCTGATCAGCCAGGCGTTCGCGCCGAACTCCTCCAGGTAGTCGAGCACCCGCTCGACGTCGAGCCCGGCATCCACTTCGCGGAGGTTGGTCTGGAACATCCGGAACGGCTCACGCCACCACACCCGGCTCACCGCTGCTCCCAGATCAGGTGCACGACCTCGACGAGCCCCATGCCGGCCAGTTCCACCTCGGCCCGGCCGTCGCGGACCACGACGGGGGCGTCGGCGTCGGCGACCAGCAGCCGGGCCGCGGCACCCTCGACGCCTGGCGGCAGGGCGACGGTCACGGTCTGCGGGGGCAGCGGGATGGTCTCCCTGATGGCGCCGCGCATGGTCATCGGGTTGGTGAGGTTCACGACGGTCACGGCGACACCGCGCTCGTCGCGGCGGACGGCCAGGTCGGCCAGCCCTGGGCCGCGCACCGTGGCCGCCGGCTCGGCGCCGAGCGCCCACCGCACCGCGTTGGCGATCAGGCGGCCGTGGTCGGCCTGAAGCGTTTCCCAGAAGACGGCGCCCAGGTCGAACGGGAAGTAGACCACCCGGCCCGGGCCCTCCCGGGTGATGACGGCCGGGGCGTCGGGGGCCTGCCTGGCGTACAGCTCCTCCATGGGCAGGTCGGGAAAGTCCGGGACGAACCGGAACGGCACCCGCGTGTCCTCCCCGGCCGCGACCTTCAGCAGCCGGGTGCCGCCGATGATGCGCTCGGCACCGCCGAAGCCGGCGTTCACCGGGTGCTCGCCGGTCAGGGCGATGTAGTTGTTCTTCACCGGCCCTCTGACCGGTTCGAGCAGGTCGACGCCGAACACGTCGGCCAGGCCGAAGTTCGCGCGTGGCTCGCCGTGCTCGTCGTACAGGGAGGACTGGTAGGCGGCCACCAGCCCGCCGCCCGCGGCCACGTACTCGCGGACGGCCTGGCACTGGGCCTCGCCAAGATGCTCGGCATTGGCCAGGACCAGCACCTTGTACGGCCGCAGCCGCTCGGCGGTCAGCATCTGGTCGGCGAGGAGCTCGAACGGGATCCGCGCCTCCACCAGCGCCTGGTAGAACCCGTCCTCGTCGGGGAAGCTGTGCGCCGCCCCCGGCACGAGCTTGCCCGCCCGGCCGGGGTCGAGCAGTGCCACCTCGGCGGTGATCGGCAGCGCCGACAGCACCGGCTCCAGCCGCGCGTGCAGGTCGAACGCCTCCACCACGGCCGGCACCCAGCGGGGGTCGGAGACGGTCGCGTTGAACTTGGTGAACCACGGGAACGCGCCCTGCGCGAACCCGTCCACGATCCAGGTCCGCACCTCCTCGGGGGGAGCCACCGAGTCCTTCCACCGGTGCTGGTGGTGCTCGGGGCCGACGGAGGCGATGAGCCCGATCGGCCGGTCGGGGAACAGGCCGCGGCTGCGCTTGGCCACCCGCCCGGCCACCCAGGGCGCCTCGATCCCCGAGCGGCCCTGCTTGTCGACCACGAACAGCGGGTAGACCCGGCGGACCAGCTCGGGCTCCAGGTCGCGGGCGGCGAACGCGCCCAGGTTGGGGATGAAACGGGCATGCGGCCGCAGGTCCGTGACCGCCGCGTCCCAGATCGCGACCAGCTCGCTCAGCTTGCGCCGCCGCCAGGCCACGTACGCGGGCCAGGCCGGATCGGACGGGTCCTGCTCGCGTTCTGGCAGCTCGAACCCGGTCTCGTCCCGGAAAGAGCGCTGGGCCTCCTCGCTGTGGGAGATGCCGCCGTAGCCCTCCCAGCGGTTGGCGAAGACGGCGTCCACGTCGTACTCCCGTACGATCTCGCGCGTCACCTCTGTGATGAACTCGCGGTGGTAGCCGGTGAAAGCGCAGGTCAGCCAGATGTCGGGGTAGGACCAGTGCTCGATGGGCGCCCCCTGCGGGTCGCACGCCAGCCACTCGGGATGCGCCCTGGCCGCGTCGGCGTGCACGGCGTGGGGGTCCACCCTGGCCATGACGTGCATGCCCAGCCCTCTGGCGGCCTCGACCAGCGCGCCGAACGGGTCGGTGTCGCCCATGAAGGAGCTGCGGTGGTGGAAGGGGATCCGGGTCGGGTAGTAGGCGATGTAGCCACCGGCGCTGATGCAGGCCGCGTTGGATCTGCTGTCGCGCATCACCTCCGTCCAGAAGTCGACATCGAGATGCGCCGGGTCGTCCTCGGCCAACGTCAGTTGCGTCCAGCGGGTCGCCGTACGGGGCCAGTCGGAAGTTCGCATGGTGACACACCTCTCGCCAGGCTTGTTGTCAGACGAAAATTATTGTCATACAAGAATTCAAGCCGTACAAGACGCTGATTCCGACGCCCTGCCCGGTGGCGGCGTACTGTTCTCCCCCTTCATCCGAACGATCAGCGCCTTGACCGACCCTCGGGTGCCAGGCCAGTGGGTGAAGGAGCGACAACAACACCTCGCGACAGTCGCAGCCGCCACTCCGATCGCGCAGCGAACCCCCAGCTCCCAGCGCGAAACCGGGTTTTCGACCGGGACACCCTTCCACCCCCCAGCGCGAACACATATAGTGAGTACACTTGCACTCAATGTCACGAACGTCCGGCGAGCGGTGTGCCCGCCCATCGACGGAAGAGTGATCGTGCACCCGCAGAAAGGGGATTTTCCGTGAGTCGTGCACTGATCATCGTCGATGTGCAGAAGGACTTCTGCGAGGGCGGCAGCGTTCCGGTGAAGGGTGGCGCGGATCGAGCCGCCGCCATCGCCGAGCTGGTACGGCGCGCCGATGGGCAGTATGCCTTCGTCGTCGCCACCCGTGACCACCACATCGATCCGGGCGCCCACTTCTCCGACAACCCCGACTTCCACGACTCGTTCCCCGTGCATTGCGTCGCCGGTAGCGAGGGAGGCGAGTTCCATCCGCATTTCGCGCCCGCCGTCGACTCCGGGCACGTCGACGAGGTCTTCTTCAAGGGCGCTCACTCCGCCTCCAAGAGCGGTTTCGAGGGCTCGGCCCAGGACGGCACGACACTGTCCGCCTGGCTGAAGGCCCGTGACATCGACGACCTCGATGTCGTCGGCATCGCGACCGATCACTGCGTGAAGGCCACGGCACTGGACGGGGCGCGCGCGGGCTTCAGGGTGCGGGTCCTGCTCGACTACACCGCCGGCGTCGCCGCCGACACCACGCGCACCGCACTGGAAGAACTGCGCCGGGCCGGTGTCGCGCTGAGCGGCGAACCTGTCGTCGCCTGAACACGCCGGCCCGACCTGTTCGCCGACAGTTCAGATGCACCTGCGGATCACACCTCGGCGTTAGTCGCCGAGGGTCTTGAGGTCGGTGACGGTGTAGGCGAGATCGAAGTGGAATCCCTTGCCGATGCGCTGGATGGGCAGGTCGGCGAGTTCTTCGCCGTGGGCGGGGAGGAAGGCGAGGTCGGCGGTGCCGACCCAGGCGTCGCTGACGGCGACGTCGTCCAGGACGGACATGACCAGTTCGTGGACGGCGGGGTTGTCGTGTTGTCCGGCGGCCAGGCGGGGAAAGTGGCGGAGGTTGACCACGGGGCGGTTCATCAGGGCCGCGGGGTCGGGGAGCAGCCGTTCCAAGGTGATCTTGGCTTCGGCGATGCGCTGTCCGGCGGCGGAGGCGGTGGCGGCGAACTGTCCGCCTTCGCCGAGGACCGAGGTGCCGGGGCCGCCGACGGAGTAGGCGCGCGTCTGGTGGACGGCGCCGAGCTTCTTGGGGAAGCCCTGGACCCAGCCACGGGCCATGGCGGAGTCGTTGTCGACGTAGATGTAGGGGCACCAGGCCACGGGAGTGTCGTTGTAGCGGGCGTCCAGGGTGATCAAGAACTCCCGGTACTGCGAGCGTGGAGGGTCCAGGTACTCCAGGGCGGTGGAGGAGTACTGCCAGTCGATGAACATCGCGACGCCGTGGCCGGCGGAGTCCGGGTCGGGCGTCAGGCCCTCGGGCAAGGTCGCCGCGGCGGCGGCGGGGTCGGTGAAGAACTCCACGCCCACCACGGTGCCGGCGTAGTGCCACGGCGGAGCGGACGCCAGGTTCACGATTCCACGGGGAGACAGAGGGACGGTGTAACCCTTCACGACACGAAACTCCTTCGGGGAGAGACCAGAGGGTCACCTCCACGGACGTGGAGTATGAATCGATCTTCGCGTGATCCTGTTTCTGCAGGTTAAGCGGTAAGTGTCTGCAGGAGTGGGTCCGGGGCCGGTGTGTCGCCCGGGGATCACGGACGTCCTGTCCGAGAGCCTGCAGCGCCCGCGGCGAGGTCTACCTGGCCGACCTCAGCGACGGAGCTCGACGCCGCCCGTCGTGATCGGCAGCTCGATCGGCGGCCTGAGCTTCATGGTTGCAGGTAGGGCTGGAAGACGCCCTCGGGGTCCCATCGCGCTCGCACCGCCTGCAGGCGCTCCCACGTGTCGGGTGTGAACGACCGCCGGCTTCGGGACGGAGCGGCCAGCAGATCGGCCTCCGCGATGTAGTGCCCGACCGCCGGCGGCATGACCTTGCCCATCGCCTCGCGCAACCAGCGGATGTTGACCTGGTCGTGCGCCGGGTCCTGCCAGATCGCGTAACCCACGACGTAGCTCCTGCCCAGCACCGAGAAGGCCGTATCGGGCATCGCGGCTCCGCCGGGCGGCGCGGGAGGGATGTTCGCCAGCACGAGTGACTTGCCGGACGGAGCCTTCGCGACGTCGTCCGCGAGCAGCGGCAGCAGCGCGCCGAGGTCCTCCATCGACCAGAGGGTGTCGGCCGCGAAGCGGTGGCGCTCCGGCCAGAGCGCGTCGGAGCCCTCGAACAGGGCGTCGAAGGTGACCGGCTGCTCCGCCGAGCGGGCCAGGGCACGCCCGGCGAGGGGGCACGCTCGGAACTCCTCAAGAGATCGGGCCGCCTCGTCCGCGGAGTCCGCGAAACAGGTGGTTGTGACGACAATCGCCTTCGTCCCGGGCTCCTGCGGCGCCGTGCCGAGCACGACGCTCAGCTCGACCGTCGGGGGGAGCGACGCCGCGGCCTCGACGGCCCAGGACGTCACGTCCGCCACGTACGGGAGCGGGAAGACGTAGGCGCTGGTGGTGATCGCCGCCGGGAGAGGACGCAGAATCAGCCGGAACCGGGTGACGACCGCGAAGAACCCCGGCCCTGCTCCGCGCGCCGCCCAGAAGAGGTCGGCGTTCTCGTTCTCGCTGCACCGGACCACCTCGCCGACCGCCGTCACGGCTTCGATCTCCGCGACGCTCAGGCAGGCCGGCCCCCACACTCCGGGGTTCCAGCCGAGCCCGCCGCTCAGCAGGTAGCCGCCGAGCGCGACGGAGCCGCAGTGCCCCACGGGGAAGGCCAGCCCGTGCTCGGCGAGCGCGGCGGCGAGATCACGGCCTCTGGCGGCGGGCTGCGCGCTCGCCGTGGCCGAGGCGGTGTCGACGGCGCACGCGTCGAGCCGGGAGAGGTCGATGAGCATGCCTCCGTCGCGCACCGAGGCGCCCACCCAGTTGTGGCCACCCGCCCGCACGGCGACCCGCATGCCCTCCGAGCGGGCGAACCTGACGGCCGTCTGGACGTCCCGCTCGGAGGCGGCCTTGACGATCACGTCGGGGAACCGCTCCGGCTTGAGCCCGTTCCACACCGTGGCCGCCCTGAGGGCCTCGTAGCCGGCCTCGCCTCGTCTGACGAGCAGCCCCTTGAGGTCTCGGCCCAGCTCCATGTCGTACATCCTCCAGATGGACGCGCCTGCCGCGGCCGCTAACGGGTGATCACGGCGAAGACGGCGATGGACAGCGCGTAGCACAGCACGATCACGAGCGCTCCGGCGGCGCCGGCGAGGAACGAGCGGGGCACACCGGGGCGCAGCCAAGCCGCGAAGGCCCTGTTGACGAGCGGCATCAGAACCCAGGTGAGGATGGCGACGCTCAGCACGTTGCCGATGAACAGGACGAGGTAGGAGGGCAGGCCCGCGCTGGTCAGCACCCGGCTCACCGTCAGGTTCAGCGCCATCACGGTCGGATAGAGGGCCAGCAGCACGCACATGGCCTGCTTCCAGTTGGGCGGAGCGCCCTCCCCAGCGGCCCCGCCGCCGAACCGGAACCAGCCGCCGAACGCCGACTTGACGGTGCGGACGTCGAAGTCGATGACGCAGTCACGGCCTTCGTCCAGGAGCTTTCTGCGGGTGTCGGACGCGAGCCAGTTCTCAAGGTGTTCGCGGGTGTCGAACCGGGTCATGACCACCCAGTGCGGCTGTACGTCCGGCACGGGCGCGAACGCCTCGAATCCGAGGAAGCCGGGAAACCTCTCCTCTGCCCTGTGGATCCTGTCCTGCCAGCGCGTGTAGTCGCCCTCGCGGCCCGGCCGCACGTTGTGGGAGATCACCGCGGTGACCGCTTCGCTGCCGGACGTCCTTCCCGCGAGGACCTCCAGCGCCGGGGGCTCCTCCAGCAGCGGCCGGACCTCGTCGAGCAGCGCCCTGCGCGACTCCGAATTCAGCCACCCGGTCAGCCGGGCGATATCCGAGAAACGAAAAACAGACACCCAGGAGGGTTGCTCGCCGGGAATCGGCGGATAAACCTCCACCCCCTCGAAACCAGCGAATGAGCGCATGCGCTCATTTGTTTTCTGCTGCCAGTGGCGATAATCCTCCTCGCGGCCTTCGCGAACCTTTGACGAAATGACCACGGTCACGCCGCGCTCCGAGGCCCCACGGTTCGAACCAGGCTTCACCTGGGCAAGTATAGTCCACGGCCGCCCGGAGAAGCATGGCGGCAATGGCTCGGACACGGCAGTCGATCATGACGAAATTTCAGCCTTAATTTACCTGCCGGAGGTTATGAGATGGGACCCAAGGAATTCATGGCCGAAGCCGTGCGACTCGCCACGGAGTCCGTCGTGAACGGCTGGGGCGGCCCGTTCGGCGCGGTCATCACCAAGGACGGGGAGATTCTCGCCCGCGGGCAGAACCGCGTCCTGCTCACCGGCGACCCGACCGCGCACGGCGAGATCGAGGCCATCCGCAAGGCCATCCAGATCCTGAACCCGGAGGCACCCTCCGTTGCGGAGGACCACCTGAACGCCTCGACGCTCGAACTCGTGCCGCACCCGGAAGGATCTCCCGACCTCCTGCCGGAGCGGGCCCGGATGCTCATGGGATACTCCCTCTACTCGAGCGGGGCTCCGTGCCCGATGTGCATGAGCGCCATCTACTGGTCGCGGATCGACTCGGTCCACTTCAGCTCCGACCTCGAGGCGACGAGGAAGATCGGTTTCGACGACGCCTTCCAGTACGAGGACTTCCAGCGGCCCCTCGACCAGCGCAAGATCCGGATCGAGCAGATCTATCCCGAGCTCGGCGCCCAGGCGTACGCCGCCTGGGCGAACAAGCCGAACCACCACCCGTACTGATCCGCCGGCCTGTGCGTGCCGAAAATTACGTCCAGCAGGTGCTGAGCAGACGCTCGGTTTGATCGGTTCCGTCGTTGTATTGCCCCTTCCCCACCGCCATCTCACCCCTCACCGACGAGCTCGACCGGCGCGCGATGGCATGGATGGAGCGCTTCGACCTGTTCCGCGACGACCGGCAGAAGGAGTACTACCGGCGCGCGCACATCGGACGGCTCGTGGGCCGCAGCATCCCCGACGGGCTGCCCGGCCCTCTCCAAGCGGCCACCAACTACTACAGCTGGCTGTTCGTCTTCGACGACGCCGTCTCCGACGAGACCGAAAACGGCACACCCACCGCCGCGGTGGTCACCTATCTGACACGTCTGGCCCGCGTGCTGACCACCCCCGGAACACCGATGCCGCACGACGACAAGCTGGCCATGTCCTCGCTGGACATCCGCTCCGACCTTGCGGAGAACGGCACACCGGCACAGACATATCGATGGATCGACCAGGTCCACGACTACTTCACCGGGCTCAGCTGGGAAGCTGCCATCCGCGAGACCGACCGGCCGCCAAGCCTCAACGACTACATCATGCTCTGGCAGAAAAGCAGCGCCACCGAATCGGCCTTCGCCTTCCTCGAACCCGCCCACGGCTATCTCCTGACCGCCGAAGAGCTCCACGACCCTCGCATCCACGCCCTGCGCGACATAGCCACCGCCCTGGTCGGCTGGGGCAACGACATCATCTCCTACAACAAAGAAGCCTTCCGCGCCGCCCGGTACGACTTCCCCGCGGTCCTGAACCTCATCCCGGTTCTGGCCGCCGAGCACCGTTGTTCCATGCAGGAAGCCGCCGACCAAGCAGCCGATATGCACGACCGGACCATGCGCCGACTGATCGAGCTGAGCTTCCAAGTGCGCCCCCAGGTCCCACCCCACACGGCCCGCTTCATCAACGGCCTGTGCCAATGGGTCCGCGGCAGCCTGGACTGGCACCTGGCCAGCGACCGTTACAGCAACCCCAACAACCCCGGCGAACACACCGCCGACAATGTCGCGATGCCCGCCATCCGCTCCTCCCCGGCCAACGCCATCAACCCGGCGCCCTTGCCGATACCCGCCGTCTCCTGGTGGTGGGACGTCTCACCCTTCCACCCCGCAACCCCCCACGGTCGCCCCCGATGCCTTGCCGGCCCCACGGGGCTCGGAACCTCTGCGGCCAATGCAGAGCTCCTCATCAGGCCGACAGCGTCGGGCCGTCCACACCTTCAGACAGCCGATAGGCCATGGACCGGAACAACCTTCCCGGACGTCGGCCGAGACCGTGGCAAGAACTTCGACACGCTGACTTGACAGGGAGATGCGGCGAGGACCGGACCTCGTCATGGTGGACATCGGTGACGGAAACGACGTAGCGGCTGGGCCACACTCCAGGTCCAAGCTGACCGCCTCGAGGCAGCACCAGACGGCGAGCTCTTCGATCGGGGCGAAGTCGACCGACCTGGGTACCCATCCGTGATCTCCGCCGGAGAAGGCATGTCTGAGTTCGTGCCGGTCGACCTCGCCTGGCACCTCGCTGATTACTGAAGCTGTGCGGCGCGTCTGCCGGCGCAGTGCCTGGACCACTGGTGAAGGCGCATCGGTATCGGTGGGCAGATGCGGGAAGGCTTGCCGGAGCAGCCCGTCGACGTGCAGGCGAGCGGGGCCTCACGTTCCGACCGAGGGGCCTGGGATGAGGCGTGCAATGGGCCCGCTCAGCACAAGGCGAGCGGGGTTGCCGGATACACCTGGCCGTACCCACACGTGTCCACGGGGCACGGCGTCTCCATGGGGCACGGCGTCGACGCTTCGGTCTGGGGGCCGCCGGGCATCGGGGGTACCTCCCGGTCTCTGGGGAACTCTGCTCATCATCGCTGTGAACGGCGGCGTGATCGCGGCCTGCGGTGACCGCATGGCCCGATCGGGCGGGCCGGCCGACGATTCCTCCGGCGGGCTCCGGCCTGCGGACATCTGAGTAGGGCCTACTCAGGCGCCCGCCCGGGAGCCGCCGTTTCACTGGAGGCTCAACGAAGGGAGTCCTCTCATGAGCGATCTGTCACCATCCATCCGGCGGCGGCCCCAGTTCCCCGCCGTCCTGTCGCGCACCGTCCGCCTGCTCGGTGCCGCCGCCCTCGGTCTCACGGCGCTGAGCGCCATGGCGAGCGCCCCGGCCACTGCCGCGCCGAACTGCGCCGCCGCATCGGCGTATTACGACCAGGCTCCCACGAGCGGCAACCTGACGATGGTGCGGCAGGCGGTGCACTGCCTCATCGACGCTGAGCGCTCCAGGGCCGGGCTGAGCCCGCTCACGCGCAACAGCCAGCTCGATGCCGCGGCGGCCGCGCACGCCGGCGCCGCCGCGAGCCTGAAGTGGTGGCGGCCGGGCGCGGACTCGCACACCAACCCGCAGACCGGTTCGACGCCGTACAGCCGGATAACGGGCGCGGGCTACTGCCCGAACCCGCTGTCCTGGGCCTACGCCGAGACCACCTACACCGGCTGGGGCGGGTCAGGCACGCCGCGGGCCGCCGTCCACTGGTGGGTGTACGTCAGCACGTACGGCCACCGCCAGATTGTCCTGAGCCCGACGCTGACCGACGTGGGCATCGGCGCGGCGGCGGGGGCGGCGGACCCGGCCGGCGCGGGCGCGGCGGGCAGTGGGACGTTCGTGGTCGACTATGGGCGCTGCCAGCGCTAACCGGGCTGGGCCGTCGTACGTGGCAGCGTTCCCAGCCGGACGTCGGCCAAGCACCCCGGCCTCGGCAGCCAGCAACTCCCGCTCACAGCGGACCCGATCCCCGCCCGCCAACTCACGTCGGTCACCGACGGAACACGGCCGGCAGCTCGCGGCGCGCTCGAAGCCGGCAACCCGCCACAACCTCCTCGGCGACATCATCACGCCGCTCCGCACCGGGGACCTGGCCGGCTGGCAGGGCCACGTCCGCGAGCGGCCCGCCCGCCAGCGGGCGCGCGACTGCGGTCGACCGGTGTGCTTGGCAGAGAACGCTGACAGCGCGCCCAGGCGCCCGCGATCAGTTCAGACCGGTGAGATCGTAGGCGACGTCGGCCACTCTGATCGCGCGGACCTGGGGGTCATCGATCAGGGCGCGGAGGTCGCGGACGCGGGCGTGCTGGGTGATGTAGGCGTACGCCATTCCGTCAGCGGCCGACTTTCGCAGCAGCTTCAGACCGAGTCCGAACTTGTCCAGGTTGACCGCGTCATGGTCGCGCAGGCCCCCGACCCAGCGACGGAACCCGGCCAGCCCGTTCCGCGGCAGTTCGCCGGGGGCGAGCTGCGGGGCGTCGCCTTGCGGCGCGTCGGCCAGGGGGGTGTCCAAGCGCCAGCTGATCGGGGTCCCGCCGATCCGCCCGTCGTAGATCGCCGTCTCCGGGGGAACGGCTGTGTGCCGCTGGACGAACGCCGAGAACTCGCTCTCCCCCAACGGCTTGGCGAAATCGACCACCGCCAGGGCGTACATCGACTCGGGCAACCGGTCCAAGATCTTCTTGGTGTCCGCCTTGCTCGGAGGGGCATCCGTGCCGACGGAGTCGAGCGCCGTGAACAGGGGTGTCTCCCTGATGAAACCCGGAGGCGGCCATTCGACTCGCCCGAACTGGTTCTGGCTGACGGTGAAGATGGCGCCGCCGGAGAACTGGTTCGACGAGGAGTATCCCCCGGCCCGGAGCGGGGTGAGCCGCACGGTGAAGGAGAGTGAGAACGGGGTGGTGTCGCAGCATCTCATGGCGTCGGTGCTGTAGCCGGGGTTGGCGACCTGTAGGGCCGTGCCGAGCACGTTCAGCATGCGGTCGTCCCGGTCGCCGCGCCGCTGGATCCACTGGGCTCCCAGGTCGAGCAGCAGCACGCCGACGAGCAAGATCGCGGTGGCGGTGAGGGCGGTGCGCAGCACACCCCGCCGTACGGCTCGTCTCGTCTTGCCTGGGTCGAAGTTCGGGATCGGGGGGATGTCTTCCTGCTCGGTCATCGGTGTTCTCCATAGCTTTCGGCGAAGGCTGCGCGGGCCCGCCACAGGGCGGTTTTGACCGACGAGACGGAACGGCTGGTCATCGCGGCCACCTCCGCCAGGGAGAACCCGTCGAAGTAGACGAGCGTGAGCAGCTGTCGCTGCCGCTCCGGCATGCGGTCCAGCACGTCGCGGACCGCGATGGCGTCCGGGGTGAGCTCGGGGAGGCCCAGAGCGTCGGGAGAGGGCAGCGGGAGCGAGATCCGGCTGCGTCGTACATGGTCGAGGAGGACATTGCGGGCGATGGCGAGCAGCCATGCGGCCGGAGACTCGCCGCGCCAGCCGAGCATCGCGCGGGTGGCCTTGACGAACGTCTCCTGAGCAAGATCTTCGGCGAGATGCGGGTCACGGGTCCGCCGCATGAGATATCCGCAGACCAGCTGCCAGTGCTCGCGATAGAGCTGCTCGATACGGCTGCCGATGGTGTCCTCCGCGAACGGGATGTCGTCTTCACACCACCACAGACGAAGCCATCCGCCCCATGGTCACACCCGAATCCGTAACGTCGCACAAGCCGGCGTCTTCAAGATCCGCTCAAGGCCGCTATTACCCGTATCTCGGCTGGACCCGCACAAGGGCCTGAGACAGTTGGTTGGCTGAGGGCACCCCCCCGAGTGCGAACGACAAAGGCGACCCCGATCTAGGGCGGCTGCTCGCCCGCCTGGACGGCGACGCCTTCGACATCGCCAACTGCGGCCACCCGGCCTCGCTCGCCACCACAGACAGAAGGCCCTCAGGCCGGAGCGAACTCGCCGCTCTGGCCGTCGACCTGGACCGCCTGATCGACTGGACCAACATCACCGCCGCCGCCGACCACTACCGCAGCCACCCCGCCGACGGCCTTCAGCAACTCGGTTTCACAACATGAGAACGCTTTGGTGGAGCGGTGGTGGGCAGCGTACGCGACCGGATCCTCATCAAGGTCCTTGCCGAATACGAGACCTACTTCAATATGCATCGTCCGCACCGGACCCTGAAACAGGCCAGAGCGCTGCGGGCGCCACCCGATCGAGTCGACGCCGACATCAAGGACGCTCAACGAGACCGGCTCAGCAGCCTCCTGGACGACGTTTCGTGGAGATATGCCGACTTTGACACCATGGGCTTTTGGTGGATTCACCCTTTAACGGTGCATACATGCGTTCCAGCGCGATCGGCAGAACTTAGGCGTCCTTGGTTGCCGAGGTCCCAGGCGAGGCTACAGCACTGCCCCGATTTCCCAGATGAGCGCCACGGCAACGCAGATCGACAGCCTCTGATTGCTCCGTTCGATGTGTCGGCCGGATCAGACGCCATCGGTCGCTCACCACGGACAGCCTCGACCATCTCCGACAACAGCGCTGCCTTGAAAACGGACGAGATGGATCTCTCGCCAAGGAGAGGCTCGGCGTCCATCCCGCGTTCAGCAGTGCGCGTTTCGACACCTTCTCGCCCCGGGTCTTCTTCGTTGTCCGGCATGGCGGCGTCCGTCGCCGTTTCGGCAACCTCCTTGACCTTGCCGGGGGCCACCACGATCACCTTCTGAGTTATCTTGCACACCGGAGCCCGCCTGCAGAGGGCGTTCTGAACGCTGGTCGCCCCGCCGGGGGTGCTGGTCGATGTGTGCTGGTAGCCCTGGTTGTTGGTAGGACTTTCCACGGAAATCGTTTTGCTGACGACGGAGTCGTTTTCGGAGGGGTCGGGTCCTCCGCCCGTACCCGAGGTGATATCGAGACTCCTTGCTTCGCGCAGCGACTGGAAGCTCGATGTGTCCGCGTACGCGGAAAAAGGTGTGATGCACCCGGCGAACATCGTCGAAGCAGATGCGAAGACCAGCAAGTGAGCCGTGAGAGGCTTCGACCTGATCGCTCCGCCGCGAGTCCGATCAATCATTCTTCTTGCTGTCCTCTGCCTATTAAGAGAGTACCGATAGATTGTGAGCGTACTGATCACCGGCACACCGATCAGGCCTCGACACTCCAGGGCCGGGTTATTGCGGAACCTTTGTAGTAAAATGGTGTGCGTTCGACACGAAGAGGGTCGGGCGGATCCCGTGTTCAGTAGCCCATTCGCTGGGAGATCCTGCAGATCCGAGCCTTCCTTTTGCAGTAGGCGGCCTGCGTTTTGGTCTTGCCGCTGATGGAAACTGATATCTGCTGTGCGCCGCGCATGTTGGTGGGGCTGTTCACTGCCATATAGTTCTTGTTGTGCTTGCCGTCTCCCCAACCGGTGGGACCTGTTGCAACTGCCGGTGGCGGCGTGACGATGCCCGATACGACAAGCGTGAGCACGAACAGCGTGAACCGCCGCATATTACGGCTTACCTCGGTGGGACCTTTCTCGGTGAAGTGGCAAATCATTTCGCGGCACACCTCTCCTGCTGGCGGTCGACGGGGCCGCTCTGCGTTTGCGAACATGAGTGATGCCATGATTTATACCTGCGAAAGGACGCCGACCCGATCCAGGCCGAAACGGTTTCACAGAAAATTACCCGCCGATGATTGTAAAATGACATCGCTTCGCACGGTAATCACCTGTTGGAGTCCGCCGGCGAAGGCTTACTATTGTTTGCGCGCGGGGGCTGTGCGCTGCATCCAGGCGAAGTTCCGGGAGGGAAGAAGGAGCAGTTGGCCAATCGACCTCATCTTGCCGCTCATCCCGCTCGCCCTTCATGACGTACGGGTGAAGGCCGGTGCGGTGCCAGAACGGCGAATACTGTTGCCGATCCGGGCGTTTGCAGGGCGATCAGGCTGCTCTGCGGTGCTCACTGATCAGTCCGGTGACGGTCCTTCGAGGCAGCGTTCCGCGAACGCGTTCGCCCTTGGCGACCGTACAGGCGTCTTGATGACCCGCCACACCACTGGCGGCGAACACCTCATCAAACGGAGCGGGAGAACCTACCGTCACGGGCCCGGCTGAGAAACCTGCAGGCGCCGGCGCGTTCACCGATTGCGTCGGCGGGAGTGGTGTACGAGTTTGACCTGGTCACAGGCGTGGCGTCAGGAAATCACGACGACCATCGCGTGATCCTCGCTGACGGGGCTGTGGACGCAGATGCGCGACCACCTGGAGTGGATGCGGCGGCACCACCCCACCACCTGCTTCCACGGGCTCGACCTGGGCGGCTCGAACGCCTCCCTGCTCCCCGGCCTGGACGCCGTGCTCGTTTACCTCGCGCAGGCCGATCCCGAGTTCCAGGCCGACCTGAGCATCCGGGAGACGGCCGCGGCCACCGCGGCGACGTCCGCGCCCGCGGCCCTCGCCGCCTACGGTGCTCTCCCCTCCGAGGCCAGAGATGCGTTGACGGCAGGTCTCGCCGACCTCACCGCACACATGACAGGCAGGCGGCTGGACTACCTGCGGCGCACCACCGCCGAGGACCACCGGCGCGGCGCTCGGGTCACTGCGCGTCGCGGTCGCCCTCGACACGGTCGTCCACGCGATGAGCCGTGGCGACATGCAGAGCGCGATGATCAACCGCGACGCCGCGATCGCCGAGACGGTCGAATGGATCCTGCGCCGTGAGGACCGCATCATCCTGGCCGCCCACAACGGGCGCATCCAACGCGGTCCCGAGAGGTGCAAGCGACATTCGCCTGCTGGAAGCCGTAGCGACCGGTTCCGCGCCACCGTGTGACAGCACCCCCCGCTGATCGGGACGGCCCGATCTCCTGGCCGGGCCGGTCGCCTGATAGCCGCTGTCCGGCGCGTTGTCCCTCGTCCACTGCTCGGCGTGACCGCGGCCGCAGCACCCGCGGATCATCGTGCAGGTGCCGACCACGTCATCCCACCGCTCTTGGGCGGGCCTCGGAATGCGGACGGGGGCGGTTGCGGTGAGCGCTGCGGCAGCCAAGGGGACGGCTATCCCGGCGGCGGTTCTGGGCGACCGTTGGCGATCCAGGTGGGGTGGAAGCGGCGGAAGATGATGCTCATGTTCTTGTCGCTGCCCGAGCTGTTCTGCTCGCCCCACTCGATGGCCGCGCCGACCTGGTTGTCGGCGGTCTGCAGCATGCTGGAGTAGCCCCCTTCGACCCCGTTCACGTTCGGCCTGCCGTCCCGTCCCTTCGGCAGGGGCGCGGGAAAGTCGCCGAGCAGGCGGGTGTACGGCCAGCCGACGCCGTCGTCGTAGCTCATCCAGACGCGCATGGGGGTCCGGCTTCGGGAGCTGCCGCCGGGGTGGGGGCCGAGGAACAGGATCCGGTTCGGCGACCCGGCGAAGCGCAGCGTCGAGGCCTGGCAGTCGGGATCGGGCAGGACCCGGCCGTCCGGCTCGAGGTGATCGGCGTAGCCGGAGAAGCCGCCATCGAGGGTGCCGGTGGCGACCAGCCGCTTGAGCAGCGGCGGATCGCCGGCGTTGGCGAACCTGGCACGATCGTTGCGATAGAGGTCGCCGCCGAACCGCTGCAGGATCGTGGCCTCGTCGGTCATGGTGACGCCGGTGTTCGTCAACTCCTGGTAGCGCCAGTCAGTATCCCCTGGCCGCTTGTAGATGTTGCGCCACTTGGCCGGGATGACCAGGGTCCCGTCGGTCATCTTGATGCCGGCGCCGGGGCCGATCGAGTCGTTGAACCATCTCCTGTTCAATGGATCGCTCGGGTCCTTGTGCGGTTTGAGCGTGTCGGTCTTCTCGGTGAGGGTCCAGCCGCCGGTGGGCAGGCCGTTGGCGTCGGTGGCCGACGAGGCCACCCACACCTCGCGGTCGTCCCAGCTGTCGAAGTCGCCGACGCTCGTCCAACTGGCCGCCATCCGGTTGAAGAACAGGTAGACGGTCTGCCCGTCGAAGACCGCGGTTGGGTTGCCGACGGCGTCCGGCCACCCGGTGGCCACCGCCTTGATCCCGGACCAGGTGCCAGGTTTGCCGGAGTCCCTGGAGGTCTTGTAGATCAGGTCGATGTTGCCGTAGTCGTCGTTGTCGCCGACCCGGCCTTCGACGAAGGCGATGACCGTGTTCCCCTTGGTTCGGATCACGGCCGGCGCGCGGAAGGAGTGGTAGTCAACCCGGTAGGCGCCGCTGACGTAGGCCTCGTTGCCTCCGTCGAAGAGCACTTCTGCGGAGGGCGTGGACGCCGCATCGGCCGGAGCCGCTACGAGGAGGCTCGCGGCGACCAGCGCGACGGCCGTGAGCGATCGGACACGTAAAGGTCTCACCGTTCGAAAAGTACAACTATCTGTTGACCATGGGAAATCCGGGACAGAAGAGACCAGCAACCAGTGCCGTGGGGTGGCTGTCGCGGTGTGGGCCAGGCTGGCCCGTCGAGCGATTGACCTGGTAGAGCCGGTGGCCGACGAGACGGGTGTCCCGAAGGACGGCAAGGGCTCACCGTGTGTGGCGAGGCACGCCCGCAATGGTGACGAACTGCCAGATCGGGGTGAGCGTCCATACGGTCACCGACACCGCGTCGAGTCCACTCGATCAGCGGCGGTTTGTGCCGACGTCATGAGATGACGAGGTGGCCGAGGCCGCCCTGGGCTTGCAGTCAGTTCCGCAGCGCTGGGCCCGGCTACATCGTGCAGGTCAAAGGCGCCCCCCGGACGTGGTCGAGTGCAGCGGCTCTGGTCCAGCCGAGGCCGACCCCAACCCGGGATGTCATGCGTACGGCCGCGACCGTACGCATGATCGATCTTGCTGTTACTTGATGGACGTGCCGGTGACCAGCGGCAGTGAGATCGAGGTGCCGGCCAGGTCGACGGTGACCTTG
Organism: Nonomuraea sp. NPDC005650; assembly: GCF_040605375.1. Classification (NCBI taxonomy): domain Bacteria; kingdom Bacillati; phylum Actinomycetota; class Actinomycetes; order Streptosporangiales; family Streptosporangiaceae; genus Nonomuraea; species Nonomuraea sp. NPDC005650. Next base: position 158,188 of record NZ_JBEXCR010000032.1, read on the forward strand.
GCCCCGGTGCCGGGTTCGACGTCGGTGCCGGAGCCGTTGCCGGACTCGTCCAGGTTGAAGTCGTCGTTGGTCCCGGTCAGCACCAGGCCGAGCCGGTGCCCGGCCTTGAACTCGTAGTCCTGCGGCAGCATCTTCCAGGTGATCTGGTACGGCTTGCCCGGCGTCAGCGGTGTCGAGCGGCTGAGCGACCTGTGGTTCTGCGCGTCCAGGATCGCGCGGGTGACCACGTTGAAGCCGGAGGTCGCCGTGTTGTCGCCGGCCCGCAGGTAGCAGCCGTCGTCATCGGCCGTGCTCGGGCCGACGCAGTCTTCGCCGCCGATGAACTTGAGGCCTTGCGAGGCCGTCGTGGTGGTCTCGCGGTAGTTGATGCGGGTGTCCTGGCCGTAGTCGACGAGCAGGACGCCCAGGTTGGCGGTCGGCTGGTCCAGCTTGAGGCGCAGGCTCACCGTCGGCGTTCCGGACAGCCGCATCGCGTTCTTCAGCGGCGGGCTCAGGAAGGCCAGCCGGTTGGGGTTGGCGGTGGCGGGGTCGGCAGCCATCGCGATCTCGGTCCGGGCGGTGTCGAGGTAGCTGCCGGTGCCGGTCGAGGGCGTGCCGCCCAGGGAGCCGTCCTGCTGCGGGCGCAGGGTCGTCGGCCGCGCCGCGGGTGCCGGCCAGTCGGTCTGGGTGATCCAGCGGTCCGGGCCGAGCTGCACGTCGACGCGCGGCTGCCGCATGATGTCGTTGGCGATGCCCATCAGTTCGTGGTCGAACCACTTGTTGAGGGTGGTGAGCCACACCTCGCGGCGGGCCCAGAACGGGTCGAGGTGCCCGTACTGCGTCACCCACGCCTTGCGCTGCACGTCGCGGGGCAGCTTGGCCCACCACTCGGAGAACTGGCTGCCCACCACGTTGCGGTCCTGCATACCCATCACCGAGAAGACGCTGGCGCGGACGTCGCGCGCCTTGGAGATCGGCCCGGTCCGGTAGTTGCGTTCGTCCCAGTAGGCGTTGTAGTTGCCGGTGGCGTCGCCGGACTCGGCGTCCATCCGCTCGCGCACCGCCTCACACTTCTCCGCCGGATCCTTGTCGACATGCTCGGACTGCCACCTCGCCCCGCCCTTGAACCAGGTGAGGACGCCGTTGGCGTGCGCGTTCTCGTATCCGCTGGTGTAGGCCGCGATCGGCACGATCGTCTCCAGCCCTGCCACGCCGGTGCCGGCGACGCCGGCGGCGAGTCCTCCCTCATACGAGTGGCCGATCATTCCGGTGCGTCCGGTGGTCCAGGTCGCTCTGACCGGGTCGCCCTTGTCGTCGTAGGCGGTCGCCCGGCCGTTCAGCCAGTCGACGACCGCCTTGCCGCCCAGCACGTCGGGGGCGCCGTAGGAGGTCGGGCAGCCGTCGGACAGCCTGGTGCCGATCATGTCGACGGACACGAACGCATACCCGCGCGGTACGAAATAGTTGTCGTAATACATCGGGAACTTCGTCACGTTCCCGTTCGCGTCGTATTTCTTGTGTTCGATCTCGAAGCCGACACCCGGGTTGTCGTAATACGGGCTTTCCTGCATGATCACCGGGACCTTGAGCCCGGAATCGCTCTCCTTCGGCCGGATGATGTCCACCCGGATCAGGTCTTTCTTGCCATCGCCGTCGCTGTCGACCGTCGACTGCACCCGTACGTGCTCGCGGATGGCGTCGGCGTAGGAGAAGACGGGCTGGGTGAGCCCGCCGGAGACTTTGATCTTCGGCTTCGCCGTCGCGGAGGCGGCGGGAGCGCCGGCGACCACGAGCGCGGTCGCGAGGGTGACTGCGGCGAGGAACCCTCGCCGTCGCGAATTCGACATGTGCATTCCTTCTTGGGCGGGTTGTTTCCAGCAACGGCACCCTTTGGGTGCCAATACGCGAAAGCGTCGAAGGCTCTGGCCCGGCACGGCGGCGCGGGTTTGATCAGGATGAACTGACCGATGGACGCGTAGTCGCCGCGATAGGTGCACGCAACCATCCCGAAGCCGCAGCCGCCGTGAGCGCTCTACCTGATGGACGGTCAGCAAGAGTTCACCCTCGAAGGTGCCCGGCCCTTGCCTGACCGCCCTCGCCGCCGTGTCACAGGGCCGGACAGCCCCCCGTGACAAGCGGTGGCTGCGCGGGGCGACGCCCTGTCAGGCGGCGTCGAGCGCTGCGGTGATCTTGCGGATCATGTCCGCCAGAGTGGGGGTGGGCACGGCCCGGTGGGTGCGGGCGGCTGCTTCGACGGCGACGATGACGGTGCTGCGGAAGTTGTCGGCCTCTGCAGGAGCCTGCTCCTTGAGCAGGTTCATGGCCGCCGTCAGGGCCGGCAGCACCTGGTCGGCGAGTTCGGCTACGGTCTTGCCGTTCAGGTTGATGTCTTTGCGGCGAGCACGTGCCCGACCAGGCCGGTGGCGGGGGCCAGGGCGATGGAGCCGTCGGTGGCGGCCCGGTGAGGGTGGCCGGTGGCGTCAGCGGCGGTCATCAACGAGATGGCGCCGTACGCGGCGGTGCGCAGAGTGAGCTGGTCCTTGCGGCTTTGGCTCGCGGTCAGGAGTCCCAGGTGACCGGGAGGCTCTTGACGCCGTAGATGTCCGCGGTCTCCGGGCGCAGGGCGACCTCGTCGGCCGGCACGGCCAGGCGCAGCGTGGGGAAGCGCTCGAGCAGCGCCGGGAGCGCCACGCGCAGCTCGACGCGGGCCAGTTGCTGTCCCAGGCACTGGTGGATGCCGTGGCCGAAGGCCAGGTGCCCGCCCTCCCGCCTGCGCAGGTCGAGCGCGTGGGGGTCGGTGAAGCGCTCGGGGTCGCGGTTGGCGGTGTTGTAGGTAAGCAGGACCGTCGTGCCGGCCTTGATGGTCTGTCCGCCCAGCTCGACGTCCTCCAGCGCCACCCTCCCGAAGCCCTTGGCCACGCTCAGATACCGCAGCAGCTCCTCCACGGCGCCCTCGGCGAGCTCGGGCTCGGCGCGCAGCGCCGCCAGCTGCTCCGGGTTCTGCAGGAGGGCGAAGGTGCCCAGGGCCAGCATGTTCGCGGTGGTGTCGAACCCGGCCGACAGCAGGATCAGCGCCATCCCCTGCAGTTCCTCGTCGGTCAGGTCGCTGTCGAGCAGGTCGCTGAGCACGTCGTCGGTGGGGTTGGCGCGCTTGGCGGCCACCAGCTCCGCGAGGTACTGCTGGGTCGCGAGGTAGGCCGCGATCAGCTCCTCGTCGCCGACCTCTCCGCTGAGGAACTTGTCGATGTTCTCCTGGAAGCGGCCCCGGTCCTCGTACGGCACCCCCAGCAGCTCACAGATGATGACGGCGGGGATGGGCTTGGCGA
>NZ_JBEXCR010000033.1:0-159434 GCF_040605375.1 Nonomuraea sp. NPDC005650
CCACCGGGGAGGTGGGGGCGGGTGAGAGGCGGACGGCGGTCAGACGCAGGCACTGTCCGTCGGTGTTCTTGGCGCACACCTCGACGTCGGCCTGGGGATGGTCCGGGGAGGGGCGTACCGGGCTCAGCGGGTCTCGACCACGTGCCGCGGGCCCGGGTCGAGCACAGATACAGCCGCCGCATTGACGAGCCCGGACTCATGGCGTCAGCTCGCCGCACGTGTGCGCGGACCTGCCAGAAGCTCGGCCGGTCAAGGCCTGCTGGCGACGATATTCCTCCTCGTCGATCTCATCGCGGATGAGCAGGACGAGCAGCTGCCGCTCCTGCGGCGAGCAGGCCTGCCATGGGGCCGGTGTCCGCCGGTACAGGAACACCGCGGCCAACGCCGCGGCGATGGCCGCGCAGAAAAGGATCTCGCTGACGATCAAGGACACGGTTCTCCTCCCGCCGGTGATGGGTATGCCGGCTGGGTGGTGGTGCGAATCTCAGTGCTGGAGGGGGTTCGGCTGATGAGGTCGGCCCCGTGCTGGAGCCGACACCGGCCGTCGGCCTGGTGGCCGGCTCGCCGCCGTTGGCCACCGACGGGATGACCACGGCCGTCGCCGGCCACAGCCTGCGCGTGCTCGGCAGCGCCGGTTCCGGCGCGATGGCAAGAGGATGCACGTGGGCCGGCCCGATCAGCGCTGGTGAAGGCTCACTTTCGGGGTGATCTACAGATCCGGGATGTCGTGGTGGTGGCGGCGGGATGCGCGCCGTGAAGGCCCGCAGGTAGCCGGTCAGGAATTCGGCGGTGGACGGCGCCTGGATGTCGCCGTTGTCGTCGATCAGTCTCTTGGTGAACTGGATGTAGGCCTCGGGCTGGCCCATCACCGGGGTGTTGGTGAAGGACAGGATGGTCTTGAGGTGCTGCATGCTGAGGTCGAGGTCGTGCGGGAGGTCCGCAGGCGGACCGGTGACCTGACCTGACGTCGTAGCGCGGGGGAAGCGAGACGTTTCCGTAACGCTACAGCATCATACAACTACTCTCTGTAAAGATTCAACTGCATTGAGCGAGAGGAAGGGTGGGAGCGGTGAGCGGAGCGAGATCCATCACGGACAAGGGCGGCATCAAGATCATGCCGGAGGATCGGCGGTTCGCTTCTCTGAGCAGGGGGTTCAATCCACGATGGACCTCCCATCCCCAATACGTCCGCCTGGTGCGCACGAGTGAGGAGGTCGTGCACGCGCTCCAACAGGCAGTCGACGAGCCCAGCCCTGCCGACCTGCGTACGCGCATCACCGTGCGCTCCGGCGGCCACTGCTACGAAGACTTCGTCTGCGCGGAGGACGTGCGGGTGATCATTGACGTGTCGCTCATGAACAACATCTACGAGGACCGCGGCATGATCTGTGTCGAGGCCGGTGCCACGAACGGTGATCTGCGCAAGCGGCTGTTCCTGCTGACTGGCAAGGCGTTGCCGGGCGGCTCCTGCCCGTCGGTAGGGATCGGCGGGCACGTCCCGGCCGGAGGGTTCGGGCTGCTGTCGCGGCAGTTCGGGCTCACGGTCGATTACCTGCACGCGGTCGAGATCGCCGTCGTGGACAAGGACGGCAAGGTCAGCCTGGAGACCGTCAGTAGAGATCAGAAGAACAGCGACCCCGACCGGTACGGCCTGTGGTGGGCCAACACCGGCGGAGGAGGCGGGAACTTCGGGATCGTGACGAAGTTCTGGTTCAAGGGCCTGCCTGACGCGCCTGAGCGGGTGCTGTTCGTCGCGAGCGGCTGGGAATGGGCCGACATGAGGCAGGAGCACTTCACGCAGATCATCGAGAATTTCGGAGAGTTCTTCGCCTCGGGGGCCGCGGCCGACCCTGAGCAGTACGGGCCGCTGTTCGGCATCCTGCTGCTCACCCACAGGAGCAAGAAGAAGGTCGGCCTCATCGCCCAGATCGACGCGGGCCTGCCGAACGCCGGGCAGCGCATGGACGCTTTCCGCCGGGCGATGCGCGGCGACGTACCCATCGGGTTGGCCGACCTCGACGAGGCGTATGGCGAGTACGCCGCCCTGTCCGGCCTGGCCGAGCCCAAGCCACTGCCCTGGGACTCGGCCGAGAAGCTGCTCGGGCCCGTCGACAATCTGCGCTGCGGCAAGCACAAGTCTGCGTACATGCTCGACCGCATGCCCGGCGAGCAGATCGAGGCGTTGTGGCGGGCCCTGGCACTGGAGAAGGACGGCATAGAGCGCGACGCCGTCGTCCAGATCGACTCCTATGGCGCCGCCATCAACACCGTCCCCGTCGAGGACACCGCGGTCGCGCAGCGCAGCTCGATCCTGAAGCTGCAGCACCAGATCTACTGGCCCGTGGACAAAGACGGCACAGACCACCTGCGCTGGATTCGCAAGCTCTACCAGGACATGTACGCCGCCACCGGCGGAGTGCCCGCTTCCCCTGCTCCGGCGCGCCCCTCGGTCACCGACGGCTGCTACATCGGCTATCCCGACGTCGACCTGAACGATCGCCCAGGGGAGGAGATCGACCGTTGGTCCACGCTGTACTACGGATCGCACTACGAAGCGTTGCAGCGGGTCAAGGACCGCTGGGACCCGCGTGACATCTTCCGTCACCAGCAGTCCATCGAGCTGCCGCCCCAGCGACTGGCAAGGTAAGCGGTCTGCGAGATGGATATCGGTTCCCCATCAGATGTAGCAGGCCTGTTGGCGGATCCCGTAGTAGCAGGTCAGCGCAACATTGCCAGTGACCTCCTCGACGCGGCGGATGCGGGCCAGGCGCCGCCTGGCCTCACGATCGAGCAGGGGACCTCGCTGGCCCTGGCGGCGCGCTACGCCCGGCGAGGAGGCCGGTCAACACCTCCGATTGACGGTGCTCCTGCGCTCGACGATGCATTGGAAACTGTTGGCGAAGTTCGAGCCGCTGTGGACGTTGTTACTGTTCGGGGAGCCCTTCGCGAAGGAGAAGTTGCCGCTGTTCACCTGGTGGCCCTTACTCCAGTAGTTGCCGCTGTTCCAGGAGTCGCCCCTGCCCCTGTGATTTCTGTTCGGCATCGACATCGCGGTCGTCGACAACATCAGCCCGAGACACGCCACGACCGCTCCTATCCTGCGCATACTCATCGTTGGTCTCCGAGCCACTGGGAACTGTTGATGGTGTTGCCGCCGTCGACGATGTTGCCGCAGCTGGTGGAGCTTCCGCAGTTCTCCGCGCGCGGTTGAGGCACTTCATCGGAGAACGGAGGGCCGGCGAGTTGCGGGCGATCAGGCGAGTGCCGCAGAGAACGCGGCGGGCCCGGTCGGCAACGCGCCGCATCCCATTTCGGCGATCCAGACGAATGGCCCCAACGTTCTCCCGCCATCATCACGACATGCCCGCTCGACAAACACTAAGCAATCATTGACGACATACAGCCATCGTGCCATGTGAGGGCCTATATGCCGGCCACAGGCAGGGTGAGGAGAGGCCGCGTGTCGGAGCGGTCGGAGTTGGGGTCCGGGAGCGGGTGCGGCTGATAGGCCCCTGACGTCGCACAGGGCCTGTGACGGCTGGCCAAGTCCATTGGATTGGACAATGGAAGCATTCGGAATGGTGGCGGCTTCCGGGACTGAGGCCGTTAGTGAACAGCGGAAACTCCGTCCATGCAGACGGCTCCGGGCCCAGCGGCAACACCTTCGGCGGCGGTAATTCACCAACGGCCTCAGCGGATCGTCGAAGGATAGGAGCATCAGGGAGGTCTACGTGTCGCTGTTCGACGCCGAGGTCGTCGACGTCGCCCGTTACGGCCCCGCCGCCCTTGGGAGGAGGGCAAGATCGAGTATGTGACGTTCGTCCTGGCCGGCCAGGAGGACATGTGAACGACAGCGCCGTCCCGCACCACTCCACCGTTCACGCCGTCGATGTCGCGTATGCCGGGTGCGACACCGAGGAGGACATCGACCGCCTGTGCGCGGCGCTCTCCGAGGGCGGACAGCTGATGCCGCTGAGCTCCTACGGCTCCAGCGGGAGTTCGGCTGGGTCAACGATCGGTTCGGCGCCTCCTTGCAGCTCAACCACCCCTGACGTCCGCGAGGACAGTGGCGATGATCGAGAGTTCGCGGCAGCCTGAAAGCATCGCAGTCCTTCGGGAGCGCGTTCGGCCAGCACGCGCAACCGGGCCTCGGTCCTGGAAGAATGCGGCCGAAAGCAACGATGGGTACTGGCGATGTCACCCAATGGATGATGAAGGGCAGGCACAATTCCTGACCCTGCGCGGCGACCGGCAGCGGCTTCGGTTCGGCCCTTTCCGGTTCTCATGGAGGAGATCCTCGCCGAAGTCGGTTTCCATACGGTGCTCACCCGCGTCCGGATGCTGCGGATGAACGCGGTCATGGAGCGGTGGGTGCAGTTGTGCCGCCGTGAGTCGCCGGACCGTGGTTTGCTCTGGAACGCAGTGCTACCTAGGCATACATGAGGAGTTCTATAACGGGCGCTGATCGACAATCTGCTGGACTACCGATCCCCGCCGCGCCGGCGTGCCAAGCAGGCCGCCTGATCCTCGCTGGTGGCGTGATGGCCGGCGACAGTCCGCCTCGTTCTCCTAGAACACGAAACCTGGCCACCACCTCAGGCGGCCAGGTCCATTTGCCAGGGGGCAGCAGGAGTGAAACCCCTGCCGATCTGCCCCTCGCTCAACGGCGACGGCGGCTGGAACGGTCACTGAAGATCCCCTTTTCCGGCCTCAGCCGCCGCCTCGGCCCAGGAGGCTCAACGACCATGGGCAAGATCCTCACAGCGGACATGTAACGCGGGAAGATCATGGTTTCGCTCCTTTCGGAAATCGGCGGAGCGGTTGAGGGGCTGACGTATACATCCCCAACCAACTAGACATACCCCTCATGCAGCTACTTTACCCCTCATGCTCTGACTCCCGCGCCCGACGCGCGGGTCTGAGGCTCGGGACAGGCCGCGACCGTCATCGTTACCCCGCGAGATCTTGTGCCGGCTGCGGCTCCTCGTTCGCCCGGACACCGTCCTGCGCCGGCGCCGCGATCTGCTCAACCAGCACCGCGCCCACCAAGCCCTTGATCAAGCGGCCCCGCTACGCGTCGTCCCGGATCCGATCAAAGATCCAGGGCGAATCGCCGCTTTGGACATACGCCGAAGAGGTCGGCTTGGCGGCGTTCTCCACGAGTACTCACATGCAGCTTGAGCTGCATTTTTCGGCAGGCCCGTGCCAGCCGGTGAGGAAGGGCGTTGTCACGCGAGAATGTCCTTACCAGGGTTTCTAGGCGATGCGGGCGAGGTCGCGCATATGGATCGGGTACGCCGGAGGCAGCCCCTTGGCGTACCGCTCGAGTTCGTCGAGGGCAGCCTCGGCGAGGCGATGGACCTCCGTGCCCATGGCGCCGGCGATGTGCGGCGTGAGCTGCACGTTGGGCAGCCCGAACAGCGGTGAGTCGACCGGCAGCGGTTCGGGGTCGGTGACGTCGAGGATCGCGCTGAGCCGCCCGCTCACGCATTCGGCGGTGAGCGCGTCGGTGTCGATCAGGCTGCCCCGGGCGGTGTTGATGACCGTGGCGTGGTCGGGCAGCAGCGCGAGGCGGTCGGCGTTCAGCAGGTTCCGGGTCTCGGGCAGCGACGGCGCGTGCAGGGTCACGATGTCGCTGCGGCGCAGCAGGTCGGGCAGCGGAACGAGGGTCGTGCCGAGGGCCTGGGCGTCCGCCTCGGTGGCGTAGGGGTCGCTCGCGAGCACGGTGAGGTCGAAGGAGCGCAGCAGGTGTGCCACCCGCCGGCCGGTGTGCGACAGGCCGACGATGCCGACGACGCGACCGTAGTTGGACCCGGCGGTCACCCGTTCGCGCCACGCGGAGTCGGCGCCCTGCCGCCGGTACGCCTCGGCGAAGGCGCTCACGCGTTTGCCGCTGTGCAGGATCGCGGCGAGGGTGTACTCCGCGACCGGCATCGCGTTGGCGCTGGCCGCGGAGGTGACGAGGATTCCGCGTTCCCAGCAGGAGGCGTCGGTCAGATGCGTCTTGACGGTGCCGGCCGCGTGCAGCACGGCGCGCAGCCGGGGAGCGGCATCGAGGACCTCGCCGGTCAGGGGCGGACACCCCCAACCTGTGATCATGACTTCGAGCTCGCGGAGCCGGGCGCGGCTTGCCGGCGAGCCGAGCTCGGTCAGCGGTTCGGGGCGGTCGAGCTGGGCGAGGGCGTGTAGTCGCTCGAATCGCGCGGCGTCGAAAAGCTGGCGGATGGTCGGTTCGGACATGACCAGTGCGGTCACGGGCCGGCGGGTCATCGTGCTCCTATTCGGTGGTGGCTGCGATCGCGACGCTGTCCCGCACGACGACGTGAGTGCCGAGCACGACCCGCTGGTCGACGGTGTCCGGCGTCATCGCCATCGTGGCGGCGAGCCGGCCCAGCTCCCGGGCGGGAATGTGCACGGTGGTCAGCCCGAGGTCGGCGGCGAAGGCGGCGTCGTCGTACCCCACGACCGAGATGTCCTCGGGCGTGCGCAGCCCGGCCTCTCGCAGGGCTTGCAGGACGCCGCTCGCGACGTGGTCGGTGTGGGCGAACACGGCGGTGAAGTCCGGCGGCCCGGCCCGCAGAATGTCGCGCATGCGGGCGTAGCCGGTCTCGCGGCTCCACGCGGGGCCCGCCTCCAGCCGGGGGTCGAGGTCGCCGCCGAGGTCGGCCAGGGCACGGCGGTATCCGTCCCGCCGCCGCAGACTGGTGCTGTGGTCCTGCTGGCCGCTCAGGAGCAGGATGCGGCGGTGGCCGCGCGACAGCAGATGACTGGTCGCGGCGTACGCACCGCCCTCGTTGTCGTACTCGACCACGCCGGCGGGCACGTCCGGGCCAAGTGAGGGGCGGGCGCACAGCACCAGACGTGAGCCGGTCTGCGCGAGCGAGCCGGCGAAGGCGCTGGTCTGGCGCACGTATTCCGGGGTTTCCGTGACGGCGCCGATGAGGACGATGGCCGGCGAGTGCTGGGCGCTCATCTGCCGCAGCACCTGCAGCTCGCGATCGGGGTCGCCGCCGGTGGTGCCGATCAGGCAGAACCGGCCGGCGTCGGCGAGGGTGCTGGCGATGCTCTGAACCAGGCTCATGAGGAAGCCGTCGTCGAGCATCCGGACCACGATCGCGATCGTGCCGGTGTCCTGGCGGATCAGCGCGCGGGCGTGCGGATTGGCGACGTAGTCGAGGTCGCGGACCGCGCGCATGACCTTGTCGCGGGTTTCCGGCGCCGGTGGATAACTGCCGTTGAGGATGCGTGACACGGTGGACACCGAGACGCCCGCTCGGGCCGCCACGTCGCGGATGCTCGCCCGCCCGTTCTCCATGCCGTTGTCTACCTCCGTGCCGCGGTGTTAAAAGGCTTTAACGATGAGCCTAGCGCGCGCCCTCGCCGTTGGTCCAGAGGAGCGGTTCTATCGGCCTGATTGCGAAGCTTGGGTATTGACGTGACAGTGAAACCCTTTTAACGTGCCGAGAACCAAGCGACATTGCGTAGCTGTTTCCAGGAGGCAACGTGGCCGTCACCCTCGCTGACCGGCGGACGGACGATCCGCCCACCAGCGCGGCCGGGTCCGCGCGCCGGCGCGGCGGCCGGTGGCAGCGGCTGCGCCGCAGCCGCCTGTTGCTGCTCATGATGGCACCGGGAGTGCTGTACTTCCTGGTGTTCCACTACGTCGCTCTGCTGGGCAACGTCATCGTCTTCCAGGACTACCAGCCGTTCGCGGGCATCGCGAACAGCCCCTGGGTCGGCCTGGAGAACTTCCGGGAGCTGTTCGCCGACCCCGACTTCTGGCAGGCGGCGCTCAACACGATCAGCCTCGCCACGCTGCAGCTGATCTTCTATTTCCCGGTGTCGGTGGCCCTGGCGCTGCTGCTGCACAGCCTGACCCGAGGGTGGGTGCGCAAGGCGGTCCAGAGCATCGTCTACCTACCTCATTTCATCTCCTGGGTGATCGTCGTCGCGCTGTTCCAGCAACTGCTCGGTGCGGCGGGCGTCCTCAACGGGCTGTTCGCCGACAACGGCTACCACCTGGTCAACGTCTTCAGCGAGCCGTCGTTGTTCAAGCCGCTGATGATCGCCGAGCTGATCTGGAAGGACTGCGGCTGGGGCACGATCATCGTGCTGGCCGCCCTGCACAACGTGGACGATCAGCTCTACGAGGCCTCCGCGATCGACGGCGCGGGGTGGGGCCGGCGGCTGTGGCACGTGACCCTGCCGTCCCTGCGACCCGTCCTCGTCCTGCTGCTGATCCTGCGGTTGGGCGACATCCTGAGCGTCGGCTTCGACCAGGTCCTGCTGCAGCGCGACGGGTTCTCGCCCGGGGTCGCGGAGGTCCTGGACACCTACACCTACTACCACGGGGTGGTCAACGGCAGTTGGGGACCAGCCGCCCTGGCCGGCATCTTCAAGGGCCTCGTCGGCCTGGTCCTGATCGTCGTGGCCAACAAGGTCGCCCACCGGCTTGGCGAGGAAGGAGTCTACCGATGACACGTCCGGTCTGGATGGAGCCGCCCCGGCTGAGCACCAAGGCGGCGAAGGCCGTCGCGGTGACGATCACGCTGGCGCTGGTGATCATACCGTTCTGGGTGGTCGTCGCCACCAGCCTGTCGCCCGACACGCAGGTGATCCGTAACGGCGGCTGGTCGATCTGGCCCGAGCAGGTGACGCTGGACGCGTACCGGCGGCTGTTCGGCTCCGGGGTGATCTCGCACGCGGTGCTCGTCTCCAGCCTGGTCACGCTCGTGGGCACCGCGGTGAGCCTCACCGCCACCGTGCTGATGGCGTACGCGCTGGCCCGGCCGAACGTCTTCGGCGGTAAGCCGATCATGCTGGGCGTCCTGCTCACCTTCCTGTTCCCGCCGGCGATCATCCCCAGCTTCCTGGTCGTCAGCAACCTGGACCTGCGCAACCACTACGCGGCGCTGATCGCCCCGGTGCTGATCAGCTCCTTCAACCTGGTCATCATGCGGGGCTACTTCCAGGGCCTGCCGGCCCAGCTGTCGGAGAGCGCCCGCATCGACGGCGCCGGCGACGGCCGCGTGCTGTGGCACGTCGTACTTCCGCTGTCCAAGGCGATCATCGCGGTGGTCGGCTTCTACTACGCGGTCGGCTACTGGAACAGCTTCTTCAACGCCATGCTCTACCTCGACGACCAGTCCACCTGGCCGCTGCAGCCGATGCTGCGACAGATCGTCATGCTCGGGGCAAACCCCGACACGTCGATCGCGGCCGGAGCCGGGGCCACCCTCGCCCCGCAGACCACGACCATGGCCACCGTCGTGGTCGCGGTGCTGCCGATTCTCGCGGTCTATCCGCTCGTGCAGCGCTTCTTCGCCAAAGGCGTGCTCACCGGCGCGATCAAGGGCTGACCTGGCCGGACGGCCCACCCCACGCACACCTTCCGCGCCCGGCGCGGACCGCACAACCCCCCGGAAGGGAAAGCGCTTGCCATGGACATCTCCCGGAGATCGCTGCTCAGACTGACCGGCGGCGCCGCGCTCGCCTCCGCCGTACCCGGCCTCGCCGCCTGCGGCGACGGCGCGGGCACGTCGGTGGGCAACGCGGGCAAGAGTCTCGCCCCGCTTCCCGCCCACATCCCGATCAACCTGGTGAAGCCAGACCTGCCCGGCACCGCCCAAGGCGTCCAGGACGCCTTCCTGACCTATCCGCAGAAGCCGGCCCAGACCGTCGACGGCAAGCCGGGCGACGGCTCGGTCGTCACCTGCATGGTCATCACCTACGGCACGGCGCCGTCCCCGGCCGCGAGCAACAAGCTGTGGACCGCGATCAACGAGGCACTCGGGGTGGACCTGCGCCTCACCCTCGTCCCGGCGGCCGATCTCAACGCCAAGTACGCCACCATGATGGCCGGCGGCGACCTGCCCGACATCATCGCCACGATCGACGTGGCGATGTCCAACGCACTGCAGTTCACCCAGGCCAAGTGTGCCGATCTGACCGAGTACATCTCCGGTGACGCGATCAAGGACTACCCGAACCTGGCCAACCTGCCGACGATCTCATGGCAGAACGTCGGTCGAATCGGCGGCCGCCTCTATGGCATCCCGGTGCCCCGTCCCCAGCTCGCCGGCGTGATGTTCGGCAACAGGGAGAAGTTCGAGGCGGCCGGCATCAGGATGGGGCTCGGCGTGTCCACGGCCCAGTTCACCGAGGGCCTGGCCAAGCTCGCCACCGGCAAGCAGTTCCCGTTGGGCGGCAACAACTTCAGCGAGAACATCCACCTCGGCGCGGCCGGCGTCCCCAGCAACTGGGTGCGCGCCGACGGCGGCGCGTTCACCAGCCGCTACGAGAACCCGGTCTACCCGGAGGTGCTGCAGCGGCTGCGCGACTGGTACGAAAAGGGGTACTTCTATCCGGACCTGCTGAGCACCCAGGCGACCCAGGCGAACACGTTCTTCATGAACGGCACGACGCTGACCCTGGGCGGCGGCATCGGCGGCTACCCGGGAATGGTCTCCGGGGTCGGCGACGCCTTCACGGTCGACTTCGTCCGCCCGTACGGCGACAACCCGACTCCGTGGCTGGGCAACGGGGTGTTCTCCAACAGCGGCCGCGGCGGCTTCACCGCACTGAAGAAGGCGTCGCCGGAGCGCGTCAAGATGCTGCTGCGAGTGCTGAACTTCCTGGCCGCGCCGTTCGGCAGCAAGGAGTACGAGCTGATCAACTACGGTGTCGCCGGGGTGCACTTCACGACCGGTGCCGATGGCGACCCGTTGCCCACCGCGCTGGCCACCACCGGCGGCGAGAACAAGACGAACCTGCCCCTGCAGTACATCGCGGCCGCTCCGTACGTGCTCTACCTGCCTGGCAACCCCGACGCCACCCGCCGCAGCCACCAGGCCCAGCAGGAGATCGTCCCCATCGGCGTCGGCGACCCGTCCTACGGCCTGGTCTCGCCGACCCAGGCCGCGAAGGGCACGAAGCTCAACCAGCAGATCATCGACGTGACCAACGCGATCATCGCGGGCAAGCGCCCGGTGTCGGACTGGCGCGGGGCCGTCTCGCAGTGGAAGTCCCAGGGTGGCGACGCGATCGCCAAGGAGCTCGCCGAGCAGTACGCGGCCAATCACTGACCCACCGCCTCGCCGGCCACCCGGGTGGCCGGCGCGCCCCGGCAGACGCATGGGGGCAACTCCATCGAAGAGAAAAGGCTGTGCCATGCCGTCCTTGAGCACAACCGCCGCCCGGCTCCGCGCGGGCGCCGCCGCCCTCGTCCTGACCCTCGCCACGTTGACGACCCTGGCTGCGGTGGACACGCCCGCGCACGCCGATCCCGTCCAGCCTCCGGCCGGCGTCGTCGCGCTGCTGACACCGCAGCACCCGCGACTCCTGGCGACCGCGGAGACGTTCTCCGCCGCCGCCCGGCGCATCGGCACCGACACCCGGCTCAAGGCCTGGTATGACCAGGTCAAGGCCGGCGCCGACGGCATCCTCGGCACCTCGCCGCCGGCCGCCCTGTCGACCTCCGTCATCGACGAGGCGAAACGCCGCGTCTACGCCCTCGCCCTCGTCTACCGGATCACCGGCGAGACCCGGTACGCCGAACGCGCGGCGCGCGAACTCGTCGCCCTCTCCTCCGCCCCGGCCTGGGACAAGGAACAGTTCCTGGAGGTCGGAGAGCTGTCCAACAGCGTCGCGATCGGCTACGACTGGCTCTACGACTATCTGTCGGCGAGCGACAAGGCCACGATCCGCTCCGCCATCGTCACCAAGGCCCTGCGGCCGGCCCTCGTCCGCTACGGGTACGCCACTAGCTTCTACACCCAGAACCACAACTGGAACCTCGTCTGCAACGCGGTCGCGCTCGGGGCGCTGGCCATCGGCGACGACCCGGCCCTGACCGCCGACGAGCGCGACGTCGTCGACCAGGTGCTCAAGGCAAGCATCACGTCGATCCAGAACGGGATCAGCGGCTACAGCCCGGACGGCGCCAGCGGCGAGAGCCCGCAGTACTGGCAGTACGCCACCGAGTACCTCGTCCTCTACCTCGCCGCCATGAAGACCGCGACCGGCACCGACTTCGGCCTGTCCGACCTGCCCGGCCTCGCCGGCACCGGCGACTACGGCATCCACGTGACCGGCGCGACCGGCCTGACCTTCAACTACGGCGACGGCGGGACCGACCTGCTCGGCGCGGTCACCCCGACCTGGCAGGCGCCGTTCATGATGTGGCTCGCCACCCGCTACGGAAAGCCGCACTACATGGCCTGGCAGGCGCGGCTCGCCGACCGCTCGGCCAGCCCGATGGACATCCTCTGGTACGACCCGGCCGCCGCCGGCGGGGCCGGCCATCCGGCGGCGACCGACGCCTTCTTCGACGGCGTCGAACTCGCCACCGCCCGCAGCGCCTGGGACGACCCCTACGCGGTCTCCGTCGCCACCAAGGGCATGCGCGCCGGGTACGACCAGATCGCCGCCCACGAGAACCTCGACGCCGGAGACTTCGTCCTCGACGCCGCGGGCGTGCGCTGGTTCGACGACCTCGGCCTCGACAGCTACAGCCTCCCGGGATACTTCGACTGGACCAAGGACACCGGCGGCCGATGGGACTACTACGTGACCCGTCCCGAGGGCCAGAACACGATGCGGCTCGGCACCGGGCCCACCCCCTCCACCGCGCTGACCGCCGGCGCTCCGATCACCACCGTCAGCTCGACGCCCCAGAAATGGTACGAGATCACCGACCTCACCGGCCTCTACGGCGGCCGGGTGCAACGCGCCCAGCGCGGCCTGCAGCTGTTCGACGACCGGCGGCAGGTGCTGCTCCAGGACGAGGTGAAGACGAGCCAACCGATCGGCTACTGGTCGTTCCTGCACACCCGCGCCGACGTCGTGGTGGCCGCCGACGGACGGTCGGCCACCCTCTACCGCGGCGGACAGCGGCTCTGGGTCCAACTGCTCACCACCGATGGGCGGCTGCTCGTCGGGGACTCCCGGCCTCTGCCGGACAGCCCCGACCCCACCGGCCAGAGCCGCCAGCCCGGCTCGCGAACCCTCGCGATCCAGCTGACCGCGGCCGGGACCACCACGGTGGCGATGCGGATGGTTCCCCTCGCCGCGGGGCAGCAGCCGCCCGCCGACACCCCGGCGGTGACCCCGCTGGCCTCCTGGACGCCGGGCGCGACCGGCCCGGCGGCCCTGACCGGCATCATGATCGGCGCCGACCGCCTGGCCGGGTTCGATCCGCGGCGCTACCGCTACGACCTCACCCTGCCCACGAACACCGCCACCGCGCCCAAGGTCGTCCCCGTGACGCCGAGCGGCACCTACGCGACCGTCACCCGGGCGACCGCGATCCCGGGCACGGCCACCGTGACGACCTTCCGGCTCGACGCCGACCGCCAGAAGGTCTACGGCCCCACCTACCAGGTGCACTTCCGGCAGGCGGGAAAGACCGCCACCGCACTGCCCGTCGCGTCGGTCACCGCCAGTGCGAACGAGGGCGGCCCCGCGGCCGACGCCGTCGACGGCAACATGGGCAGCCGCTGGGCCGCGGCGGGCGACGGGCAGACTCTCACTCTCGACCTCGGCGCCAAGCGCACCGTCGGCGCCGTCGCCGTCGCATTCTTCAACGGGCACGCGCGAACGTCCACCTTCGACGTCCTCACCTCCGCCAACGGCACCACCTGGAACGCGGCGCTCACGGGAGCCGTCTCCGCCGGCACGTCCGACGACGCCGAAGTCTTCTCCTTCGCGGCGCGGCCGGCCCGCCACGTCCGGCTGGTCGGCCACGGGAACTCCGTCAGCAGCTACAACAGCGTCACCGAGATCCGGATCTACGCCAGGGGGTCCGACGCCCAGGCGGACGCGGCACCCCGGCCGGTCGTTCTCGGCACCGTGACCGCATCCCCGGCCGCCCCGCCGCCCCTGTCGGTCGGCGACACCCTGCGGCTGAGCCTGACCGGCAAGCAGACCGACGGCCGCCCGGCCGAGCTGTCCACGGCGACCATCACCTGGACCAGCAGCCATCCGGCCGTGGCCACGGTGGACGGCTCCGGCCTGGTCACCGCCGCCGGCGGTGGCAGCGCGAAAGCCGGCGCGCTGGTCATTCTCGCACCCGTCATGAAGGTCGTCCGGGTGCCGGTGTCGGTGGTCGACCCGTCCCACCTCGAACCCGTGGCCGACGGGTTCGTCCGCGACGGCGCCTACACCGCCACCGCCTTCGGTACGAGCTCCGTCCTCGAAGTACGCAACAATCCCAGCCTCGGCAGCGGGTTCGACCGGGTCGCGTACCTGACCTTCCCGCTGACCGCGGTGCACGGAACGGTCGGCTCGGCCGTCCTGCACGTCTACGGCTCGACCAGCGACAGCGCGGGCGCGACCGACGCCGTCCACGCGGTCACCGACGCGACCTGGAGCGAAGCCACGCTGACCTGGAACACCCGGCCACCGCTGGGCGCCGGTCTCGGCACGTTCACGCTCGGCACCACGACGTCCTGGCACACCGTCGACGTGACCGCGTTCGTCCAGGCCCAGCTCGCCGCCGGGCAGGACGCCGGCTTCGCGATCACGTCCACCGCCACGGCGTACGGGCCGTTCACCTCCTTCTCCAGCAAGGAAGCGATCGACAACCGCCCCTACCTGGAGCTGACGCTGTCCTGACCGGCGCGACGGCGCCGGTCAGCCGACCGGCGCCGACGGCAGCGTACGCGACCAGGACCGCCTGCCTGGAAGTGATCCGCCGCGAGCGACCGCGACATCGCCTAGTTGCGGTAGCGGTAGAGGATCCGGCCGCGGGTCAGGTCGTACGGGCTGAGCTCCACCAGCACCCGGTCGAAGGGGAGGATCTTGATGTAGTTCTTGCGGATCTTCCCGCTGATGTGGGCCAGCACCTTGTGCCCGTTCTCCAACTCCACCCTGAAGGTGGCGTTGCGCAGGCACTCGGTGACGGTGCCTTCCATTTCTATGCCGCCTGCTGCCCTAGCCATGTCGTTCACTTCCTTCCAACACCAGTTCCAGATTGCTGCCCGTACGGCGGGCGCCTATGGCCTCGAACAGTGCCATGGCCGCCGTGTTGGACTCGTTCACCTCGGCCGACGCCGCCTCGATCCCGCGGCGGTGCAGGTCATCCAGTACGCGGGCGAGCAGCGCCCGCCCGATCCCGCGGCGCCGGCAGTCGGATCGTACGGCGACCAGCCCGATGCGCGGCTGCCTGGTGACCGCCGCCAGCCGGACGAACCCCACGTATTCGCCGGCCTCCGCCGCCACCGTGTACCTCGACAGGTCCGGCGCGGCCGGGCGGGGCAGCACCTCGGCCGGCATTTCCCGCCAGCCGACGGCGGCCTCGACCTCGTCGCGGATCACGCGGTCCAGCGCCCGCAGCGGGCGCTCCTCCGCCGGCCCGATCGTCACTCCCGGCGGCGGGAGCGCCGGGCCGAGCCCAGTGAGACCCGGGTTGGTCGGCACGAGGCACTCCCACTCGCGCCGCCGCGTCGTGAACCCGGCCCGTTCCCAATGCGAGGTCAGGTCGAGGTCGTCCTCGCCGACCAGTGTGTACAGCGGCCTCGGCAGCTCCGCCAGCATGGCGCCGGCGAGCCGGTCGAAGACGGCGCAGTGCCAGGCGTCGATGCTGACGAACATCCGCCCGTCGGGCCTGCCTGAGATGTCGCCGTGGCCGACCACCTGGTCGTCCTCCACGGCGTGCCAGGAGCCGTCGGCGACGCGTTCGATCGTCACGGCTTGCCCGTCGGTACGGGCGGTGAGATGCATAGATTCCATAAGATGTTGCCTTCCGGGATTGCCCTTTTGCGGCGCTCCCAGGCGACACCTATGTCAATCGCCTGACCGTGACGACGGGGGGAGCACCCACATCGATCCAGCGTTCATGGGTCTCACCTCCTGGCGTGCTTGTCACGGTCCGAGGAACCTATCAGCGGTACGCGGTCACGTCCAACTGTTTTTCCAGCACGGTGCCGGGCTGATGGATGTCAGCCCGGCACCGTCCGGGTTGCTGGGTGTCAGCCCGGCACCGTCCGGTTTCAGCCCTGCGGCTCCTCCGCCGGGCAGCGGGCGCTCCGCGCGGGCACGGTCAGCGAGATCAGGTAGTCGTCCATCGCTTCCGTGGTGCACTCGGTCATGCCGTAGACGCCGTGGCCCCAGCCCTCGTACGTGAGCAGCGTGGCCTTGGCGCCGAGCTGGCGGGCCACGTTGGCCGACCACTCGTACGGCGTGTCCGGGTCGTGCATGGAAGTGCCCACCAGCAGCGGCGTGCTCCCGGTGTACCGCAGCCGATGCTGCGGGTTGTTGACCGGGACCTGGCGGCCCTGGCAGAGCGGCATGTCGCCCATCGGCATCGGGTTGTAGCGCAGGTCGGGCGCCACCGCGTTGGAGACGCGCATCACGTCGGCGTACTCGTCGTAGCCGCGCAGCGACAGGTTCCAGTCCTGGCAGAGGATCGCGGTCGGCAGTTCGGCGAACTCACCGTCCACGGGCCCGTTGCCGGGCGGGTTGCCCATGTCGTCCGGTACCGGCCCGCCGCCCAGGGCGAGCAGCACCTTGGCCTCCTGCCGCCAGGCCGGCGCCTCGTTGAGCACCACGCCCAGCCACAGCAGGTTGTGCGCACTCACCGGGCGGTCGGTGAAGCCCGGCCAGTACAGCTCGCCGCGGTCCGCCTTCTCCAGCAGCCCCTTCCACAGCGCCTTGATGTCGCGGCCGTGCAGGACGCAGTCGGTGTCCCGCTCGCACCAGGCGACGAATTCGTCGAAGCTGTCCTGGACGGTGGCCGCCTCGGTCACCTGGAAGTCCCTGACGTTCAGGCTGTGGTCCATGTTGCTGTCCAGCACCATGGCCCGGATCCGGTTCGGGTACATCTCGGCGTACATCTGCTGGGCCAGCGTGCCGTACGACACGCCGTAGGAGGTCAGCTTGTCCTCGCCCAGCGCGGCCCGGATGGCGTCCATGTCGCGCGCCACGTTGGCCGAGTCGAGGTGGTCGTACAGCGGGCCGGTCCGCTTACGGCAGTCGGCGTGCAGCTTCGCGTTGAAGGCCACCCACTTGTCGTAGTCGGCCTGGCTGGTCATCACCGGGTACGGCATCTCGTTGTACACCGACGCCGCACAGGTCGTCGAGCCGCTGCGAGCCACGCCCCGGGGGTCGTAGCCGACGATGTCGAACCGCCGCTGAACGTCCTCGCTGAACCCGGACGGCCGCAGGATGTCATTCACCCCGGAGTTGCCGGGCCCACCCGGGTTGGTCAGCAAGGAGCCGATCCGTGCGGACGGATCGGTGGCTTTACGCCGCGCCAGCGCCAGTTTCACGGTGGCCTCGTACGGCTTGGACCAGTCGATCGGCACGGTCAGCGTGCCGCACTCGACGGTGGGCTCCTCCTCACACGGTCCCCAGGCGATGCCACGCTTCCCTTCGTCGTCCGCGGCGCCGGCCACCTGGGTCGCCGATAACGGTAAGACCGTCGCCAACATCATGAAGGCGGTGGCGAGGATGGGTATTCTTCGTCGCATAATGCTCCAAATCGTAGATCGGCTGGCCAGGCCGCGGGGGCGAGTGAGCATAGGACGACCCTTTTCCGGTCCACTTCCGCCGGCCTTCCCACACCGGCCACGGACCCTGCCGCCACCCGGCCGGCAGCACTTGACCAGCCACTTCCGCCCCTGACAGGTCAGAAAGAGCCCCCGGCTACAACCACCCCGGGAACGGGACGACGCAGGCGCTGCGTGGCGATCACGCCTCCGGCGATCCTTCTCGCGACCGCCAGGGCCACCGCGACGGGGTGATCGACGTGGTCGTCGTCGGCGGCCGGATCGAGGCCCAGCTCGCGAAGGCATCGGCTGAGCCCGTCGGGATCCGCACCATGCCTCAGGAGACGGAGCTCCCCGGCACGCGAACCCCGCCGGCCGCGGTCCTCGACCGCGGACGAAGACGATCGTGCAGGTCTCGCCGGGCCCGCTCCTCTTCCTAGTCCTCCTCCTGGGTGTGCAGCCCCAGACCACCAGGAGAGGGGAACGCGTGCGGCCGCCTGACCTACCTGACCGTCACGAACCGTGCGCTCCATTCGCGTGCTCATCCTGCGCCTGGTTCGCGAGAACCTGGCATGGGGATATCGGCGGGTCCACATGGGCCCGACTTCGTGCGCTCACCAGCTGAGGCGCTGCCGGCCTGCGATTCCGTCGACACCGTCACCTTGGACGGGCGGCGACAGTACATCCTGTCCGTCATCGCGCACGCCGACAGCCGCATTCGCGTGCCGGGCGCTACCGCTCACCCCAACGCCGCCTGGGGCGGCAACGACGGCTCCCACCGACAGGGCGGCCATGAGCGCATTGCGTAAGGTCATCGTGAGCCTCTCGGGCGCGGGAAGATCGTCTGGCCCGCTGTTGCCCGCAGGCCCCGGACGGGTTCACGCACCGGGCTCACGGCCGTCGAGAACTCGATCCGGCCCATCGGGAAACAGCAGGCATGACACGAACCCCACCGGAGGAGCTGGTCGAGGCGGACGACGCCGAGCTCATCCGCCGGTCAATCGACGACCCGGAGCAGTTCGCCGGCGTGTTCGACCGCTATGTCGAGCAGATCCACCGCTATGTCGCGCGGAGGCTGGGCGTGCAGGCCGCCGACGACATCGCGGCGGAGACGTTCCTGACCGCCTTCCGCTGCCGCGCCTCCTACGATCACGCGCAGTCGCTGGCCAGGCCGTGGCTGTACGGCATCGCGACCAACCTCATCGCCAGGCAGCGGCGCGATGAGGAGCGGTTCCTGCGGGCGCTGGCGCGTACCGGTGCGGAGCCGCCGCCTGAGTCGATGGCCGACGCGGTGATCGGGCGCGTGGCCGCGCAGGCCGAGGACCGTCGGCTGGCAGGGGCGCTGACGGGCCTGGCCAGCGGTGATCGCGACGTGCTGCTGCTGGTGGCGTTGGCAGAACTGGCCTACGACGAGGTGGCGCAGGCGCTCGAAATCCCGATCGGGACCGTGCGCTCGCGCCTGCACCGGGCCCGCAAACAGGCGCGGGCCGCCCTCGGCACCGGCTATCACACGAGAGAGGACGCATGATGGACGAGTTCGGACGGTTCCTCGAGGCCACCCCGGCGATCACCGGCGAGGCGAAGGCGGCGGCGCGCACCCGGTTGCTGCAGGCCACCCGTGAGCCGGCCCCCATGTCGCCGATGCCCCCGCCGAGGCGGCGCGGGCCGCGCCTGGCCTGGCGTCTGGCGCTGGCCGCGTCGCTCGCGCTGGCCGTCGGGGCGGGCGTCCTCGCGGTACGCGGCGATGAACAACCTGCCACCACCCCGGTCGCCGGCGTTCAGGAGCTCGGCAACAAGGCGGCCAGGAGCGCCGAGACCGACCCGTACGAGATCACGCCGTCGCCGGGCCGCTGGCTGTACGTGAAGCAGACGATCGCCCCGCTCCGCAAGGAGCCGGAGCCCGAGGTGGATCGCGGCAAGCGCATGACCCTTGAGACGTGGCACAGCTTGGACGGCAAGCAACTGGCGTTGGACGACGGACGGGGCAAGCTCGTCACGGAGGAGTACGGCCCCGGCGTCACGGGCGCGGACCTGGCCAGGGCGCCGGTCACCCCCGAGGAAATGATCGCCAGGATCGGGGCGAGCGTCGATGCGACTCCCGTGACGGAGTTCGACGACGCCGACGCGACCAGACAGGAGCGGATCTTCCGGACGATCTCCCAGTTGCTGGGCGAGCAGCCGTTGGTCGCCGACGTGCGGGCCGCGTTGTTCCGGGCGCTGCCCATGATCCAGGGGGTTTCGGTCAAGCAGGACGCGATCGACGCGGCAGGCCGCCATGGGGTCGCGTTCGACTACACGGGAGCCTGGGAGCGCTTCGAGATCATTGTGAGCGCGCAGGACTACCGGTTCTTGGGGACGTATGGCGAGACCGTCGCCGATCGCACGTTCCCAATCAGCAAGATGACGGTCAGAGCAGGCACGCCGACGGTGTGGACCGCGAACATGGAGAGCCAGGTTGTCGATCGGCCGGGGGACCGGCCGTAGCGCGTGTTCGGCCACGCCTGTGAGGACACGGAGAACGCCGCTTCGCCGTCTGATCGCACAACCTCGCAGAGTCGGGAAGCGATCTTTCCACTTCCTCATTAGCCCCAGCTCAAGTGCACTCGTGAACGCCCCCTCATGCGAAGCCATCGGCTGGAGCGACGACAAGCCCGCGCCACGGGAATGAGGTACGCGGTGGCCCCATCCGAAGTGGGCCAAGCCGACCAATCCTCGCGTACCCACATTCCTGTCGGCGCGTTACCTGCTGTAGTTCTTCCCGGGGACTTACCGCTTGACCTGCAACTCAGTGCTGGCATCCAGTTTCACCGGCGCCCTATCCGGGTCGGCGTGCTCCCTGTCTGCTACAGCAGTCGTTCGCTTCGAGCGGCTGCTTCTTCTCGGGTCGCGGCGAGGAATGCTTGGCGGAGTTGTTGTTGCCGTGCATTGTCGATGCTTGCGGGGGTGGGGCGTTGGGGGTCGGCGTGGTGCAGGTAGAGCTGCCAGCAGGTGTGGATGCCGTGGAGCAGGTTGTCGAGGAGGTCGGGAGCGGGCCGGGCGGGGTCGAGGGAGGTGAGGGGCAGGTAGAGGGTGTCGGGGCTGAGATCGAGTCCGGGGTGGTCGGTGTGCGCCTTGCTGATGAGTTCGTGGGCGGCGGTGATGCGGTGTTGGACTTCGAGGATGCCGCGCAGGTGGCCGTCGGCGATGTGGAGGGCGTTGCGGATGAGGGGCATGACCACGTGCCGGGTTCGGGCGCCGGCGTTCATGGCTTGGGTGATGTCGGTGAGGCTTTCGATGGCGAGAGGTTTGTCGTATTGCTCGGCGCTGGCGACCACCTGGATCGGGTGCATGCCGGTGTGCTGGGCGGTGATGGTGAGGGCGGCGTAGAACCAGTGGGCGGCGGCGATGGCGGCTGCGGTGGGGTCGACCTGCGTGAACAGGTCCTGGCTGCCGAAGCAGTTGTCGCGCAGCAGGCGGTCGGCTTGGGAGATCTGCAGGGGTGAGGCGTCTTCGCGGCTGAGGGCGACGGCTTGCTGGGCGCGGTTGGACAGGTCGCCGCGTTCGGCCTGTTCGATGGCGGCCAGTTCGGCGGCGACATCGGTGCTGACGTGCGTGGTGAGCTGGGAGGCGCCGAGTGCGCGCAGGGTGCGGGCGAGGGCGTGTGCGGCTTGCTCGACCTTGGTGGCGATCGGCTGGTCGATGGGCCGGGTGGTGGCGCTCAGGGTGGGGAGGATGGTGGTGAAGGCGTCGCGTTCCTGTTGCCGTTGCCAGCCGAGGCTATGGGGGCTGTGCCGGTCGGCGGCGGTGGCGGGGTGGGTGTAGGAGCGCCAGCAGAGGTGGGACAGGCGGGTCAGCTCCGCGGCGAGCCGGCGGGTGTTGTGGTGGAGCTGGTCGTGGGTCAGCCGGGCCACGACGGTGGCGGTGTCGCCGATGCCGGTGCTCCACTGCGCGAGAAGCGTGTTGTGGGCACGGTCGATGGCATACCGAGTCACGAGACCTCTTCAAAGGAAAGCGGGGGGACCAGGGAGTGAGGGCTCTGCTCAGGGCAGTTTCTGGTCATGCCCAGGATGCTGGATCGGTCGCGCGCGTGAAGCCTTTTTGACGTTGTTGCGCGTGCCTGATCAGCGCTTTTGCTCGCAGACGCGGCATAATTCCTTCTCCTGTGCCGGTTGTGACACGGCGTGGCACGGCACCGTCGGTTCCTGGGCGGGGTGATGGCATGCCGCTGCGCGAGGACGCGTGCACCCCCGCTTCAGATGCCGTCGCGGGGCGCTGGACCGGCAGGGCGACCTGATACGGCGGACGGCTCCGTGGCATGGGTCGTGCCGTCGGATCGTCGGCACGTCACGAAAGTGTTGGCGTCGCGTACCGAGCTCAAGGTGGTGCAGCGCACGCTGAGGCATGCCGGCATCGTGCTGACCGCCGACACCTACGTGTCGGTGCTGCCGCACCTGTATCACGACAGTGCCCGGATGCCCGCGCGGCTGGTGCTGAAGGCGGTGCGGGCGACCTCCCGGAAGGTCGGCAAGATACGGGCGGGGCGTCACTCACCTATGGCTCACCGTGACTCACGATCAGATGACGCGACTACGGATCCGCGTGAAGCCGCAGGTCGGCGTGGTAGGGCGGGTGGGACTTGAACCCACGACCCACGGATTATGAGAATCCTCGGTTGATGTCGCTCAGTGTCACGGAGTGCTGTTTTGTATTGCCGTGGCTGGGATTATCCCCGTCGTAGTGTCGGTCTGTGTTGACGCGTGCCGTGCTGTATCGCGTACACGCGAGCAACCACCGAGCAACCATGCGTTCTTGACCATCGGCACTACCAGCCATTTGTTCCCCCTCTCGGCGCGGCTGTCTGGGGCCGGGCTTGCGTGGTGAGCTCGAATTTCACGGCGGATCGAACGTGCGCGAGCAACCACCGAGCAGCCATCGCCTGGTCATTTGCGTCCGCAGGCAGGATGGCTCGCAGCAGCCCTCGGACGCGATGCATGGTCTGCTTGGCGTGCATGGACGTGATTTTCGGCAGGCGCAGTGCCGGGGCCGCGCTGGCCGTTCATCGCCGCGGCGAACAGCTCTGTCTCGCCGCTGGTTCATCACCTTGACACAGGGGTGAACGCGCCGGTGACCACACGCAAGGTAACTCTATGTTCGGTTTTGAAGACGTTTCCGGTCCTGGCCGATATGGTGGCGCGTTGACGATCGGCCAAGTCCGTAAGCCTTCCGGAGCTTCTACATGCGTACCGCAGCGGCAATTCTGTCCTTCATACTCGCCATCACCATCCTGCCCGCACAACCCGCCACGGCCGCGGTTTCCGCCGCGTCGTTGCCGGGCGGCAAGACCACCTTCGTCATCTCACAGGGGCACCTGAAGGCCGCCTCCCAGCAGAACTGGCTACGCCTGGGCAACTACCGCTTCGCCGCGAACGGCACGGTGAGCGCCTCCATGTACCTGTGGTGGCAGCGTCATCCCCAGGCAAGGCAGCGCACCGGCACCGTCCCCGACTCGAGCTGCAGCACCAAGGCGGGTGGCAAGCAGTCGCGGCCTCGCACCTGCGAGGTGCTGACCGCCGGGGGCTTCACCGGGGCCCCCGACGAGAGCCGCACCGGGACGTACACCATGTCAGGGGACGTGCTCACCATCCGGTGGAAGATCGCCCAGACGTGGACGGAGCAGTGGTACGTGCGGACCTCGCCTGACGGCAAGCTGGCCCGCCTGGACCTCAAGCAGAGCACCTTGGCCACGAACGGGTACGGCTACGGCAGCAACGCCGCGATCAGCACGCGCCGCGCGATGAGCTCGGTGAAGGCGTTCCCCGGCTCGCTCAGGCAGGACCTGAGGAGCTGGGCGAGCGGTAAGCTCGTCACCTCCGACAACCAGCCGTTCGGCCTGTCCTCCTTCCGCGCCTGCTCCGCCACCACCTCGTGCCTGACCTACCTGCAGCCCTCCTCGAACAGCGCCTGCAAGAAGGAGGGCGGCTGCCCCAAGTACGGTGGCGGAACGAGCGCCAACATCACCTCCATCCAGTACTACCTGACGATGATCTCCAAGTCCGACCGCCGCGACACGCTGTGGCACTGGTGCACCTGCCTGGCGATGGAGCGGGACGAGTTCTGCTACACCGGCAACTCCCATGTCAAACCGCTCATGCAGATCATCGACGACACCGGAGCCTTCCGCGGCTGGGTCGGTGCTGAGGCATCCTTCTCGACCGGCTCCCGAGCGACGGACATGCTGGCGGTCCTGCGCATCTCCGACTTCCGCTGACCGGCCTTGTCCCCGGGTACCAGGGCGATGCCACGTGAAGCGTCCTGGTACACCTTGTAAGTGCAGTTGGGGATGATCTCGGAGGACCTTGTCGCCGGCAGCGCCGCGGTGTTCGTCAGCCGAGGATCACGATTGGCCCTCCGTGTGTTCGAGTTGAGTGCAATGGGCACGGTGCGCACAGTTGCCGCAGCGTCTCGCGGTCCTCAGTAGAAACACGGCGGTCGCCCGGCGACGCACACGCCAGACATCGGCTACGAAACCCCGTCCTCAAGCGGACATGGCCACACGTGCAGGCTCTCCCGAGCCTGCACGTGTGATGCATTGCGTGGTTTACAAGCGGTGCGGGTGCAGCGACGAGGTCAGCGGCAGGCGGTTAGGTGGTCGCTGTGGCCGTTTGGCCGAGGTGGGGCATGGGAGCTGGTATTTCGCGGTCCAGGTTTTGGGGGCGTCGGGTCGGCGGGAGCGGGTTCGGCGCGGTGGCTTCGCAAGCGCGGAGGCGGCGCGGTGTGCGGGCGGTGAACTGCTGCTGGCGGAGAAAGAGGGGCCGCTCTCTGCTGGGTGCACGGTGGGGCAGTGGTTGCGGTACTGGTTGTCGGTGGTGGAGTCGCGGTTGCGGCCGACCACGCACCGGGCCTATCGGGATCACGTACGGTTGCATCTGATCCCGTACCTGGGCCGGGTCAAGCTGGCGGAGTTGTCGCGGCGGGACGTGACGCGGATGTTCGTGGCCCTGGGACGGCGGCGGAATCGGTACGGCCAGCCGATCAGCGCATCCACCTTGGAGCGGATCCGGGCGACGCTGCGGGCGGCGCTGAACCACGCGGTGCGTGAGGACCTGATCGCCGTCAATCCGGCGCAGGGCGTTCGGTTGCCGTCGCCGGTGCGCGGGCATCCCGTGGTGTGGACGGCTCGTCGGGAGGCGGCCTGGCGGCGCGGGGGAGAGCGTCCGCCGGTGGTGGTGTGGACGGTCGAGCAGTTGGCTGCCTTTCTGCGCTTCGCGCGGGAGGACTCGCTGTTCGTGCTGTGGTGGCTGGTGGCCTTGCGTGGGTTGCGACGCGGGGAGGTGGCCGGGCTGCGCTGGGTGGATGTCGATCTGGAGCAGCGCGAGCTCACCATCGGCCATCAGATGGTGCAGACCGACGACGGGCTGGTCTTGTGCGAGCCGAAGAGCGCGGCCAGCCGGCGAACGTTGGCACTCGATCCGGAGACCGTGCGGCTCCTGCGCCGGCACGAGCGTGCGCAGCGCCGGCTGCCGGGGGAGCGGTGGTCACCGACCAGCCCGATCTTTACCCTGGGGAGCGGAGCGCCGGTGCAGCCGAGCTATCTCACGCACCGCTTCCACAAGCTGGTGACCGCGAGCGGGCTGCCGCCGGTGCGGCTACACGATCTGCGGCACGGAGCTGCGACGTTGGCGCTGGCGTCGGGCACGGAGTTGAAGGTGGTGCAGGGCACGCTGGGGCATGCGCGCATCGTGCTGACCGCCGGCACCTACATCTCGGTGTTGCCGCAGCTGTATCACGACAGTGCCCGCGCGACCGCGCGGTTGGTGCTGAGGGCGGTCCGGGCGACCAACCGGGAGATCGGCAAGGCCCGGGAGGCGACGTGCCTCACATGTGGCTCACCGTGACTCACGATCAGATGACGCGACTACAGGCTCGTGTAAAGCCGCAGGTCGGCGTGGTAGGGAGGGTGGGACTTGAACCCACGACCCACGGATTATGAGCGCGAGCAACCACCGAGCAACCACGCGTTCTTGACCACCGGCACTATGTGCCATTTGTTTCCCATCGCGGCGCGGCGGTGTGGGGCCAGACTTGCGTGGCGAGCTCGAACTTTACGGCGGATCGAACGCGTACGAGCAACCACCGAGCAGCCATCGCTTCGTCATTTGTGTCCACAGGCAGGATGGCTCACAGCAAATGTCGGATGCGATGCATAGCCTGCTTGAGGTGCATGGATGTGATTTTCGGCAGGCGCAGTCCTCCACGCCGAGCGGGTTCGGGCCCAGTCGCAGGTAGCGGGCGTTCAGATCGGCGGGCAGGCGTCCGGTCACGGGCAGGTCGTAGGCGGTGATCTCCTCCTTCACGGGGGCGAAGGGTCCGTGCAGGTAAGGCGGCTGTGATCGACAGCGCAAACGGTGCAATTCGCTCTCGCTATCGGCCCGCCGATGTGCCGGACGCGTGCCGAAGAGCATGTGACGAGCATGAACGCGGCCATCTTCGCTTCGCGGGGAGACGGCCGAGAACCGAGAAATCGGAAGGGGTGTGGAGTGGTAGGGTGCCCGGGGCTCGAACCCGGAACCCACGGATTAAAAGCGAGCGGGTCCGGGCCGCCAGCCCAGCGGCGCCAACCCCACGAGGTTGAGCACCGCGCTGAGGAGCAGCAGGTCCCGGTTGACGGCCACGACGGCGACGCCGACCACGACCAGCGCCGGGCTCCACCAGCCGACCCGTCCGGCGGCGGCCTGCATGGTGACGAGCACGGCGAGGCCGATGTAGAAGAACGTGGGCACGACGGTGTAGATCACGGGCTCCACGCCCGGGACGGCCTGGATCCGGTCGAACAGCACGCCCATCCCGGCGCGGTCGGCCGCGGCGAACCCGACGACGACGTCGATGACGAACTGGGCGGCGCCGGCGGCCACGCCCACCAGCGCGAACGCGGCGATCGCGCCCCCGGCCCGCCGGTTCGGCGCCCGGCGGGCGAGCTCGAGGACGAGCGGCACGAACAGCGCGAGGGCGGCGAGGAAGGCGAGATGGCCCGCCGTCCACGCCAGGCCCGGTCCGTGTGTGCCGTCCAGCCGATCGAGCAGGCTGATGACGGCGTAGACCAGGACGAGAGCAGGAGCCAGGGCGAAGGATTTGGCAGTGAGGTTCATACCCACCACCGTCGGGCTTCGGCCCCGTGTTGTGATCACCGTGCGCGGGGATTCATCGCCTCGCCCCCGCGGACTAGAGCGGCGCCGGCAACTCCCCCGCGCCGGTGATGTGCTCCGGCGCCCGCTGTGGTTACGTGTCCTTATGGCGCTCCTGGACAGACTCCGTGCGCTGCCGCCTCCCCTGGTCGATCTCGGCTTGACCGTCGCCGTGCTCGCCGCGCAGCTCGCGCCGTTCACATCCGCCGACCGTGCGTGGCCGGCCGCGCTCCTGCTGCCCGTGCTGGCGGCCTCGCTGCCCATCCTCCTGAGGTGCCGATTCCCCGTGACGGTGATGCTGGCCATCCTGGTCGCGATCCCGTTCTACGACATCATCGGGGACGGCCCCAACCAGCCGATCTGGTACGGCTGGATGGTCGCGGTCTACACGGTCGCCTACCGGTCCCCGGCCCTTCTGCGGCTGGCCACGGTCGCGGTCACGGCGGTGGGGATGCTGCTCGCCGCCGGTTCGGTGGACACCTACGTGCGCGGGATGGCGACGTGGGTGGCTGCCTACGCCCTGGGCCGGGTGGCCGTTCTGACCAGGCAGCAGTCGCTGGCGCTGCAGGAGCGGGCGATGCGGCTGGAACGGGAGCGGGAGCTGGCCGCCGAGCGGGCGGCCCAGCACGAGCGCGCGCGGATCGCCAGAGACATGCACGACATCCTCGCCCACGCGGTCAGCCTGATGGTGGTGCAGGCGGAGTCGGGGCCGCTAGCCGTCCGTACCCGGCCAGAGCGCGCGGAGGCGGCGTTCGACGCGATCGCCGCCAGCGGCCGGGACGCGATGGGGCAGCTGCGCCGGATGCTCGGGCTGCTCAAGGGCACGGAGGGCGAGCTCCGGCCGCAGCCCACGCTGGACCGCATCCCCGAGCTGGTCGACCGGGTCTCCCAGGCGACGCTCGTCGAAACGGGGACGCGGCTGGAGCTGTCGCACGACGTGGAGGTCGCCGCCTACCGCATCGTCCAGGAGTCGCTCACCAACGTCGTCAAGCACTCCGGAGCCCGCTCGGCCGAGGTCCATCTGGCGTGGGAGGGGGACGCGCTGCGGGTCACCGTGACGGACGACGGCTGCGGCCCGCTCGTCGGCGACGGCGGCCAGGGCCTCATCGGCATCAGGGAACGGGCCGCGGCGTGCGGCGGCCACGCCTATTTCGGCCCCGCCCCCTCGGGCCGGGGCTTCCAGGTCACGGTACGGCTCCCGCGAGGGCTCGCGGAGGTGTCCGGATGACGATCAGCGTGGTGGTGGCCGACGACCAGGAGCTCGTGCGCAGCGGGTTCGCGCTGATCCTTGACACGCAGGCCGACATCACCGTGGTGGCCGAGGCGGGTGACGGCTTCGCGGCGATCAAGGCCGTGCGCGCGCACCGGCCCCAGGTACTCCTCCTCGACATCCGGATGCCGGGGATGGACGGGATCGAGGCGGCGCGGGTGGTGTGCGGCCAGACCGACACGCGCGTCCTCATGCTGACCACGTTCGACCAGGACGACTACGTCTATGACGCCCTCTGCGCCGGAGCGAGCGGCTTCCTGCTCAAGGACGTGCGGAGGGACGACCTGGTGCGGGCCGTTCAGGTGGTGGCGGCCGGGGACTCGCTGCTCGCGCCGTCCGTGACCCGCCGGCTGATCGACGACATGGTGTCCCGGCGGCCCCGGCAGGCGCCCGCCGGGCTCGATCTCCTCACCGGCCGCGAGCGCGAGACGCTCACGCTGCTCGGGCGCGGCCTGTCGAACGCGGAGATCGCCGCGGCGTTCGTCGTCAGCGAGCACACGGTGAAGACACACGTCAGCAACCTGTTCGCCAAACTGGGGCTCAGGGACCGGGTGCAGGCCGTCATCGCGGCCTACGAGTCGGGCCTGATCCGGCCGGGCGGCCGACCGGCCCGTCGCCCGTTGAAGACGAACTGTGGAGGAAGCGCCTCGTGCACGGGATGAACATCCAGGTCATCACCACACCGGACGGGACGATCCTCTGGACCTCCGAAGTGCTGCCGGGCAAGCCACATGCCTTGAGTGCGAAGAGACCTCCGCCCGCATCACCGCCGAAGCCGGTGAGAGACCTGCACCGCTGGGCCGTCGCAGCGGCCTGGTAGAAGCTGGGGGCGGTCTGAACCGGGGGACGCCGGCCCGTACACCTTCGTGCGACTGGACGCGCTGACGCAGAAGGCGTGATCGTAGAGGGTCGGTCAGGTCCCGCGGGGCGACAATCCGGCCGCGCGGTAGATGGCGTCGATGACCGACATGTTCGCGACGGAGTCGGCGGGCGGGGTGAGGTTGCCCATACCGGTGCGCACGGCCGACTCGAAGACACGCAACTGGCAAGTGTAGGTGGTCTCGCCGGGGACCTTCTCGCGCCGGCTCACGCCGTCCACCGTGTACGCCAGCCGGTGGAAGAACTGCGGGGCGACGAAGTTGTTCACCCGCATCTCGCCGCGCGTGCCGCGCACCCTTACGCCGATCTTGAGCAGCATCCCCGACCACATCGACGAGTGCACCCGCCCGGAGGCCCCCGAGGGGAAGCGCAGGGCGGCGCTCATGGCGCGGTCGACGCCCGGCGAGCGCTCCAGCGTCCGCGCCTCGACGACCGCCGGCTCGCCACCGCCCAGCAGCCTGGCCACATGCACGGCGTACGACCCGGCGTCCATCATCGACCCGCCCGCCAGCTCCAGCGAGTAGCGGATGTCGGAGAAGCGCGGCAGCGGGAAGCACATCCACGCCTCGACCAGGCGCAGCTCGCCCAGCTCCGCCACGATCTCCCGCATGCGCTCGGCCAGCGGATGGTAGCGGTAGTGGAACGCCTCCATCACTACCGTGCCGCTCTTCTCCGCGGCCTCGGCCACTTCGCGCGCCTCGGCCTCGTTCGAGGTGAACGGCTTCTCGCACAGCACGTGCTTGCCCGCCTCCAGCGCCCGGATCGTCCAGGAGGCGTGCAGGGCGTTGGGCAGCGGGTTGTAGATCGCGTCGAGCGCCGGATCGGCGATCAGTTCGTCGTACGAGGCGTGGATCCTGGGGATGCCGTGCTTGGCGGCGAACGCCTCGGCCCTCGACCGGTCACGGGCGGCAACGGCGGCGACCTCGACCCCCGGCACGAGGCGGCCGGGATTGACCAGGGCGGCTGGCGCGATCCGCGCGGCCCCCAGAACTCCGATGCGCAGCATAGGCCGATCGTAAGTCCTCATCCACGATCGTGATCGTGCTGCCGGAAGCCGCGCAAACGTCGGACGTGTCTGCTTGGACCGGCCGTGTCATGCTGAAGGTCGCATCGCAGCATGCCTGAGACCGCCCGCCTGGCCGGGCAAGAAACGAGATCAGCAGTGAAATCATGGATTCCCCTCGTCACCGGCGTCCTCCTGGCCGCGGTCGGCATTCTGTGGACGCTTCAAGGGCTGGGCGTCGTCGGCGGCAGCGTGATGAGCGGCAATACCACCTGGGCCATCATCGGCCCCATCGTCCTCGTCGTCGGGCTGGTCCTCGCGGTGATCGGACTACGCCGGCTACGAGCCCGGCCCTAGACAGACGGGGGAGGCCGATCCCTCGCCTTCGATCTTGTCGATGGCGTTCCTGGCTCGGCGATGGCCGCCACCTTCTTCGAACAGCGGCGCCGCCGCAGCAGCAGCTCGCGGTCGCCCGGCAGTTCCGTGGGGGAAGCGGAGCAGGACCTCACCGAGTCGGCGGCGGCGTGCTTGGCGATGTCCTCCGCGGCTGCGACCATCGCGGGGTGTTGTTGTCGCTGGTCTACCGGTTGGTTCGGTGCTTGTTCAGCGTCGTGGCGGTGCTGGCCCGCTCCGATCTGTCCAATGAAGCTGGGCTGCTGGTGCTGCGTCACGAGAACCAGGTGCTCCGCCGTCAGCTCGGTGGCCGACCGCGGTGAGGTCACGCCGACCGGCTCTGGCTTGCGGCATTGTCGCGGCTGATCCACCGCCGCCGCTGGGTGGAAGTGCTCCCGGTCACCCCGGCGACGATCCTTCGTCGGCATCGTATCCTCGTGGCGCGTAAGTGGACCGTCACAGACAGACGGCGCCCAGGACGTCCCCGCACCCGCCGGCCGGTCAGGGCACTGATCGTGCGGATGGCGCGGGAGAACCCGATCTGGGGGCACCGGAGAATCCACGGCGAGTCGGCCCGCCTGGGTTACCCGATCGTGGCCTCCACGGTGTGGGAAATCCTGCACGCGGCCGGTATCGCTCTGGCGCCCCGCCGGGCTGGACCGACCTGGCGGCAGTTCCTGGCCGCTCAAGCCCACGCGATCATCGCGTGTGACTTCCTGGTGGTCGAGACGGTGTTGCTCAAACAGCTGTATGTGCTGGTCTTCATCGCGCATGGCACCCGGCGACTGCACCTGGCCGGAGTGACCGCGCACCCGACCGGCCCGTGGACGGTGCAGCCGGCTCGCAACCTGGCGATGGACCTGGGTGACCGTATCGCCCGGCTGCGGTTCGTGCCCGCGATGAAGATCTCCCGCCGAGCCCCTCTGGCCGAGGACGAGCGCCTGGCCGCTCTCCGGTTTCTGCTGCTCGATACCGACGTTCCCATGCTTCTGCGGCTCGCCGGCATCATCGTGCTCTTCTACGCACAACCCCTCGCCCGGGTTGTCCAGCTCACCGTCGATGATCTGCTCCGCCGTCACGGGCCAGCAGGGCGAGCCGCATAGCTTTGACCGCTCCGCTCTGAAAGCCCTGACGCCGCTCGACCAGCACCACGGGAATCGATGAGGAGGCGGCGGCGACGTCCAGGGCGCGTAGCCGGCCCGCGTTCAGTTCCCGCTCGACGGCGCTGCGCGGCACCATGGCTAGCCCGAACCCCGCTTCCACCAGGCTGATCTGAGCGGTCAGGCTGTCGATCGGCACGATCTCGGTCGTGTCGGCCGCTTCCTGTCCCAGCAGTGCGCGAAGGGCGTTGGCATAGGGTTCGCGCGTCTCACCGGTGCGTGGCGGAAAGGTGATCCAGGGATGTGCCGCCAGTTCGCCGCGGGTCAGGTGCCGTGAGGCGGCCAGTGGGTGCTCGGGTGCGGCGATGGGCACCAATTCCTCGTCGTAGGTCCGCGTGGAGAGTAGGTCGGGATGGCTGTCGTCGTCGTACCGCAGCCCCAGTGCGACCTCGCCGCGGCGGACCAGGTCGCTGACGCCGTCGCTGGTCGCTGTGCGGATCCGTAGCCGCACGCCCGGATGTGCGCGCCGGTAATCGCGCAGGCGTCCGGTCAGGCCCGTTCCGGCTAGCGTGCCGACGAAGGCGAGCGCCAGCTCTCCGGTGTGTCCGTGGTGCAGATCGCGGACCGCGTCGAGGCTGTCGCGCATCACGGTGACGAGCATCTCGGCGTACGGCAGGAACGCCCGTCCGCCTTCGCTGAGCATCACGCCCCGGCCGACCCGCTCGAAGAGCGGGGCGCCCAGCTCCTGTTCGAGCAGGCGGATCCGGCGGCTGATCGCGGGCTGAGAGATGTGCAGCGCCTCGGAGGCCCGGGTGAATCCGCCCTGCCGGGCGATGGCCAGGAAGGCCGCGATCTGATCCACTTCCATACACATCAATTTAGCTGATGATATGCCTTAAATAGATGCATTAGACACATGTTGCCTGCTCTTCCTATGTTGACCGTGTGCCGGAGACATTCAGCATCCGCGATCTGTTCCTCCTGGATCCCGCGATCACCCATCTGAACCACGGAGCCTTCGGCGCCTGCCCTCGGCCGGTTTTCGAGGTCTATCAGGCTTGGCAACGCGAACTCGAACGCTCGCCCAGCGCGATGTTCGACACACGGCTGGCCGACAACCTCGCCCACGTCCGTACCCTGCTCGGCGCCTACCTCGTTGCCCAGGCCGACGATCTCGCCCTGGTGCTCAACGCCACCGTGGCGATGAGCACGGTGCTGAGATCCCTGCGCCTGTCACCCGGCGACGACATCCTCACGACCGAACACGAGTACGGAGCCGTAGACAAGGCCCTGGACTTCATCGCCGCACGAACTGGCGCGCGGATCGTGCGGGCCCCGGGCACCTGCGCGTCCGAGATCTGGTCTCACGCCTCCGAACGCACCAAGGCCCTCGTCGTGAGTCACATCAGCTCGCCTACGGCGCTGCTGATGCCGGTCGAGGAGCTGTGCCGTCTGGCCCGCCAGGCCGGCGTCCTGTCCGTCGTCGACGGCGCCCACGCGCCCGGCCATCTCGCTCTCGACCTGGACGCTGTCGGCGCCGACGTCTACATCGGCAACTGCCACAAGTGGCTGTGCGCCCCCAAGGCCGCGGCCTTTATGCAGGTGCGTCGCGAGATCCAGCCCGCCCTGGAGCCGCTCGCCCCGGGCTGGGGGACCGGCGAGGGCGATCCGCCCTACGAGCCGAGCCAGGACTGGCGCAGCGCCCGCGACCCGTCCGCGTACCTCTCCATCCCCGCCGCCATCTCGTTCGTAAGCGTCCACGCCCGCAACCCCGAATGCCGGGACCTGCTGCTCACCGCCCGCGGCCTCATGGCCGAGGCCGGGTTCGAGCCGTTCGCCGAGCCGCAACCCCTCCAGATGGCGTATTTCCGCGTGCCCGCATGCGACGCGGCGGCCACCACGGCCCGGTTGCGCGCCGAATTCGCCATCGACGCACCTGTCCGCATGTGGAAGAAGCAGCCGTTGATCCGGGTGTCAGTCGCGCCCTACAACGACCTGCACGACATCGAGCGCCTTGTCCGAGCCCTGACCACGATCTTCGCACCCCCCGGGAAAGCACGATGAAACTACGCCGCGACGTCCGGCTCGTCGGACTCCTGTTCACCTCAGTCGGTGCCATCATTGGCTCAGGATGGCTCTTCGGCGCCCAGAGCGCCGCCAACACCGCCGGTCCCGCCTCCATCCTGTCCTGGATCATCGGCGGTTTCATGATCATGACCATCGCGCTGGTCTACGCGGAACTGGGCACCATGTTGCCCCTTTCCGGAGGAGTGACCCGCTTCCCGCACTACGCGTTCGGATCCTTCGCCAGCTACGGCTTCGGCTGGATTCTCTGGATCACGTGTGGATCGGCGGCCGCCATTGAAGTTGAAGCGGCCATTCAGTACAGCTCCGTGCACTTCACCTTCCTCATGCACGAGGTGGACGGTGTGGCGGTCCTCACCTTCCCCACCGGGTTCGCGGTCGCCGTCGTGCTCATGGCCCTGCTCACCGTCGTCAACCTCTACGGCGTCAAATGGTTCGCCCGCGCCAACAACCTGCTCGTCTGGTGGAAGATCGCCGTCATCGTCGCCGTTATCGTGGCGTTCGCCTTCACCGCCTTCCACAGCGCCAACTTCACCCTGCCGGCGGCCGGGGGCTTCGCGCCTTTCGGGATCGAGGGCATTCTGTCCGCCATCGCCACCTCGGGCGTCGTCTTCTCCTATCTCGGCTTCAGGCAGGGCATCGAACTCGCCGGGGAGACCGACAACCCCCGCCGCAACGTCCCCATCGCCGTCATCGGATCGGTGCTCCTGACCGGAGCCCTGTACATCCTGCTGCAGATCGTCTTCATCGGCGCTCTGTCACCGGATTCCCTCGCAGGCGGCTGGGGAGACATCGCGCTCGCCTCCGGCTCCGCCACCGGCATCTTCGGCCCGCTGGCCGCCCTGGCCACCATCCTCGGGCTCAACTGGCTCGCCGTGGTCCTCTACGTAGACGCCGTCGTCTCACCCGCCGACAGCGGCCTGATCTACACGGTCAGCACGTCTCGCGTCATGTACGCAATGGGGCGCAACAAGAACGCGCCTTCCGGGCTTGCCCGTCTCGACAAGCGCGGCACCCCATACATCAGCCTCATCCTGACCTTCCTCGTCGGCGTCGTCTTCTTCCTGCCGTTTCCCGGCTGGCAGTCGCTCGTCGGGTTCGTCACAGCCGCGACGGTCCTGTCGCTGGGCTCCGGCGCACTGGCCCTGGCCGCCCTGCGGCGCTCCCTGCCCGAGCACCCCCGGCCTTTCAAGCTCCCGGGCATGGACGTCATCCCCTTCCTCGCCTTCTTCTCCTCGAACCTGATCATTTTCTGGACTGGCTGGGAGACGTACTGGAAGCTCTGCGTCGCGGTCCTCCTCGGCTATGTCGTCTTCTTCGCCACCCAGCCCTTCATCAAGGATGGTCCCGCCATGGAACTGCGCGCGTCGTCGTGGTTCCTCCCCTGGCTCGGCGGCCTGGCCCTGATCAGCTTCATGGAAGAGAGCCTCGGCTTCGCGTGGGGATCCGTGGCCATCGGGGTCTGGAGTCTGGTCATCTACGGATGGGCCGTCCGGACCAGACTCTCCGACGTCAAGGTGTCCGAACTGCTCGACTCAGGATTCGTCGGAGAGGAGGAGACCATGCAGCCCGTGCCCGCCGCGACCACCCAGCACTGACACACCGCCTCCAAAGGGAGATCATCGACATGAATCTGTTCGACCGCATCGAACAGTACGCCACCGAGCAGGTCGTCATCGGCGCCGACCCCGCCAGCGGGCTCCGCTCGATCATCGTCATCGACGACTCCACCCTCGGCCCCGCCCTGGGCGGAGTACGTATGTGGCCGTATGCCGACGAAGATCAGGCCGTCGCCGACGGCCTGCGCCTGGCGCAGGCCATGACGCTCAAGGCCGCGGCCGCCGGGCTCAACCTCGGCGGCGGCGCAAGCCTCATCATCGCGGACCCCGCGCACGACAAGAGCGAGGCCCTGCTGCGCGCCCATGGCCGGTACATCGCCACGCTCGGCGGACGGTTCATCCCGGTCAACGACGTAGGCACCACCCAGGCCGATATCGAGGTCATCGGCTGTGAGACCGCTCCCGTCTGCGACAGGGGCGACCCGTCCCCATACACCGCGCTGGGGGTGCTCGAATCCATCCGCGCCGGGCTGCGGGCCACGCATGGCTCCGGCGACCTGGCCGGCGTGAAGGTCGCGATCCAGGGGACGGGAAACGTCGGCTCCCACCTGGTCCGCCTGCTGCGCGCCGAGTCGGCCGAGACGATCGTCGCGGACCTGGTCGCCGAGCGGGCGCACGAGGTCGCCGACCGGTACGGCGCGAAGGTGGTGCCCGCGGGAGAGATCCTCTCCTCCGACTGCGACGTGCTGGCGCCGTGCGCGCTGGGAGAGGTGGTGACGGAAAAGATGCTCCCGCGGCTGCGGTGCCGAGTTATCGCCGGGGGCGCCAACAACGTCCTCGCCGCTCCCGCCCTGGCCGGCGCCCTGGCCCGTGACGGCATCCGGTACGTCCCGGACTTCCTCGCCAGCGCCGGTGGGCTGATCTACCTGGAGGAACAGCTCCTCGGTCACGATGACCAGCGGGCGATGGCCAGGGTCCGGCGCGTGGGGAACACTGTCGCGGAGGTCTTCGAACGGGCCGGGCGCGAGGAGATCACAACGGTCGAGGCGGCCATGGCCCTGGCACTGGCCCGGCTCGCGGCCCGCCGCAGCCACCCGCCCTACCTCGGCTGCGGCCTACGCGGAATGGGTAGAAGTCTGAAGGAAAGCATCCGCATGTGAGCGCTGGTGTGGAGCCTCGTTCGACTGATTGCCGCCGCTGGCCTGGCCACGAATGACCCCTATGAGGGGAGCGGACCACCCGCAGGTCGTGGGCGTGCGCCGGTTGCAACACATGAATGGGAGCCGTTGTCGGGCTTTCAACCTTGGGACCGTGGCTGATGTGTCGCCGCCTGTCGGGGACGGGCAGCCGGAGGGATCTGGCTCTGACTGATCGAAGGAGGCGTTGATGGACGAGCCGAACGAGGCCGGACCGATGGTCCGGCGGCTGGTGGGCATCGATCTGGGCATCGCATCAGAGCACACCGTGCGGATCTTGGACGGGTCCGGGCGGCAGGTGACCGCGGCGCGATGCGTGCCCACCAGGGGCTCGGCAGCGCCACCGAAGCCGAAGACGTGGTGCAGGACGCGTGGTTGCGCTGGCACGCCGATCTGATACGGCGGCGCTGGACCTTCAAGCGCCGCAGCCAGGGGCGACCTCCCACCCGCGCCTCCATCCGGGCCTTGATACTTCGTCTGGCCCGGGAGAATCCGCTGTGGGGTTACCGGCGGATCGCTGGGGAACTCGCCGCTCTGGGCTACCGGGTCGGGGCCTCCACCGTGTGGCTCATCCTGAAGAAGGCTGGCATCAACCCCGCGCCACGACGCGCGGGACCAACCTGGAGTGAGTTCCTGCGTGCTCAAGCTGAGGGGATCTTGGCATGCGACTACTTCCACTGCGACACCGTGCTGTTCAAACGCCTGTATTGCCTGGTCGTCATGGCGATCAGCACTCGCCGGGTGCATGTGCTCGGCGTCACCGAGCATCCGACCGGGCCGTGGGTTGCGCAGCAGGCCAGGAACCTGATGATCGAGTTGGGGGACAGAGCGGAGGGGTTCAGATTCCTCATCCGCGATCGAGATACGAAGTTCTCCACGGCGTTCGACGACGTCTTCACGGCCGCAGGCATCCGCATCCTCAAGACGCCACCTCGCGCTCCGCGAGCCAACGCGCTTGCCGAACGCTGGATCGGCGGCCTGCGCCGAGAACTCCTCGATCGAATTCTCATTGTCAACGCCCGCCACCTACGACGCGTGCTGGCCGCCTACGAGACCCACTTCCGCGATACACGGTCCGTACACAAGAGCAACCACCGAGCAACCAACCATGATCAACAACGAGCTTAGAGGTCGACGGGAACCGAGAAACCCCAGGTCGGACGCGATGTTGGAGAGTAGGGCGGGTGGGACTTGAACCCACGACCCACGGATTATGAGTCCGATGCTCTGACCGGCTGAGCTACCGCCCCTGGATGAAGTTGTGTGGCGTGCGGCAGGACGTCGGGAGACCATGCTGAGCCCCTGCGCATGCTAAGGCTAGAGCATCGGCTCCGGTCGTGGTGTCCGGCCGAACGGGAGACGGGTCTCCGCGGATATCATTCCATGCCCGGCAGTGTTGTTGGAGCCTGACTCGATCATATTCGGGGTCTTCGCTCCAAGCTGAGTCTCGCCGAGTCTCGGGGGGTGCCTGGGGCGGTAGCGTCTGGGCGTGGCCGTGAAGCTGGTTTACGAGACTCACTCCATCACCGTCGACAACGAGACGGGCATCGCCACCGGGTGGTTGCCTGGTGAGTTGTCTGAGCGTGGGCGGGTTCTGGCGGCGGAGCTGGGGGTGCGGCGGGAGGCGGTGGATGTCGTTTACGCCTCCGATCTGCGGCGGGCCGTGCAGACGGCGGAGATCGCCTTTGCGGGGGACGGCAAGGAGATCAGGCTCGATCGCCGGCTCAGGGAGTGTGACTACGGGATCTACAACGGGCGGCCGGTCAGTGAGGTGGCGGCGCTGCGGAGCAGGTACATCGACACGCCGTGGCCGGGTGGGCAGAGCTATCGGCAGGTGGTGGCGGAGATGGCGGGGTTCCTGCGGGACGTGATGAAGGAGTGGCAGGGGCGGGTGGTGCTCCTGGTGTCGCACTCCGCCAATCGGTGGGCGCTGCAGAATCTGCTGTACGGGACCCCGCTGGAGGAGTTGGTCGACGCGCCGTTCGAGTGGCGGCCCGGGTGGGAGTACAGCCTGGCGTGACACGTGACGGCGAACCGGGCGAGGTGTCCAGGCGGCTCATGGGGCGGTGCCGTAGCCGGGGTTCCGTACCAGCCAGTCGTGGTAGACGGGGCTGCGGCGGACCGCGTCCGTGTGGGCCTGCTTGGCCTGTGACACCACCCAGTCGGCCTCGGACGCGGTGGGGTGGTGGCCGAGAAGTTGGCGCCATCGCAGCGGGGCGCCGGCCAGCGGCACCATGGACAGGCCCTGGGCGGGCTGGTGGGTGGCCTGGCAGAGCACGACCGCGCGGCCGACCTGGGCGAGATGGGCGCAGGTCGACACGTCGGTCTCGTAGATCGTGCCCGGCGTGAACCCGGCCCGTGCGCACGCCGTGGCGAAGCAGTCGGCGAAGCAGCCGTCGCCGGGGGTCACCGCCCACTGTTCGCCGGCGAGGTCGGCGAGCTCCACCTCCTTCTCCTTGGCGGCCGGGTGGTCCTCGCCGACCAGGCAGAACACGGGGTCGAGGCTGATCGTCTCCCAGACGAGCGCGCCGGTGGGGGTGCCGGAGTCGCCGCAGGCGCCGGTCAGCACGTAGTCGAGGCGGCCGAGCTCGACCATGCTGGTCAGCTCGTGGGCCGACCAGGAGGTGTACGTGCTGACCGCGCGTTCCGCGGCGAGCCGGTGGACCAGGCCACCCAGTACGGGGCCGTTGGTGGCGCCGATGCGGAATCCGGGGGAGGGGGCGGCGGCGAACCGTACGGCTTCCTCCTGCAGTTCCTGTGCCGCAGGAAGCAGCACCCGTGCCCTGGAGAGCACGAGCTCGCCCAGCCTGGTGGGTCTCGCGCCATGCCGGTCGCGCTCGAACAGCGTGCCGCCGAGCACCCGCTCGATGCGCTTGAGCTGGGCGGTCAGGGCCGGCTGCGCCAGCCCGAGCTGGGATGCGGCCTTGCTCACACTTCCCGCGTCCGCGACCGCACGGACGATCCTGAGGTGCCTGAGCTCGAGGTCCATAAGGGGACCGTAAGGCGACGATCTCTTACAAACAATGCCCATATGTCAGGAAATGTGACAGATATTGTCGGAGGACTCTGGGGTAGGGGGAGTCCATGACGACGATGGGAATAGATCCGGTGCAGCTCAGCGACGAGGATCTGCTCCGCGAGCTGCGGCAACTGCACACCACCCGGAGCGACACCTTCTTCCACGGGTCGGATGACGCCCTGGCGGTGCACACGTCCCGCATGAACGAACTGGAGAGTGAATACCTCCGCCGCTACCCGGACCGCGAGGTCGACCCGAACCGGCTGAGGGAGGGGGCGAGACAGCGATCATGATCGAGGTCCACGATGTTCAGGCTCTGTCGGACGTCGACGTCTACGTCTACGAGGCGGTGGCGTCCCTGGCGGTGGAGCACGGCCTGGCGGAGCCGGCCGCGGTGGTCCGGACGTCCGGGCTCACCGAGGAGCAGGCGCGGGCGTGCCTCGCGCACCTGATCGAGCACGGGTATGTGGTGCCCAGGCAGGGTGGGTACGTGCTCGGGCCCCACACGTTCGAGGTCGAGTACTGAGTGAGCAAGTGCTGAGGGTGGCGTCGGTCAGAGGCGTCTGACCTGGGCCCTCGCCACGAACCCGCCGCTACCGAGATGGGCGCCGGTCAGAGGCGTCTGACTTGGGCCCATGCCACGAACGCGCCGCCGAAGACGGCCATGGTCGGGCCGGTCCACAGGTTGACCGCGCTCTCGAGCGCCCCGGCGACGACGAGGATCACGCCGTACACCAGGGACAAATGAGGGCGCCCGTGCCGAGCAGCATCGGCGAGCGGTACCAGCGCGCGTCGTCCGCCAGGTCGGCGCCGCCGAGACCGGCAGCGGCCGGCCCAGCAGCGCCCCCATGACCTGGGCCGGCGCGTAGAGGTTCACGCCCGCGATGAGGATCTGCGCGACCGTGAGCGTGGTCGCGTTCAGCAGCTGCGTGGCGC
Source organism: Nonomuraea sp. NPDC005650 (assembly GCF_040605375.1). Lineage (NCBI taxonomy): Bacteria > Bacillati > Actinomycetota > Actinomycetes > Streptosporangiales > Streptosporangiaceae > Nonomuraea > Nonomuraea sp. NPDC005650. Next base: position 40,088 of record NZ_JBEXCR010000033.1, read on the forward strand.
CGTACCGCACGCCGTTGGCCGCCATGCCGAAGGTCTCGAGCGCGCCCAGGTTGGCCGAGACGGACGCGAGCCCGGTGATCCACGCGGGCAGGCCGCGCCCGGCCAGGAAGAAGGCGAGATCCGATGGCGAGCACGGTGACGAAGTAGATGGCGATGAGGACGTAGTCGAGGAGGTTCACGTCGAGACGCCCCGCGAACGCCCGACGCCGCGCGGCGTACTGTCGGGGTGTGGACGTCGCCGACCTCAGCCCGGCGCAGGCGCGGGAGCGTTTCCGCGCGGGTGAGCGCGTGCCCACGGCGGGGTGGTGCCGGGGGTGGACGCAGGCCAACCTGATCGCCGTGCCGCGGCGGCTGCGGTACGAGCTGCTGCTGTTCGCCCACCTGAACCCGCAGGCGTGCCCCGTGCTGGACGTGGGGGAGCCGGGCGACTGGTCCACGCCGCTGTTCCCCGGCGACCTGCGTACCGACCTGCCCGGATACCGGCTCTACCGCGACGGCGAGCCGGTCGCGGACCTCGGTGACGTGGTGGAGCGCTGGCGGGACGATCTGGTGCCGTTCCTCATCGGGTGCAGCTTCACCTTCGAGCGCGCGCTGCTGGCGGCCGGGGTGCCGGTGCGGCACCTGGAGCTGGGGACGAACGTGCCGATGTACGTCACGGACGTCGCCTGCGCGGCCGCCGGGAGCCTGTCGGGGCCGCTGGTGGTCTCGATGCGGCCGGTGCCGGACGGGCTGGTGAAGACCGCGGTGGCGGTGAGCGGGCAGTATCCGCTGGTGCACGGGGCCCCGGTGCACGTCGGCGACCCCGCGGCGATCGGGATCCGCGACCTGGGCCGGCCGGACTTCGGCGATCCGGTCGAGGTGCGGGAGGGGGAGGTGCCGCTGTTCTGGGCGTGCGGGGTGACGCCGCAGGCGGCGGTCATGGCCAGCGGCGTCGAGTACGCGATCGGCCACCTGCCGGGGCACATGGCGATCCTCGACGCCCGCGACGACGACTACCACGTAGCTTCCTGACGGCGGCGTACGCGGATCTGCGTACGCGGGTGCCTCGTCTCGGCGGACGACCACGGGCGCCGCCCAGGTCAGACTCCTTGACCATGCTGACCGTCTTGACCAGGGCGTTCCGGGTGCCGGAGCTGCGAAAGAAACTGCTGTTCACGCTGGGACTGATCGCGCTGTTCCGCCTCGGGCAACTCCTGCCCTCCCCGGGGGTGGACGTGGTGGCCGTGCGGGAGTGCGTGGGGTCGGCCAGGGGCGGCATGTTCGACATGCTGCAGATGCTCAGCGGGGGCGCGATGCTGCAGCTGTCGGTGTTCGCGCTGGGCGTCATGCCGTACATCACGGCCAGCATCATCATGCAGCTCTTCGCCGTGCTGGTGCCCCGGCTGGAGGCCCTGCGGAAGGAGGGACAGCGGGGCCAGGCGAAGATCACCCAGTACACGCGCTACCTGACCGTCGGGCTCGCCGTGCTGAACGCCGGCACGATCGTCGCGCTCGCCCGCTCCCGTCAACTGCTGCCTGGGTGTGCGAAGCCGCTGCTGCGCGACGAGGGGCTGCTGCCCGTGGTCGTGATCGTGCTGACCATGGTGGCCGGGGCCTGCGTGGTCATGTGGCTCGGCGAGCTGATCACGGACCGGGGCATCGGGAACGGCATGTCCATCCTGATGTTCACGCAGGTCGTGGCCGTTTTCCCGGGGTACATGGCGAAGATCTTCGTGCTGAGCCCGGTGAGCTTCGTGGTGATGACGGCGGCCGGGTTGTGCCTGGTGGCGGCCGTGGTGTTCGTGGAGCAGGCGCAGCGGCGGATCCCGGTGCAGTACGCGAAGCGGATGGTGGGGCGGCGCATGTACGGGGGCGGCAACTCGTACATCCCGCTGAAGGTGAACCAGGCGGGGATCGTGCCGGTGATCTTCACCTCCTCGCTGCTGTACGTGCCGACGCTGGCGGCGCCGCTGCTGGGGGACTCGGCGCGGACGTGGGTGGAGCTCAACCTGACCTCGGGGACGCATCCCCTCTACATGAGCGTGTACGTGCTGCTCATCGTCGCCTTCGCGTACTTCTACGTCTCGATCACCTTCAACCCCGTGGAAGTGGCGGACAACATGCGACGCTACGGGGGATTCGTTCCCGGGATCCGGCCGGGCGGGCCCACGGCGCGCTATCTGGCGTACGTGCTCTCCCGGCTGACCGCGCCCGGGGCGCTCTACCTGGGGGTGCTGGCGCTGCTGCCGCTGGTGGCGTTCGCGATCCTCCGGGATCCGGGCACGCAGCAGAACTTCCCGTTCGGGGGGACGAGCGTGCTGATCATGGTCGGCGTCGGGCTGGACACGGTGAAGCAGATCGAGTCCCAGCTCCAGCAGCGCAACTACGAGGGCTTCCTGCGGCGGTGAGTCACACGCCGAGCCCGGCTCGCATGGCGAAGACCACGAGCTGGGCCCGGTCCCTGGCGCGCAGCTTGACCATGGCGCGGCTGACGTGGGTGCGGACGGTGTCGGGGCTGATCACCAGCTCCTTGGCGATCTCCTCGTTGGACCTGCCGGTGGCCACCCACGCCACCAGCTCCCGTTCCCGGGGCGTGAGCGTCTCCAGCCCTTCGACCGGCTCGGTGCCGTGCCGCCCGAACCGCCCGATGACCTTCTTGGTGATCGCCGGCGACAGCAGCGCCTCCCCGGCGGCCACCACGCGCACGGCGTTGACCAGCTCCTCTGGGGCGCTGTCCTTGAGCAGGAAGCCGCTGGCCCCGGCCTGGAGGGCGGCGAAGACGTACTCGTCGACGGCGAAGGTCGTCACCACGACGATCCTGGTGGCGCGCAGCCCGGGGTCGTCGGCGATGGCCCGCAGCACGGCCAGCCCGTCCATGCCGGGCATGCGGATGTCGAGCAGCAGGACGTCGGGGCGGGCGCGGCGGATCAGCGCCAGCGCGGCGGCCCCGTCGGCGGCCTCGCCCACGCACTCCATGCCGGGCGCGCGCTCCAGCAGGGCCCGCAGCCCCATCCGCACCACCGCCTGATCGTCGGCGACGGCCACCCTGATCACGCCGTCCGGCGAGGCCACGTCGTGCGGCGAGGTTGCGCCGTCCGGAGAGAGCGCGTTGCCCGGGGCGGTCGTGCCGTCCGGGGTGGTCACGCCGAGGCCCGGGGGAACCGGGCGATCACCTGGAAGCCGCCGCCCTCGCGCGGCCCGGCGGCGAAGTGGCCGCCCGCCTCGGTGACCCTGGCGCGCATCCCGGCCAGCCCGCGGCCCTCGCCCGCGCTCGTACGGCCCGTGCCCCGGTCGGCCACCTCCAGCACGAACTCGCCCGGACCCCCGCCCACCCGCACGAGCGCCCTGGTGGGCCCCGCGTGCCGCAGGACGTTGGTCAGCGACTCGCGCACCACCCCGTAGACCGCGGCCCGGAGCCGGCTGGGCACGGCGAAGTCCGCCGGCTCGACATCCACCGGCACGCCCGCCGCCCGGACGCCGTCGATGAGCCCGGCGAGCCCGGCGGGGTCCGCGCCCGGCGGGTCGATGCCGTCGAGCGCCGCCCGCAGCTGCGCGAGCGCCGTCGCGCTGGTCTCCCTGATGGCTCGCAGCGAGGCGCGCGCCTGCTCGGGGTCGTCGTCGAGGGTGACGAGCGCGATCCCGGCCTGCATGGCGATGGCGGCCAGCCCGTGCCCGGCCGCGTCGTGCACCGCTCCGGCGATCCTGGCCCGCTCCGCCGCCACCAGGTCCGCCGCCATCAGGCCCGATACCAGGGAGTCCGGCGTCACCAGGCCCGGCGCGGCGTCCGTGGTGGAACGCACCGTCGTGAGCCGGTGGGGCTGGGCCGCCGGGATGCCCCACGCGGCCTGCGGCGCCGGCTCGGCGCGTACGGACTCGGCGGCGAACGGCGGCGGCTCGGCCTCCGCGGCGGCGGCAGCGGCCGCGGCGCGGGCCTGGGCCAGGCCGCTGAACGACCACGGGACGGCCAGCCAGCCCGCCCACGCCAGCATGACGACGACGGGGATGTCGCCGAGCCGGACCAGGCGTGACAGGGCGGCGAGCGACCGGCGCCGGCGGCTGGCCCTGTGCTTCTGCTCCGTCACCATCCCCACCCGGCCAAGGCTCGTGTTGCCCCGATCCTAGCGAGCTTTCACAGGTTCCGGGTCTGGCGCGGGCCGTCCAGCCCCCACGAGGTGATCTTCTTCGGGGTGATCCTGATGATCTCTCGCGAGAAGAACGGCACGGGCGGGTCGACGTCGCTCAGCGCCACCGCCGTGCCCCTGATCTCGACGCCGCGCACCACCCACGGATCGACCGAGGCCAGGTCGTCCACGACGAGCGCGACGGTGCTGCCCTTCTCGACGTTCCTGAACTTCTTGGACGCGCCTATGGCGTGCCCGCCGATGGTGATCGTGCCGGTTTCGGCGTCGACGAAGAAGCCGACCGGGTTGTTCTGCACCTGCCCGCCGGGCGACACCGAGGCCAGCCGGCCGAGGTGCTGCGAGGACAGGTAGTCAAGCTCCGCTGGTGTGAAGGTCATGCAGGCGAGTCTGCAACCTTGACATTGGTTGAGGTCAAGCCAGTCCGGCTGTGAGCCAGCGCACAGGGTTCGCGCTGGTGATGAGTCCGATCGTGTCCTCGCCGACGCCGGCTTCGCGCAGGCGCGGCAGCAGGACGCGGAGGAGGTGCGCGTAGCCCGGCCCGTCGTACTTGCGCAGCTGCGCCACCCGGCTCAGCCCCGTGCTGATGAGCAGGCGTTCGGCGTGGCCGTCCTCGATGAGGCCGAGCGCGATCCTGGCCGCCTGGTCGGGGCCCAGGCCGAGCACGCCCAGGCTCACGTACGCGCCGGCCTCGGCGATCTTCCTGGCCGCGCCCAGGTCGGTGCCCGCGTAGCCGACGGCCACCCGGGAGCCCGGCAGGCCCTGGCCGAGCAGGATCTCCAGGATTGCGGGGGCGTTCGCGCCGTGCGTGGCGACGGGCAGGCGCGACTTCAGGGAGGCGCGGGCGGCGGCGACCAGGCAGCGCTCCTCGCGCGGCGTCGGCTCGGCGCCCCAGGTGCCGACCTCGCCGATCACGCCGGGGAAGACGCCCATGTCGTCCACGCCGCTGAGGATCTCGTCCATGAGCCGGGCGGTGAGCGTGTCCACGTCCGCGTCGCCGACGTTCGTGAACGGCTCGGCGAACAGGCCGGTCGAGGCGATCACCGGCACCCGGCTGCCGGCCGCCATGCGGGCCAGGGCGGCGGCGTCGCGGCCCATCCCCATGCAGGTCAGGTCGACCACGAGGCCGAGGCCGTCGGCCTGGCGCAGCTCGCGGAGCTCGGCGGTGACGGCCTGCTCCTCGTCGAGCCACCGGTGCGGGTCCGAGTCGATGCCGACGGCCCAGCGCATGTCGGTGCGCAGGTGCTCGTGCGGGAGTACGGGGCCGGTGATGGCCGCCGCGCGTACGGGGCCGGTGACGGTACGAAGCAAGACCTCGGGCATAGGTGACATTAACCGATGTTTGCCGGAAGAAGCCTCTTCTGGCGGGAAATTTTACCGTGTGCGGGGTTCCGCGTTCTGCTAGCGGCCTGCAAGTCGGCACCTAGTGAGGGCCCGTATCCTGGATGGCACACCGATTGCCGGGGGGGAATTGTGCAGGTTCAGAACTCCGACACCGGCGACGCCGACGTGATCAAGGGCGAGGCTGCCGGTCATTCCAGCATGCCCGAGCGCCGTACCGGCCTCCATGGGTGGCTGGACGGGATCAGGTCCACGCGCACGGGCGCGCTCACGCTGAAGATCGTGTTCGGCGTGGTCGGGACCGTCATGGTGGTGGCCGGGCTGATCATGGTGCCGTTCCCCGGGCCGGGGTGGGCGGTCGTGTTCGCGGGGCTGGCGGTGCTGGCCGTGGAGTTCCACTGGGCCCGCCGCGTGCTGGAGTTCGGCAAGCGCACGCTGCACGCCTGGATGGAGTGGTACAAGCGGCAGGGCTGGCTGGTGCGCATCGTCGTGCTCGTCGTGACCGTGGCCGCCGCCGGGGTGATCATCTACTGCGGCCTGCTCGCGCTCGGCTTCGACGCGATCGAGTTCGTCCGGGGTTACATATAGATCGGTCCGGCATATCGGACCGAAATTTCGCGCTTTCCTGCCTATTCTGCGGGCGTGCTCGCCAATATCGCCATCGCGCTGTCCTTAACGCTTTCCGGCCACGCGTCCGCGGAGTTCACGGGTCCCGCGGCGCTCGCGGACCTCGCGCTTCCCGGGACCGGGGGCGTGAAATATCGCGAACAAACAGGTGATCCGGTACGCCTGAGCGCCTACGGCCTCGGCACCAAGCGCACCTATCTCAGGTCTGCGACCGGCGGCAGGTTCACCTGGGAGCAGGCGCTGTCCGAAGTGTCCGTCGCCCCCGGCGGGCGGCTGACGGCGGGCGTGCCCAAGGCGTACCGGTCGGGCTACGACTCCCTGATCGTCACCGACCGCACCACGGGCGCGGCCGGCCGGATCCGCACGGCCAAGAAGCCGCTGACCGCCTCCTACGCGTCCTGGTCCCGCGACGGGAAACAGGTCGCGCTCACGGTCGAGCAGAAGACCGGCGGGAAATGGCGCGTGATCGGCTTCACCGTCGTGGACGTGGCCGCCAAGACCGCGCGCACGGTCAGGGTGACCGGTCTGCCCGCGAAGGCGGGCTTCTGGTGGAGCCCCGACGGCAACCTCGTCTCCATGTACGGGACCGGCCTGCGCGTCTACCGGGCCTTGGACGGCGCGGTCCTGCGCACCTTCGCCGGGGTCGGCCTGCCGACCGGCCCCGAGGACTCGTTCTCGCCGACGGGCACCCGGCTGACGACCTGGTGCCCGGCACGCTTCAAGGAGCAGCTCTGCCTGGTGGACCCGGCCAAGGGCAAGATCGTCCAGCGCGTGAACGCCCGGCCGGAGGCGCTGTTCGGCTGGTGGGACGACAGCCACGTCATCGCCGTCGTGGCGCGCGGCACGGCCTACCGGCTGGTGGTGCTCGACCTGACCGGCAGGACGACGCGCGTGCTCGCGGACCTGCCGCATACGACGTGGGCCGCCGACCTCTGGCTCTCCTTCACCCGCGGGTCATAGGTAGAGGCCGGTGCCGTGGTCGGTCTCCGTGGTGGCCACCGCGTGCAGGTCGCGCTCGCGCATCACCAGATAGGTCCGCGCGTGCACCTCGACCTCGAACTGGTCTTCCGGGTTGAAGAGCACCTTGTCGCCCACCTTGACCGAGCGCACGTTCGTACCGACGCCGCACACCTCGCCCCAGGCCAGCCGGTTGGCCATCTTGACCGTCGCGGGGATGACGATCCCGGAGCCGCTGCGCCGCTCCTCGGCCTCCGGCTCCAGCCTGATCATGACCCGGTCGTGCAGCATCTGAATTTCGAACTTGGGCTCTACCACGGCCCCAAGTTTACGAGTCACGACACCCGCGAGACTCCGGAAGTCGCGATCAAGGCAGTCTGAGCTCCGCGAACACCGGCCGATGGTCGGTGCCCTCCAGCGACAGCACCTCGAACTCCCGCACCGCCATCCGCGAGTCCGCCAGCACGTGGTCGATCGCCACGCCGGGCAGGTCCACGTCCGAACCCTCCTGCGGCCAGGTCGCCACGAACCCCCGTCCCATGACGTCGGCCGCGTCCCGGTAACCGCTCGCCAGCAGGTGGCGTAGCGGGAGATGGTCGAGAGTGGCGTTGAAGTCGCCCGCCAGCACCCGCGGCTCCTTGCCCGCGGGCGGCAGGGCCGCCAGACCTGACTCCCAGCACGGCTGCCGCCCGATCCGCTTGGGGGCGCACGGGTGCACCGACACGATCTCCACGCGGGCCCCGCCGGGATGCGCGAGCCAGGCCCTGGCCTGCCCGAACCCGCCGTGACTGATGGTCCGGCCGGCCGTGAGCGGGTGCCGCGCGTACACGGCCGACCCGCCGACGCCCTCCCGCGGCCGGGTGACGGCGTACGGCAACCTCGCGCGCACCCCCGCCCGGTCCAGCCGCCGCATGGCGTCCGGCGTGAACTCCTGCAACGTCAGCACGTCCGGCCTCAACCTGGTGATCAGCGCCATCAGCCCCGCCGTGTCGGCCCGCCCCACCAGCAGGTTCGCCGCGAGCACCCGCAGCACCGGCCCGTCGGCGTCGGGGTTGCCGTCGGCCAGGGCCCGGGGGAGCACGGCCGGCGTCAACGCCAGCACCGTGACGAGCGCGACCGTGCCCGCCGCCCACCGCCTCAGCAGGCAGACCAGCGCCAGGCCCGCCACCGCCGCGCACACCGCGTACGGCGTGTACGCCACCACCGGCACCCACGGCCAGTCCGGCTCGAACCCGCTCAACCGCACGACCGCCCACCCCGCGAACGGCACCACCACGATCCAACTCACCCATGTCCGCACGCCCTGTATTGCCGTGAAACGCGGTCGGGGTTCATGAGTAGGGTGTGCACCATGCGCGACGTGGAGGCCGGCGTCCTGAACGCCATCGACGAGGCCGAGACCGTGAGCCTGCTGGCCGAGACCGTCGGCGTCCCCAGCGTCACGGGCACCGACGCCGAGTCGGAGCTGCAGCACCGGTTCGCCCGCCTGCTCACCGAGGCCGGCATGGACGTCGACGTCTGGAAACTCGACCTCCCCGGGCTGACCGCCCGCCCCGGCTTCCCCGGCACCGAGGCGCCCAGGAACGAGGGGTACGGCGTGGTGGCCGTGACCGGCGGTGCGGGCACGCCCGCGCTGGCGCTCCAGGGTCACGTGGACGTCGTGCCCACCGGCGACCTGGCCAAGTGGGAGGGGCACGACCCGTTCGCCGCCCGGATCACCGGCGACGTGCTGCACGGCAGGGGCGCCTGCGACATGAAGGCGGGCCTCGTCGCGAACCTGGCCGTGGCGCGGGCGATCAAGAAGGCCGGGGTCAGGCTGGCCCGGCCGCTGGCGGTGCACTGCGTGATCAGCGAGGAAGATGGCGGGCTCGGCGCGTTCGCCACGCTGGCCAGGGGCCACACGGCGGAGGCCGCGGTCATCACCGAGCCCACCAGCGGCGCGGTCATCACGGCCAACGCGGGCGCGCTGACGTTCCGGCTGGAGATCGCCGGGCGGGCCGCGCACGGGGCCACGCGGCACGAGGGGGTCAGCGCGGTCGAGGCGTTCTGGCCGGTGTTCGAGGCGATCAGGCGGCTGGAGGCCGAGCGCAACCGGGACGTTCCCGGCCTCTTCCGGGGTGACGGGGCGCCGTACCCGATCGAGGTCGGCACCGTGCGCGCGGGCGACTGGGCCAGCACCGTGCCCGACCTGCTGGTCGCCGAGGGGCGGCTCGGGGTGCGGCTGGACGAGGACCCGACGGCGGCGCGGGCCGCGTTCGAGGAGGCGGTCGCGGAGGTCGCCCATCCCTGGCTGCGCGAGAACCCGCCGGTGGTGACGTGGCCCGGCGGCCAGTTCGCCAGCGGCCGGCTGCCCGCGGGGCACGCGCTGCTGGACGAGGTCGGCCGCGCGGTCGCCGACGTCACGGGCGCGCGGCCCGCCGAGGCGGCGGCGCCGTACGGGAGCGACCTGCGGCTGTACGCGGCCGGCGGGATCCCGACGTTGCACTACGGCCCCGGGGACGTGCGGTACGCGCACGCGCCCAGGGAGCAGGTCGAGCTGAGGGAGCTGCGCGAGGTCACGCGAGCCCTGGCGCTGCTGGTCGTACGCCGCTGCGGAGTCCTCTGAGGGACGCCCCGGGCGGCACTGAAATGGACTAGAGTCCGAATCATGTCGGAGTCCCTGGAGCTTCTGGTCGGCCGCCCGGTGAAGGAGCGGGCGGACGCGGCGCGCAACCGGGAGAAGGTGCTGGCCGCGGCCGCCCGGCTGTTCGCGGAGAAGGGCGTGGAGGCGGTCTCGATGGACGCCGTCGCGGCGGAGGCCGGGGTGGGCAAGGGCACGCTCTTCCGGCGGTTCGGCGACAAGTCCGGGCTCGCCGTGGCGCTGCTGGACTCGCGCGAGCGCGACCTGCAGCAACGTATCCTGTCCGGCCCGCCGCCCCTCGGGCCCGGCGCCCCCGCGCCCGAGCGCCTCACCGCCTTCGTGGCCGCCTACCTGGACTACCTCTTCGCCCACCTGGACCTGGTCCGCATGTCGGAGACCGCCAGCCCGGGGGCCCGCTACCGGATCGGGGCCTACCGCTTCTGGCACCGGCACGTCGCGATCCTCCTGGCCGAGTCCCGCCCGAGGTGCGACGCCGACGCTCTGTCCCACGCGCTGCTGGCCGCGATGGGCGCGGAGGCGGCGGCGGTCCTGAAGGACGCCTACGGCCCGGCCCGCGCCGCCGCTGCCATCACCACCCTCGCCACCGCCCTCACCACCTGACCACACCTGCCGAACAACCCGCCGCCGCGTCCGGCGGCTCCGGCGCGGGGCCGGAGGCGGGGGTGAGGGGGCCGGTCAGGCGGTGGTGGAGATGCGGCGGCGGGATTCGGGGACGATGAGCGGGGTGCCGGACTGCGGGTCGGGGATGATCTCGCAGCGCAGGTCGAACACCCGATGCACCAGCTCAGGCGTGACGATCTCCGTCGGATCCCCCTCCGCCACGACCTCGCCGCCCCGCATCACGATCAGGTGGGTCGCGTACCGGCACGCCTGGTTGAGGTCGTGCAGGACGGCCACCATGGTGCGCCCGGCCTCGTGCAGGTCGGCGCAGAGGTCCAGCACCTCGATCTGGTGGGAGATGTCCAGGAACGTGGTCGGCTCGTCCAGCAGCAGGATCGGCGTCTCCTGGGCCAGCGCCATGGCCAGCCACACCCGCTGCCGCTGCCCGCCCGACAGCTCGTCCACGATCCGGTCGGCCAGCTCCGCCACGTCGGTGGCGCGCATGGCCTCGGACACCGCCGCCTCGTCGGCGCGCGACCACTGCCGCATGAGCCGCTGGTGCGGGTAGCGGCCGCGGGCCACCAGGTCGGCCACGGTGATCCCGTCGGGCACGATCGAGCTCTGCGGGAGCAGGCCCAGCCGCCGCGCCACCTCCTTCGACGGCAGCGACGTGATCAGGCTCCCGTCCAGGTGGACGGCACCGGACCTGGGCTTGAGCATCCGGGCCAGGGCCCGCAGCAGGGTGGACTTGCCGCAGGCGTTCGGGCCGATGATCACCGTGAAGGACTCGTCGGGGATCGCCACGCTCAGGTCGGCCGCCACGACGCGCTGGTCGTAGGCGAGCGTGAGATCGGTGCCTGACAAACGAGCCATCAGTGGCGGTCCTTTCGCAGGAGCAGGGCGAGGTACGTGCCGCCGATGGCGGCGGTCAGCACCCCGACGGGCAGCTGGGTGGGGGCGAGCACGCGCTGGGCGGCCAGGTCGGCGCCGGTCAGCAGGACGGCGCCCATGAGCGCCGAGGCCCCCATCGTCACCCCGGCCGAACGCGTGAGCCGCCGGGCGAGCTGCGGCGCGGCGAGCGCGACGAAGATGACAGGCCCCGCGGCGGCCGTGGCCACGCCGGACAGGAGCACGCCGGCCGTGATCGCCACCGCGCGCACGGCCTCCACCCGGATCCCCATGGCCTTGGCCGCGTCGTCGCCCATCTCGATCATCCGCATCGGGCGCGCGACGAACGCGCACACCGGCAGCAGCACGACCAGCGCCAGCGCCACGGGAATCGCGTGGTCCCAGCCGCGCCCGCTCAGGCTGCCGGTGAGCCAGGCGCCCGCGGTGGCCGCGTCGTTGATGTTCGCCCTGGTCAGCAGGTACGAGTTGACCGCCAGCAGCAGCGCGTTCGCCCCGATGCCGACCAGGACCAGCCGGTAGCCCTGCACGCCGCCGCGGAACGCCAGCGCGTACACGAGCACGGCCGTGACCACGCACCCGGCCAGCGCGCCACCGGAGATCGCCATCGCGGAGCCGCCCGCCACGACGGCGATGATGCCGCCCGTCGAGGCGCCTGCGGTGAAGCCGATGAAGTCGGGGCTGCCCAGGGGGTTCCTGGTGAGGCTCTGGAAGATCGCGCCGCTCAGCCCGAACGCCGCGCCGACCAGCAGCCCGGTCACCACGCGAGGGGCGCGGAGCTTGTTGACGATCAGCTCGGCGACCGGCGTGCCCTGGCCGAAGAGCGCGGAGACGATGTCGGGCACGGGCACCGTGAACTCGCCCGTCGAGATGGCCGCCACGGTCACCGCGCAGGCGACCACGACGAGGGCCGCGCCGACGAGCAGGGCGCGGGGCGCGAGTCGTACGGACCAGGGGCCGACGCGGACGGTCACAGCGCCGCCACCCGCCTCCGCCTGGCCAGCATGATGAAGATCGGCGCGCCGATCACCGCCCACACGATCCCCACCTGCACCTCTCCCGGCCGGGCGATGACCCGGCCCACCACGTCGGCGGCCAGCAGCAGCACCGGCGCGGCCAGCGCCGAGTAGGGGAGCACCCACCGCTGGTCGGGCCCCACCACCGCGCGCACGGCGTGCGGCACGATGAGCCCCACGAACCACAGCGGCCCCGCGGCGGCGGTGGCCGCGCCGCACAGCAGCGTGACGGCCACCCCGGTGAGGACCCTGGTACGGTTCACGGCCACGCCGAGCGCCCGGCCCGCGTCGTCGCCGAGGGCGAGCATGTTGAGCGGCCTGGCCAGCAGCAGCCCGAGCACCAGCCCCACCACCATGAACGGCGCCAGCCGCACCAGCGTGTCGGCCGTCTGCCCGGCCAGCGACCCCGTCAGCCAGAACCGCATCCGGTCGAACGTCTGCGCGTCCATGCGCAGGATGGCCGAGGCCACCGCCGTGCACACCATGCCGAAGGCGACGCCGGCCAGCGTGAGGCGTACCGGGCTGGAGCCCGAGCGGCCCGCCGAGGCCAGGGCGTAGACGACCACGGAGGCCAGCGCGGCGCCGCCGAACGCGAACCAGACGTATACCGCCGGATCGGACAGCCCGAACAGGCCGAGCGCCAGCGTCACGCCCAGGGCGGCCCCTTCGTTGATGCCCAGCAGGCCGGGGTCGGCCAGCGGGTTGCGGGTCAGGCTCTGCATGAGCGCCCCCGCCAGGCCGAGCGTCGCGCCGACGCCGAGGCCCAGCAGCGTGCGCGGGACGCGCAGTTCGCGGATGACCGTGTGGTCGTTGGAGCCGTTCGGGGCGAGGAAGGCGTCGATCACCGTCGAGAACGACACGGACCGCGCCCCCAGCGCCACGCTCGCCATCGCCACCAGCGCCAGCACGGCCACCGTGACGACGAGCCCGGCGCTCAGCGCGAAGGCCCGCCCCTTCGAACCCGCCGCGGGAGCGGGGCGGCCGATGTCGGGTGGATCGCCCACCGCGGCCCCCCAATGCGGCGGGGTCGTGTCTTCAGCCGGGCGCACCCGACCCCCTCTCCTAGCAGTCAAACTTAGGTAAGGCTAATCTAATCGCCTGGTAATCAGGCAAGCCTAACCTTAGGAGATGTGCATGTCAGGACCGGTTCTGCCTCGCAGGGGCTTTCTGGCGTCCGCCGCAGGCCTCGCGGCAGCCCTGACACTGGCGGCGTGCGGCGGCGAGACGGCGGCCACCGGCGCGTCCGCCGCCCCCGCCGGTTCGGCCGCCGCCACCTCGGGCGCCGCACAGAGCTGGACGTTCACCGACGACCGCGGCAAGAAGATCGAGCAGCCCAAGACCCCGTCCAGGATCGTCGCCCAGGTCGGCGCCGCCGCCGCGCTGTGGGACTTCGGCGTGCGCCCCGTCGCCGTCTTCGGCCCGCACAAGCTCAAGGACGGCGCCAAGGACCCGCAGGTCGGCAACGTCGACATCACCAAGGTCCAGGGCCTCGGCAACGTGTGGGACGAGTTCAACGTCGAGCAGTACATCGCGCTGCAGCCCGACCTCCTGGTCAGCAGCATGTACATCAAGGGCACCCTCTGGTACGTGCCCGAGAAGTCCAAGGACACCATCGAGCAGGTCGCCCCGACCGCGGGCGTCATGCTCACCGGCCGCAGCGCCTCCCAGGTGATCGGCAAGTACGAGGAACTCGCCAAGTCCCTCGGGGCCGACATGCAGGGCGTGCCCGAGGCCAAGGCCCGCATGGAGGCCGCCACCAAGGAGCTCGCCCAGTTCAAGAATCTCAAGATCCTCATGATGTCCGGCGGCCCCGACGCGATGTGGGTGGTCAACCCGCCGGAGTACCCGGACATCGTGCACCTGATGGACGCGGGCCTGGACGTCGTCAAGCCCGCGAAGGTGGACGAGGGCGGCTTCTTCCAGACGCTGAGCTGGGAGAACGCCGACGAGTACGACGCCGACGTGATCCTCTACGACACCCGCACCCAGTCGCTCAAGCCCGAGGAGATGCTGAAGAAGCCCACCTTCGCCAAGCTCCCCGCGGTCAAGGCCGGCCAGCTCTACCCGTGGAACGCCGAGGCGCCCTACAGCTACCAGGGCTACGCGGCCTTCCTCGAAGGGCTGGTGGCCAACCTGAAGAAGGCTAAAGAGCTCCCCTGACCTCGACGATCTCGGCGAGGGGGAACTCGAGGTAGTCGCCCGCCTCCTCGCACCACGCGTCCAGCGCGGCGCCCTTGAGCTCGCCGTGGCTGATCGTCGCGGTCAGCCCGTCGGTGAGCGTGATGCCGGCGCGTACGCCCCGGTCGACCACGAACCCGAGCAGCGACTGCTGGGCCGTCGGCAGCCTGGTCGCCATCCTGCCGATGATCGCCCACGTGCGGCCGTTCCTGTCGGCGTCGGTCCGGTCGGCGGTGACCAGGCGGCGGGCGTGCTCGTACGGGTCGGGCGTCGGCTCGGCGAGCATGTAGGGCACCTCGAGCTCCGCGAGCCCGGGGAACTCCGACAGCTCGGCCACCTGCCCGCCGGGCAGCAGGATCAGCTTGCCGCTCGGCGGCTGCTCGGGCCTGGCCCGGTGGATGGTGATCTGGCCGGTGTCGGCGACGGGCACGGGGGAGTAGCCGACCTCGCGCAGCGCGGCGAGCGTGCGGTCTGCCGGCGCGGAGCTCACCAGCACCGTGGGCGCGAGCAGCCGCAGGCCGAGCCGGCCCAGCCGCCGGTGCGCGGCGATCTCGGCCAGGAGCGTGGGGTCGCCGGCCTGCACGACGCATCCGACGGTGCTCACGGTGACCTCGCCGTGCCTGCGGCCGGTGTCGCGTACCAGGTATTCGAGCGGCTGTGGGATCGTGCCGACCCCGGCCAGGTCGTCGAGCAGCGCATCGGCGTCGTAGCCGTGGTCGAGCGCGCGGCGCACGCTCTCGGTCGTGAACCGCCACACCGAGGCCGCGCCCCGCGACTCGCGGTCGGCGGCCCGGTCGAGCAGCGCCGCCAGCTCCGCCGACGGCGGGCCGGTGACGACCGCGGTCAGGTCGGGGCCGAACAGCGCGCTCCTGCGCACGCTCGCCAGCGCCCTGATGGCCGCCTCGGCCAGCACGGGGTCGTGCTCGACCATGGGCACGGCGTCGTCGTTCTCGTCGCCCGGCCCGGCGGTGAGCCCGGCCAGCGCCCGGCCGAGGTCGGTGACGGCGTTGTTGGCCAGCAGGCCCAGCAGCGTGGCCTCGGCGAGCACGGCGGGCGCGCAGGCCAGCAGCAGCTCCAGGTCGAGCAGCGGCGCCTGCCAGTGGACGTTGGCCACGAGGCTGTCGCGGTCGGCGAAGGCGGTGCCCGCGGGCAGGCCGGTCAGGACCGACAGCACGGCCCGGCGGATCCTGGCGACCGCGCTGCCCGACGGGTCGTCGCCGAGCACGGTGCCGTATTTGCCGTCGACCTTGCGCAGCGAGGAGCGCTCCATGCGCCACCAGGCCGCCAGCAGCACCCGCAGCCGCGCCGAGCCCTCGTCGAGCCGCCAGCGGTCGAAGCGCTCGGTGGGGATCATGCCGCCCGACTGCTCGTCCCAGGACAGCAGCCTGGCCACCGCGCAGACCTCCAGGAGCAGCCGCGTCTCGTCCTCGTCGCAGCCGGTCTCCTTGGCCACCCTGCGGACTTCGCGCACGCCCACGCCGCCGGTCTTGAGCAGGGGCAGCGGCGTCTTGGCGGTGTTGTCGAGCAGGGCCGCGCAGCGCTCGACCACGTGCGGCGCGGCCAGCGTCATCAGGTGGTCGACCTCCTCGGGGTCGACCGGGATCGTGGCCACCTCGGGCGCCTCGGGGCGGTAGGCCGGGTGGTAGCCGGGGCCGCGCAGGCAGATCGCCACCTCGCGGGGGATCTCCGCGACGTGCCAGCTCGGGCGGAAGAGCAGGCCGTGGTCGGCGCACCACTTCTCCGGCGTGCCGGGGGTGACGAACCGGCCGCCGTCGACGTTGAGCGCCGGGCCCTGCCAGGCGAACCGGTCGAGCAGCGGGACCGTGCCGTCGGGGGCGCCGCGCAGCAGCGCGCCGACGCGCTCGCGATCGGTGAGCGCCTCGGCGACGCGGGTGATGACGCGGCGCTTGTTGCCGTGGGAGGACAGGCCGAGGTTGCGGGTCAGCGCGTGCAGCGCGTCGTTGCCGATCGACCAGGAGTTGAGGTAGTGGTCGAGCGGCTCGCCCAGGCTGAGCGGGGCCGACCACCAGCGGGCGACGCCCTCCGCGAGGTGGATCAAGCCGTCGTCGCCCGGCCAGGCCAGCGCGTGGTCGTAGAGGTGCTCCAGCCAGGGGGTCACCTCTCCGGCCGGCGCGTCGACGAACTCGGCCAGCGTCTCGGCCGTGGGGCGGGTCATGGCCAGGGCGGCCTCGGCGAGCTGCAGGCAGGGCAGCGGCAGGGCCCGCAGGGTCTCCATCACGGCGAAGCCGTTGCTCAGCCGCTGGCCCAGGGTGTCAAGCCGGCGCGGCCAGGGAGCGGCGATGGCGTCGGGCCGGTTGGCCAGGATGCGCCCCAGCCTGTCTTCGTTCAGTTTTCGCAGCCAGCCGAGCAGGTGATCTTCCATCTGTCAGCAACTCTCATGGGGTCGCACGCGGGACTCACCGTGAGCCATGAGCATCCACGGTAATGCAGATCACCCCCGGTCAGGAGAGGACTGCCCAGACGATCTTTCCGTGAGGTGCAAGTGCGGACCAGCCCCAGCGGAGGCTGAGTGATTCGACGATGTGGAGTCCGAGGCCGCCGGTGTCAAGGGGGCCAGGGTATCGCAGCACCGGCACCGATGAGCCGGGATCGGTGAAAGCACTGGTCACGAGGGGGCCCCGGCGGACGAGGGACATGTGGACGGGGCGCCGGCAGTGGGGCTCGTCCAGGTGCAGGCCGTGGCGTAACGCGTTGGTGGCGAGCTCGGAGACCACCAGCTCCATGTTCTCGATCAGCTCGGCCAGCCCCCAGCCCGACAGCGTGCCGGCGGTGAAGCTGCGGGCGGAGTGGACCGAGGCGGGGCTGGGCGGGAGCACGAACGTGGCGCTCGCGGACGGGCCGGGGACCAGCAGATCGCGGGCCGCCTCCGGCCACCAGCCGACCGGAGGCCACCAATCGAACGTGGTCCACTGGCCGTGCGCCGTGGTGGATTGCACGTTGATCATTCTGCGACAAATCCTCGTGCAGGTGCAAGAGCGAATGCACGTGCAGACAACCCGTGCACACGCTACGGTTGCCCTCAACTGGTCAATATGGGGGAAAGGGGATCTTGTCCGCGGCCCATGATCTTTCGGCCGTGAAGTGACAGACTGTATGTGCATACCCCGCTACATGCGGTGGGTCGCCGAACGCGACTCACCGTAAGTGCATACTCCGCTACTTAACGCAGCTATCGCGTCGCAAGGAAACGAAACAAGGAGCAGCACGTGTCCATTGATCCGCCTGGTTCAGGCTCGACCGTACGGCGCATCATGCTGGGGGCGAGCCTCAGGCGCCTGCGTGAGGCCAGTGGGCTCGACCGTGGACAGGCCGGATTCCACATCCGGGCGTCCGAGTCCAAGATCAGCCGGATGGAGCTCGGCCGGGTCGGCTTCAAGACACGTGACGTGGAAGACCTGCTCACCCTGTACGGCGTCGTCGACGATGCCGAGCGCCGTGCCCTGCTGGAGATGGTTCGCGAGGCCAACACCCCCGGGTGGTGGCACAAGTACTCGGCCGAGTTGCCTTCGTGGTTCACGACCTACGTGGGCCTGGAGGAGGCCGCCGAGCTGATCCGCACCTATGAGGTGCAGTTCGTGCCGGGCCTGTTGCAGACGGCCTCGTATGCGCGATCGGTATTCCAGCTTGGCAACCCCGGTCTGAGTCCGGACAAAATCGAACGTCGTGTGCATATGCGCATGCAGCGCCAGGAGCGCTTCACCCAGAAGGACGGACCCCGTCTGTGGGCCGTCATCGACGAGGCGGCGCTCAAGCGGACCATCGGCGGGCGGGAGGTCATGTCGGAGCAGCTCCAGCATCTGCTGGAAGTGGCTGCCCTTCCCAACATCACTATTCAGGTGATGCCCTTCAGGTTCGGCAAGCACGCCGCTGAAGGGGGCGCGTTCAGCATCTTGCGGTTTCCCGAGTCCGACTTGTCGGACGTTGTCTACGTCGAACAGCTATGGGGTGCCCTGTACCTGGACAAACGCGAGGACATCGACCCGTACCTCACGGCCATGGAGCAGTTGTGCGTGGAGAGCACCACGCCAGGGGGCACCGTCGAGCTCATCGGCGGTCTTCTCAGAAAGATGTAGATGAACCAGACCTACAACGGCATGCCGGCGGCGAACCTGACGCAGGTCGCCTGGCGCAAGAGCCGCTACAGCAACTCGCAGGGCAACTGCGTGGAGCTCGCAGAGCTTCCTGACGGGGGGATCGCGGTCCGCAACTCGCGCTTCCCTGACGGCCCCGCCCTCATCTATACCCGCGACGAGATCCGGGCCCTGGTGCTCGGGGTGAAGGACGGAGAGTTCGACGGCCTGCTCGTTTAACGGCTTTGTAACCTCCGGCGTGCTTGCTTAACGGGGGCGCGCCGGAGGCTTAACAGCCCGGCCTTCTGCGGCCGGGAGGATCAGGGGCATGCTCGATCAGATGACCCTGTATCCGATCGCCGACGACGTGCTGCTCGCGCCGGGCGGCAAGGTCGTGATCCGCACGTACGGAGTGGCGCCCGCCGCCGGGGGCGCCTCCGTCTCCTACCGGACCTGGGTGACCGGTATCCGCGACCAGCCGCGGTACTGGCACTGGGGTCACTTCGAGGACGCCACCTCCGGGCACCGCAGGGTCCTGGAGTGGCTCACGGGGCGGGGGCCGCAACCTTCCCAAGCGCTGACCTGATCGCTATCCTCATGCCAAGCAACCGCTTGGTAGAGGAGGCGTGGTGCGGCGCGCGATCCACCTGATCGAGGAGGTCGACTTCCGGCCGATGAACTCCAGGCGGCCCCTGGAGTACCTCACCTGGCTGACCCGCTACAAGCGCGAGGACGAGAGCCGCGGCGCGCCCTCGCTCACCTCCGGCATGTCCATCAGGTCCCGCGAGATCGACCTCGTGGGCGCCTTCTACGCCGTCGGCATCACCGGCCATCCGCAGTTCAAGGCCGTCACGCTGTGGGACTGCCACGGCGGATGGGACGGCGGCTGGCGGCAGATGATGGAGATCTACCAGGGCGTCGACGAGCGGCTCTTCCTGTCCGACATCGACGACCTGCGCTTCTCCGCGTTCTCCCGGCCCCTCGGCGCCGCGCCCGGCTGCCCGCCGCTGTCCGAGGCGCCCGCCGCCGAGCTCTTCCTCTTCGAGAGCGCCCGGGTGCGCCCCGGGGCCGCGCTCGACTACCTGCACGCGGTGCGCACCGAGCGGGCGCCGCTGCTCGCCGAGCACGGCCACACCCTGGTCGGGCTGTACGAGGTGCTGTTCTGCGACACCGAGGCCGTCACCGTCTGGGCCGTCTCCCTCGACGACCACCTGGCCACCCAGCGCGCCCGCGACGCCGCCCTGGGCCTCGACGACGAGGTCCCGCCCGATTCCCGGCTTCTGGACTGGGGCAAAAGGGCTCGCGACTACCTGGAAGGCCCGTGGCGTGAGACGCTGCTGGCACCGTTCCCCGGATGCCGCCTGGCGCCGGAGGTCCAGCCGGGTTAGCGTCGGCTGCGGAGGTGGCCATGACGGACTCGTACCTCTCCAACGGGCAGAGCCCCGACGACCACGTCGCCGCGTGCCCCGACTGCCGCGCCGCCATCGCGCTGCTCGACCATCCCGACCCGGCCGCCGAGCCGCCGCCGGCCCTGCGCGAGGCGGTGCTGTCCAAGGCGCGCCGCCGCCGCAGCCCGGCCGTGCTGGGCGTGTCGTCCGTGGTGGTCCCGTACGCCGAGCAGGTGGCGCTCATGGACGACCTGCTCGCCGAGCTGAGCACGCCGCAGTGGGACGCGCCGATCGCCAAGCACGGCACGGTCAGGGGGCTGATGGCGCACCTGGCGGACAACGACGCGACCGTGGCCGGATTCATGGGGGTGCGCGGCATGACCGGCCTGCCCGTGCACCGGCGCTGGCGCGAGCAGGCCGGCAACCTCCTCGAACGGGTCTCCGCCGGCAGCGAGGTGCTGCTCGGCGTCGAGGTCGCGCTGGCGGGGGCGCGGCCGGCCCGCGCGCCGCTGCGCCAGGCGCTGATCCAGCGCACGTTCGAGACGTGGACGCACGCCGACGACATCAGGGCCGCCGTCGACCGCTCCCAGGCGCCGCCGCGTCCCGAGCACGTGCACATGATCGCCGAGTTCGGGCTGGCGCTGCTGCCGCGGGCGATGCGGGAGCCGCGCCGCGACGTCTCGGCCACCGTCGTGCTGACCGGGCCGGGCGGCGGCACCTGGACGATCCCGCTGTCGCCCACCTCCGACCACGTCGCCGTGCTGCTGTCGGCTGGCGCGGTGGACTTCTGCCGGCTGCTGGCCAGCCGATGGCCGCCCGACTCCTTCCCGTACGCCGCCGAGGGCGACCCCGCCCTCGCCCGCGACCTGATCGCCGCCGCCGCGACGCTGGGGTGCGATTGATGAGCGACATGGAGCTTTGCGCACGGTTGACGGCCGGTGACCTCGACGCGCTCGCCGACGCGTACGACCAGCACGGATCGTACGTGTACGGGGTCGCGGTCAAGGTCACCGGGAGCCAGGCGCACGCCGAGGAGATCACCCAGAACGTGTTCACGGCCCTGTGGGAGCAGCCGCTCTCCTACGACCCCGCTCTGGGGTCGCTGCGCGGCTGGCTGGTCAGCCGGGCCATGCACGAGTCGGCCGTGCGCTCGAAGGTCGGCTGACCGCTCAGCTCAGCGGGGCGTTCCAGGTCACGAGCACGGGTTCGGCGTGCTCGTAGCCGAGCCGCGAGTACGTGCCCGTGTCCAGCTTCAGCAGCCTGCCCTCCGCGGGCCCGAGGCCCAGCCAGCGGGCGGCCAGCACGCGGAGGAAGTGTCCGTGCGCCACCAGGACCACCCGCCCCCCGGCCTTCCTGGCCCGCTCGATCGCCCGGTCGGCGCGGGCGGCCACCTGCTCCGCGCTCTCGCCGGGGTGCTCGGTGTCGCCGGGGATCACGCCGTCCCGCCACAGGTACCAGCCGGGGTGGCTCTCGCGGATCACGGGAGTGGTGATCCCCTCGTAGCCGCCGTAGTCCCACTCCCACAGGTCGGGGTCCACCTCGTAGTCGGTCAGGCCGGCCAGCTCCGCCGTACGCCGTGCGCGCTGGGCGGGGGAGACCAGCGCCAGGTCGAACGACTGCGCCTTGACCAGCGGCGCCAGCGCCCTGGCCTGGTCCTCGCCGTGCTCCGTCAAAGGCAGGTCCGTACGTCCGGTGTGCCGGCCCGCCTTGCTCCACTCGGTCTCACCGTGCCGGAGCAGCAGCATCTCATCCATGGTGTCCATCATCCGGTATGCCCGATTCCGGCCCGGCGTCAGGTGGCGAGCTCCTCGACGACGGGGGCGAAGGCGTCCAGGTCACGCTCGTGATGCACCACGAAGTACGAAATATCGTGCTCATCCCGCCAATAGCGGAGCTTGTCGATTATGTCGGCGCGGGTCCCGAGCAGGACCTGCGGCGTCTCGTCGAGCGACGAGCTGTCGGCCGCGCTCCACACCTCCTCCGACTTCCGCTCGCCCACCTGCACCACGCTCGTCCCCAGCTCCAGCGCCTCGTACCGCTCGCCCGCGGCCTCGCGCACGATCGCGAGCTTGCGGAGGAACGCCGCCGTCCCGCCGTCCTTCTCGTCGGGCCCGCTCCCGTCCGGCCGGACCCGCATCCCGAGGTTCACGACGTCCGCCTCCTCGGCCGCCAGCCGCAACATCCGCGGCCCGCCCCCGCCGAGCACGATCGGCGGACGCGGCCTCCGTACGGGCTTGGGCCGCTGGTCGAGCCCGTCGATGCGGTAGTGCTTGCCCTGGAAGCTGAACGGTCCGTCCCCCCAGAGCCCTTTGAGCACGGCCACGGCCTCGCGCAGCCGCTCCACCCGCACCCCCGGCGGCTCCAGAGTCAGCCCGGCCCCCTCGTAGTCGCGCGCCATCCACCCGGTCCCGATCCCGACCTCCAGCCGCCCGCCGGACAGCAGGTCGAGCGTGGCCGTCTCCTTGGCCAGCACGGCCGGATGCCGGAAGTCGTTGGCGAACACCAGCGTGCCGACCTGCAGCCTGGTGGTGGCGCAGGCGGCCGCCGTCAACGCGGCGACGGGCGCGAACCTGGGGCCGACGAGATGGTCGGGGACGAGGAGCACGTCGTACCCCTGCCCTTCTAGCCGCCGCGCCTTCTCCGCCCACGCCTCGCCCGACTCGGCCTCCCGCACCACCGCCCCGAACCTGAACCGCCGCACGATGCCTCCCATCACCTTGAGCAAGCGCTTGGGTGACACTGTACGCGCGAAACGTCTGCGCGCGGAGGAGTCGATTGACTACAGTCGGTGCTCGCTCGACATTGCTAGCAGCGGCTAGCATCAGGAAGGTGAAGCAGTTGAATATCCGAGTGCCCGATCAAATGCTGGAGCAGATCAAGGCCCGGGCGGCTGAGCGCAGCCTGACGGTCCAGGACTACGTCACCTCTCTCATCACCAGAGACATCGACGCCGAACGCGCTGCCGTCGCGAGGTTCATCGACGAGGTGCTCGAGAGGGATGGCGAGTGGCTCGAACGGCTGGAGAGCCTGTGATCGGCATGGATGTGCAGGCCATGCTCGTCGTGGCCGAGAAAATGCCGGGCGACCCGCACGTCCGTGACTATGGTGCGCTCGTGGCGGCACAGGCCAGGCATGCCGCCACGGTCATCGGTGACGATGTCTACCCATCGATCACGGCCAAGGCGGCCGCGCTTTTGCACACTCTCCTCCGGGTGGACGCGCTTCATGAGCGAAATCGGGTATTCGCCTGGATGGTCGCACTCCGCTTTCTCCAGACCAACGGTGTCGCCCTTCCCAAGGTTGATCCCGTCTCCGCGTTCGAGATGCTAGAGGGGGTTATTCGAGGGAGGACCGGCGTCGAAAGCCTGGCGGCCTGGCTGGCCGAGCAGGTGCGCTGAGCCGCCTTCATCGGGAGGGCAGGGCGAGGGCGATGCCGGTGGTGGCGGCGGTGAAGACGAGCCAGGCGATGCCGCCCGCCGTGTCCGGGAGCCCGGCGAACCAGGGGATCGGGATGAGGAGCGGCGCCACGATCATGGCGATGGCCGCCCACTTCGGCGCGGCGCTGCGCAGGGCGGCGACCCCCAGCAGGACGAACCCGAGCAGGCTCAGGAAGAACGTGAACCCGAGGACCGAGGTCGGCGTTCCCTCGCTCAGCTGGGTGACGAGCCGGTTCGTGGTGGGCACGTCGAGTCCGGCCTTGGCGGCCGCGTAGATGGTGTCGTCGGAGGTCAGGCCGAAGGGCAGGGCCATGGCGAAGGCCAGGATCATGCCCACGAGGCCCAGTGTGGGCCGCCCCGAGCGTGCCACCTTGCTCACTGCGAAGATCGCGGGGATGAGGGTGACGGTGCCGAGGGCGCCGACCCAGCTCCAGAGTGCGTAGGCGCCGAGGTCGGCGACGAGGGCGCGGATGTACGCCTCGCCCTCGGCCGTGGCGTCGAACGGGGCGAGCAGGAGCGTCAGGGCGACGGTGAGCGGCGAGATCACGGCGCAGGCGATCATCGCGTTGCGGGTGAAGCCGGTGGTGGAGGGGGTTGTCTCAACTGCGGTCATGCTCCGAGGGTGGCCTCGCGGGGCGGGGCGCGCATGAGTAAGGGCTACTCAAATGGCGGGTTTACCAAGCGCTTGCTCTGGTGCCAGACTGGGGGGCATGGAGATCCCGGTGCGCCAGGTGACGGAAGACGAGGCGGCGTTCTTCGGCGAGCACGGCTGGGTGCGGCTCGGCCGGCTGGTCGATCCGGGCACCGCCGCGGCTCTGCGCGAGCGCGCCATCGGCTTTCTGAACGGCCGGTCCAGGAGCCACGAGACGCTGGTCGACGAGGCGTTCGGGCAGTCGAGGGACATCGCGGCGAGCGACGGGCTGTTCGGCGCGCTGACGTCGAGCCCCGAGATGGGGCGCAACGCCGTACGGCTGCTGCGCGGCGTCCGGGCCGTGCGCGTGCAGGTCACCAACCTCCTGGTCAAGGAGGCGGGGGAGCACGGCGCGACCGAGTTCCACCAGGACTTCCCCTGGATGCCGATGGACCGCTCGGCCATGCTGACCGTCTGGCTGGCCCTCGCCGACGTGCCCGCCGACATGGGGTCGCTGCGCTTCTACGACCGCTCGCACCGGTACGGGCTGCTCGGCCGCAGCTTCACCCGGCCGGGGGACGACCAGCTCACCCAGCACCCGTGGCTCAAGGAGCTGGAGCTGTCGCCGCCGCTCGACCTGAAGGCGGGGGACGCCACCGTGCACCACGCCCTGACCGTGCACGGCGCGCCCGCCAACCGCCGCGACAGCCCGCGCCTGTCGTTCACCGTCACGTACTTCGACGCCGACGCCCTCTACACCGGCCTGCCCTACCGGCAGACCGACGGGCTCGGGCTGACGGTCAACCGGCCGTTCGAGCACGAGAGCTTCCCGTGCGTGAGCCTGGAGGGCCAGGATGCCTGAGACCGTGCGGGGGCCGGTGGCGGAGCTGGGGGCGACGCTCATGCACGAGCACGTCTTCGGCCTGAGCCCCGAGATCCTGTGGAGCTGGCCGGACATCCCCGAGGGATGGGACCTCGAGACGCGGGCGCGCGAGGCGGCGGGCAAGCTCGACGCGCTCAAGGCCGAGGGCATCGACACGATCGTGGACCTGACCGTGGTGGGCCTCGGCAGGTACGTCCCCGCCGTCCAGCGGGTGGCCGAGCTGACCGCCGTGAACATCGTGGCCGCCACCGGCCTCTACACCTACGACGCGCTGCCGCCGTACTTTGCCAACCGGGGCCCGGGATCGTTGTTCGGGGGGCCGGACCGGCTGGCCGAGTTCTTCGTACGGGACATCGTCGAGGGGATCGGCCGGACCGGCGTCAAGGCGGCCATGCTCAAGTGCGCCTCCGACCACCTGGGGATGACCAAGGGCTGCGAGCGGGTGTTCCGGGCGGTCGCGCAGGCGCACCTGGAGACCGGCACGCCGATCACCACGCACTCCCACAGCGCCTCCGGGGGCGGCCTGGAACAGCAGCGCCTCCTCGGCGACCTGGGCGTGGATCTGGGCAAGGTGGTCATCGGGCACGCCGGGGACTCCACCGACGTCGCCTACCTGGAAGAGCTCGTCGCGAACGGCTCCTACCTCGGCATGGACCGCTTCGGCATCGAGACGATCAGCCCGTTCGAGGACCGCGTGGAGATAGTGGCGAAAATGTGCGAGCGCGGACACGCAGGAAAAATGGTCTTAAGTCACGACTCGTACTGCTTCAACGACCGCTTCGACGCCGACGTCGTTCGGCGGCGCCACCCCAACTACCACCTCCTCCACGTTCCCCGCGACGTCGTGCCCGAGCTCCGCAAGAGGGGCGTCACGGACGACCAGGTCCATCAGCTGCTCGTCGACAACCCGCGGAGGATCTTCGCATGATCGAGGACTTCGACGTCAGCGCCGACTGGCACGTCGCCGCCCCGTACGACTTCCTGCGGCGGCTGCGCGCGGAGCGGCCGGTCTTCCGCAGCGAGCACCTCGGCGCGTACGTCCTGACCCGCTACCCCGACGTGCGCGCGGCCTACGGCGACCCGCGGCGCTTCTCCTCCAAGGGCTCGCTCACGATCTCCCGCAGCCTGACCGGCGAGACCAGGGAGAAGCTGGGCGAGCACGGCTCGTTCCTGTCCAGCTTCGTGGCGAACGTCGACCCGCCCGACCACACCCGCCTGCGCCGGTCGGTGTCGAAGGCGTTCACGCCGCGCGCCGTGGCTGCCATGGAGCAGGAGTTCAGGCGGCTCAACGAGGACCTGCTCGACCGCCTGGAGCCGCGCGGGAGCGCCGACTTCGTCGGCGAGATCGGCCACGAGCCGTCGATCAAGCTGACCGCCCGCTTCATCGGCGTGCCCGAGTCCGACGAGGCGTTCGTGCAGACGCACGTCAAGGACTGGTTCCAGCTCTTCCTGTCGCCGCAGCCGCCGCAGCGCCAGCTCGAACTCGCCGACAGCTTCCTGACCTACCTCGACTACGTGGACCGCCTGGTCGCCTCCCGGGCCAAGGACCCGCGGGACGACTTCACCTCCCTGATGACCTCCCTGATCGGCGAGGAGCTGACCCATCGCGAGGTCGTCGAGCTGATCTCCACGATCCTGCTCGGCGGCAACGACACCGTCCCCAACCAGCTCGGCAACACCGTCCTGCGCCTGCTCAGGGAGGGTGCCTGGCCGGTGCCGCCCGAGCTGGTCGCGAACGCCGCCGAGGAGTGCATGCGCATCGACGGCGCGTCGCTGGGCTCGTTCCGCTATGCCGTGACCGACCTCTCCCTGCACGGCGTGACGATCCCGGCGGGAGCCCTCGTCCTGCTCTCCACCGACTCCGCCGCCCACGACGAGAGCGTCTTCCCGGAGCCGGAGCGCTTCCTGATCGACCGGCCGAACGCCGCCGAGCACATGGTCTTCGGCTACGGCATCCACTTCTGCGTCGGCGCCGCGCTCGGCCGCCTGCAGCTGCGCACCGCGCTCGACGTGCTCGGCCGCCGCCTGCCCGGCCTGCGGCTCGTGCCCGGCGCGCCGATCGCCCACCGCAAGTCGATCGTGGGCCGCGGCCTGCCGTCCCTGGCGGTGGAGTGGTGAGCGGCAGCCCCGAGGAACGCCCCACCGGACGGTTCGACGGGCGGGTCGCGATGGTGACGGGCGCGGGCTCGGGCATCGGCGCGGCCTGCGCGGCGCGGCTGGCCGCCGAGGGCGCCTGCGTCGGCGTCCTGGACCTCCGCGCGGCCGGGGCGAAGGCCACCGCCGCCGCCATCCGCGGCCACGGCGGCACGGCCATGGCTCTGACCTGCGACGTCTCCGACGAGAAGCAGGTGGAGGAGGCGGTCGCGGCTCTGGTGGCGTCGTTCGGCCGCGTGGACGTCCTGCACTCCAACGCCGCCGTGTTCGACGCCGACGTCTACGGCCGCGACCGGGACCTGGACTCGCTCGACGTCGGCGTCTGGGACCGCACGATGGAGGTCAACCTGCGCGGCGCCATGCTCATGGTCAAGCACACCGTGCCCGCCATGCCGGACGGCGGCGCCATCGTCCTGATGTCGTCGGTGTCCGCCCTGGTCGGGGACGAGGTCCACGCCGCGTACGGGGCCTCCAAGGCGGCCCTGATCGGCTTCACGCGGTACGTCGCGACGATGTACGGCTCGCGCGGCGTCCGCTGCAACGCCGTCGCCCCCGCCCTCGTCCTCACCCAGCTCGCTCAGCGGGCTCTGAGCCGGGCCCAGCTCGCCGACAAGGCCGCAGAACGGCTCCTCCCGTGGCCGTGCACCCCGGACGACGTCGCCAACCTGGTGTGTTTCCTCGCCTCCGACGAGGCCCGCTGCATCACCGGCCAGACCTTGACCATCGACTCCGGCACCCTGGCCCACCGCCCGCAGCACGCCGTACAGCGCTGGCGCGACCTGGACGACGGGGCTCATTGACGCCGATGGGCGGGCGCCGCGCGGGGCACCCGCCCATCGAGCCAACCGGCCTGCATGTCGGGATATGGGAAGATCCTTCCCTAAGTGCGGTGAACAGGGGAGGTTTCATGGAGCCGGTGGCGGTTGGGCTGGTCGGAGCGGGACCGTGGGCGGAGAGGGCGCACGCGCCGATGCTGTCCAGGGGGCCGCACACGCGGCTGGCCGGGGTGTGGGCCCGCCGTCCCGAGTCCGCCGCCCGGCTGGGGGCGCCGGTGTTCGAGCGCGTCGAGGAGCTGTTCGACGCCTGCGAGGCCGTGGCGTTCTGCGTGCCGCCCGCCGTACAGGCCGAGATCGCCGTCCGCGCCGCCCGCGCGGGCAAGGCGCTGCTGCTGGAGAAGCCGCTCGCGGACACGCTGGACGGCGCGCGCCGCCTGGCCGAGGCCATCGCGAAGGCGGGCGTCGCCTCCCAGATGGTGCTCTCCCTGCGCTACGCCGCCGGGACCCGCGCCTTCCTGGCCCGCTGCCGCGAGATCGAGCCGTTCGGCGGCCACGCCGCGAACATCTCCAACATCCTCCTCGGCGACCACCCCTTCGCCACGCCGTGGCGGCTGGAGAAGGGCGCCCTGCTCGACGTCGGGCCGCACGTGATCGACCTGCTCGACGCCGCCCTCGGCCCGGTGACCGGCGTGCGCGCGCACGGCGACCCGCTCGGCTGGACCGGGCTGCTGCTGGAGCACGAGGGCGGCGCGGTCAGCGAGGCGTCCCTGTGCATGGCCGCCGTCGGAGACCCGCCCCCGGCCATGTTCGCCGTGTACGGCCGCGCGGGCAGCGCCGTGCTGACGCGGGGCGACGACGACCCCAAGGTCACGCTCGTGGCGGAGTTCGCCGAGACCGTGCGGAACGGCGGCGGTCACCCCCTCGACGCCGCCCACGGGCTCAGGCTCCAGGAGATCATCGCCGAGGCGGAGTCTCAACTGGCCCCTTGACGGCGCGGGCATCCGGAGGATTGATAGCGTTTGTCCGATGCGCAGGGCGCAGCGAAGTCCGGTGTGAGTCCGGCGCTGTCCCGCAACTGTCATAGCCAGGTCGCCTGCCTCTGCGCTGACGTCATCAACCCTCGTGGAAAAGGGTGATCCGTCGCTCAACGCGGGTCTCTCGGTTCCGACAGTGAAAGGACTACTCGTGAGGCCCCGACGTACGGCCCTCGCGGGCGCGCTGCTGGGAACGCTGATCCTGGCCGGGTGCGGCCAGACCGGCACCACAGCCACCCCCTCCGCAGCCCCCAGCGATTCCTCCGCCTCCGCGCCCGCCTCCGAGGCGGCGGGCTTCCCCGTCACCGTCGAGGCGGGCAACGGCAAGGTCACCCTCGCCAAGAAGCCCGAGCGGATCGTCTCCCTTTCAGCCACCCACACCGAGACGCTCTTCGCCATCGGCGCGGGCGCCCAGGTCGTCGCCGTGGACGACCAGTCGAACTTCCCGCCGGAGGCCCCCAAGACCGACCTGTCCGGGTTCAAGCCGAACGTCGAGGCCATCGTCGCCCAGAAGCCCGACCTGGTCATCGTCTCCAACGACATCGACAAGATCGTCGCCGAGCTGGGCAAGGTGAACGTGCCCGTCCTGCTCGAACCCGCCGCCACCAAGCTCGACGAGGCGTACGAGGAGATCGCCGAGATCGGCGCCGCCACCGGCAACAAGGCCAAGGCCGACGAGGTCGTCTCCGGCATGAAGACGGCCATGGACAAGCTGGCCGCCGAGGCGCCCAAGGACAAGAAGCTCACGTACTACCACGAGCTCGACCAGACGCCGTACGCGGCGACGTCCCAGACGTTCATCGGCCAGGTCTACGGCCTGTTCGGCCTCACCAACATCGCCGACAAGGCCCCCGACCAGGCGGGCGGCTATCCCAAGCTGTCGGCCGAGTTCGTGGCCCAGGCCGACCCCGACATGATCTTCCTCGGCGACGTCAAGTGCTGCGGGCAGAGCAAGGACACCCTGGCCAAGCGGCCGGGCTGGAAGGGCCTCTCGGCCATCAAGAACGACCAGGTGATCCAGCTCGACGACGACCTCGCCTCCCGCTGGGGGCCGCGCGTCGTCCAGCTCGCCGAGTCCATCGGCACCGCGGTCGCCAAGGCCGAGGCCAAGGGCTGACCATGGCGGCGCAGGCCGGTCCGTCCAGGGCCAGACCACTCTGGATCGTGTGCGCCCTGGGCGTGCTGGCGGTCTCCATGATCGCCGGGCTGCTGGACGGAGCGGCCGACATCTCGCCCTGGCGGGTGGTGCTCCAGGCCGTGGACTGGCTGCCGTTCGTGCACGTGGACTCCGGGCTCGCGCCGGTCGAGCAGGGGCTGCTGTTCGAGCTGCGGCTGCCCAGGGTGCTGGTGGCCGCGGTGGTCGGGGGGCTGCTGGCCATGGCGGGGGCGGGGTACCAGGGCGTGTTCCGCAACCCGCTCGCCGACCCGTACCTGCTGGGCGCCGCGGCCGGGGCCGGCCTGGCGACGACCGTGGCCATCGTGCTGCTGCCGGCGTCGGGCGCGAGCATCCCCGTCGCGGCCTTCGTCGGGGCCGTGGGCGGGGTGTTCCTCGCGTACACGCTCGGCAACACCGCCGGGCGCTCCGGCGGCACCGCGACGCTGGTGCTGGCCGGGGTCGCGGTCACCTCGTTCCTGACCGCGATCCAGACGTTCCTCCAGCAGTTCAAGGTCGAGGAGCTGCAGCGCATCTACTCGTGGATCCTCGGCGACGTCGGCGGCGGATGGGACCAGTTCTGGCTGGTGCTGCCGTACGCGGCCGTCTCGGCCGTGCTGCTCCTGCTGCACGGGCGCATGCTCGACGTGCTGTCCGTGGGCGACGAGGAGGCCACCAGCCTGGGCGTGCGGGCGGCCAGGGTGCGCCTCGCCGTGCTGCTGGCCGCCTCCCTGGCCACCGCGGCGGCCGTGGCGGTGAGCGGGCTGATCGGGTTCGTCGGCATCGTCATCCCGCACGTGGTGCGGCGGCTGGCGGGCGGCTCGTACCGGATCGTGCTGCCGCTGTCGCTGATCGGCGGCGGGGCGTTCCTGGTGCTGGCCGACCTCATCGCCCGCACGGTGATCGCGCCCGCCGAGCTGCCGATCGGGGTGGTGACCATGTTCGTGGGGGCGCCGTTCTTCGTCGGGATCCTGCGCATGACCAGGCGGACGGCCACGTGATCAGCACTCAGGCCCTGTCGGTACGGCTCGGCGACCGCGAGGTCGTGTCCGACGTCACCCTCCAGGTGCGCGGCGGCGAGTGGCTGGCGATCATCGGGCCCAACGGGGCGGGGAAGTCGACCCTGCTCAAGGCCGTCATGGGCCTGGTCGCGCACCGGGGCGAGGTCACGCTGGACTCCCGCCCGGCGGCCCGGCTCAAGCCCCGCGAACGGGCCCGCCTGCTGGCCTACGCCCCCCAGGCCCCCGCCCTGCCGCCCGACATGACGGTCTTCGACTACGCGTTGCTCGGGCGCACGCCGTACATCCCCTATCTGGGCAGGGAGAGCGCGCACGACAGGGAGGTCGCCGCCGGCGTGCTCGAACGGCTCGACCTGACCGCGCTGGCCAGGCGGCGCGTGGGGGAGCTGTCCGGCGGGGAGCGCCAGCGGGTGGTGCTGGCCAGGGCGCTGGCCCAGGAGGCGCCCGTGCTGCTGCTGGACGAGCCCACGACCGCGCTGGACCTCGGGCACCAGCAGCAGGTGCTGGAGCTGGTGGACCGGCTGCGGCGGGCGGACGGCCTGACCGTCGTCACCACCCTGCACGACCTGACCGTCGCCGGCCTCTACGCCGACTCCCTGCTCCTGCTGGCCGGCGGCCGCGCGGTGGCCGCCGGCAGGCCCGCCCAGGTGCTCACCGAGTCATTGGTGGGACGCCACTTCGACGCCCATGTCAAGATCGAGCCGGGGCCGGACGGCCGGCCCGTCGTGCACCTGGTCAGGGGAGGGCCGTGAAGCTCACATATCGGGTGGAGGACGGGGCGCGGCTGGGCGCGCTGCTGTGGGAGTTCGGGCCGGGGTGGCGGATGATCTCCTCCGCGCTGCTCGGCGGCGGGATCGGCGCCCGCGAGTGGGTGCTGAACGCGCAGGTGGTGGCCGGATACTCGCGGATGGACCCGGTCGATCACCTGCTGTCCTTAGGCCCGGAGGGGGACGGCGTCGGCATGCTGACCGCCGCCTCCGTCGACCGCTGCGTCCGGGCCTCGGACGGGGGCGTGGAGGCGTACGCGACCGTCGGGCTCCGCGTCCCGACCTGGGCCGCCGCCCCGGAAGGGGCCGCGGACCCGGAGCTCGCGCCGATGCGGGTGGGGACCATCAACATCGTGACCGTGCTGCCGGTCGCCATGACGGACGCGGCCCTGGTCAACGCGGTGATGACGGTCACGGAGGCGAAGTCCCAGGCCCTGATCGAGGCGGGCTTCCCCTGCACGGGGACGGCGTCGGACGCGGTCTGCGTGGCCGCGCCGGCGGACGGGCCCGCCGAGCTGTTCGGCGGGCCGCGCTCGGAGTGGGGCGCCCGGGCGGCCCGCGCGGTCCACGCGGCCGTCCGCCAGGGCGCCGAAGCGTGGCGGCCTCATGACTTCAAGTGACGGAATTCGGGCAAGTAGCATGTGGGCGAGGGCGAGATTCCCGATACTGGGTGGGTGACCGCAATGGCGACGATCGAACCGACCGCGAGGCGCAAGATTGTCCTTCCTGCGCCGCCATACACAGTCGACGACCTGCTCAAACTCCCGGACGACGGGAATCGTTACGAGCTCTTCAACGGGAGCCTAGTAGTGAGCCCTGCCCCCACCCCCCTGCACCAGCGTGCCATCAGCCGGCTGGCGCGTATCCTCGACGATGCGGCGCCGCCTGGACTGGAGGCCTTGCCAACCGTCAACGTCTGCCCAGGCGACAAGGATTTCTACATCCCCGACCTCGTCGTGGTGCCCGAGGCGGCGTCTGAGTCGGTAGGGCTCATGTTCGCGCCCAGCGATCTGCTGCTGGCTGTGGAGGTGGTCAGCCCGAGCACCAAGATGCATGACAGAGGGGCCAAAGCGGTGGCATATGCGGCAGCGGGCATTCCCCTCTACTGGCGCGTCGAACCCGAACCGGGACCGGCACTCTACGTTTACGAACTCGAGGGTGACTCCTACCGGGACCCCAGCGTCTACAAGGCGGGGACCACGATCACACTGGCGACGCCTTACCGTGTCAGCTTCGATCCCGCTGACTTGCTCGGCCGCCGGATATCGAATCCGTAATCCGCGGCCGCCCCGCGGGGCGTGACGTGGCCCGCTTCGAGGTCGGCCAGGATCGCGGTGCGGTCGCGTTCGGACGGTGGGCCGAGGCCGGCGCCGCCCGTCGTCTCCACGACGAACGCCTCTCCGGCCGCGAACCGCACGTTGTTGACCTTGGACGCCAGCCGTTCCACCGTCCCGTCCAGGTGGCGCTTGAAGAAGCCGCCGAGCCGCCCCGGCAGCCCGCCGTCACGGCCCGGGGGCGGGAGGCGGAGGCGGTCGCCGCGGGTCGTGACGTGGCAGTCGGCGAGGAAGCGGTAGACCGTGCGCGAGCCCAGCCCGCCGCGGAACCGGCCGGGGCCGCCGGAGTCCGGGATGGTCTCGACGGACTCGACGATCAGCGGGCAGCGGCTCTCCACCGGCTCCGCCTGCGGCACCGAGTTGCGGCCGATGCCGAAGTGCACGCCCGTGGCGTCCGGGCCGTCCAGGCCCCGGCGGGCGCCCACGCCGCCGAAGTCGTAGGAAAGGTGGATCCAGTACGGCGCCCCGACGGCGGCGATCGAGAACGGCTGCAGGATCCCGCTGGGAGCGATGGCGCGCTCGGGGACGGCGTCGGACATGGCCTGGAAGACGGCCTCCATGGCGGCGTAGATCGGGACGTACCGGCCGCCGCACGGGTAGGGGGAGCGGGCGTTGAGCAGGGAGCCCTCGGGGAGGCGTACGTCGATGGCCCGCAGGCAGCCGTCGTTCATGGGGATCGTGGGGTCCAGGAAGCAGCGGACGGCGAAGACGGCGGCGGCGAGTGACTGCGAGGCCGAGGCGTTGATCGCGGCCGGGACCTGGGGGCCGGTGCCCGCGAAGTCGAGCACGACCCGTTCGTCGCCGAGGGTGACGGCGACCCGGATTTCGTGCGATTTTTCTGGATTTATGCCGTCATCGTCGATCGGGTACGCCGCCTCGAACCTGCCCGACGGCAGCTCGGCCAGCGCCGCGCGGGTCCTGGCCTCGGTGTAGTCGAGATAGTCGTCGACGCCCGCGCCCAGGCCCTCCGCGCCGTACTCGCCGACCAGGCTCTCCAGGCGGGCGGCGGCCACCGCCGTCCCGGCCACCAGCGCCCGCACGTCGCCCATGACCTTGTCGGGGGTACGGCTGTTGGCCCGGAGGATGGCCTCCACGGTCGGATCCAGGCCCTCCTCGGTGGCCAGGCGCACCGGGGGGAGCTGGAGGCCCTCGAGGAAGATGTCCGTGGCCAGCGGGGCCATGCCGCCCGCCGACAGGCCGCCCAGGTCGGAGACATGGATCATGGTGGCGGTGAAGTACGCCGGGGTCCCGCCGACGAAGACCGGGCGGTAGACGAGCAGGTCGTTGGTGTGCACGCCGCCCCGGTAGGCGTCGTTGAGCACGTACACGTCGCCCGGGCTCATCCGGTCGGCGGGGAGGTCCTTGAGGAGCTCGGGCAGCGCGACCTTGAGCGCCATGCTGTTCATGAGCGTGGTGGCCATGGACTGGGCGATCAGGCGGCCCCGGGCGTCGAGGACGGCGGCCGAGGCGTCGGAGCCCTCCACGATGAACGTCGAGTACGCGGAGCGGACCACCACGATGCTGGCCTCCTCCGCGGCGACGACCAGCGCGTTCCTGAGCACCTCGGCGGTCAGGGGGTCCGGCATGCGGTGCTCCTGGTGAGGTGGACGGCGCGGGTCCCGGCGAGCGCGGCGGTCCAGCCGGGCGGGGCGACGATCGTGGACTCGGCGTCCTCGATGATCGCGGGGCCGGGGAGCGGGGCGCCGGGCATGGTGTCCCTGGTGTGGACGGGGACGTCGGCGTACCCGCCCGTCTCGGGGAAGTACGCCCGCCTGGCCGCACCGGCGCCGGGAGCGGGCGGGCTGGGTGGAAGGGCGGAGGGGGAGCGCGGGGGCGGGGGCGAGGCGGGGGCGGTGAGGCGGATGCGGTAGCTGACCAGTTCGATCTCGCCGCGTTGCGCGATCCCGTACACCTCCTCGTACCGCGCGAAGAACCGGGACGCCAGCACCTCGCGCGAAGGCGTCCACTCCACGGTCAGATCGTGCGACTGGCCCTTGAAGCGGACGTCCACCGACCGCGACACCTGCACCCCGGGGGCCGAAGGCGAGACGCCCAGGTCGGCGGCGGCCTCTTCGGCCAGGGAGGTGAAGACGGCGGAGGGGTCGGGGGCGTCCAGGCGGGACAGGACGCGGTCCGTGGAGAGGGCGCCGGCGAGGAGGCCGGCGGCCGAGGCGACGCCGCAGTGCGCGGGCACGACCACCGTGCCGATTCCGAAGCGCTCCGCCACCCGGGCCGCGTGCATGGGCCCGGCGCCGCCGAAGGCGACCAGGACGAAGCCGCGCGGGTCGATGCCGCGCTGCACGGTCACCACGTGGACGGCCGAGGCCATGGAGGCGCTGACGATCTCGTGCACGGCGTACGCGGCCTCCTCCCGGGAGACCCCGAGCGGCGAGGCCAGCCGGTCGAGGGCCTTGGCGGCCAGATCCGGCGTCAGGGGGAGCGAGGCCGAGGAGAGGTAGCCGAGCACCAGATTCGCGTCGGTGACGGTGGGCTCGGAGCCGCCCAGGCCGTAACAGGCGGGCCCGGGGGAGGAGCCCGCGGAGTGGGGGCCGACGTGGAGCGCGCCCACCGCGTCGAGCCAGGCGACGCTGCCCCCGCCCGCTCCCACCTCCGCCAGGTCGATGGCCGGGGTCTTGATGGGCACGCCGGTGCCCGCCCGCCGCCCGCCGAAGCTGCCCTTGCCGCCGACGTGGAACTCGTGCGTGATCTCGGGCGCCCCGCCGCGCACGACGCACGCCTTGGCGGTGGTCCCGCCCATGTCGAACGAGATCACGTTCGGGAACCCGGTCCCCGCCGCCGCCAGCACCCCCGCCGCCGGGCCCGACTCGATCGTGGCCACGGCGCGCCGGGCGGCCAGCTCGGCGGAGATCACGCCGCCGCCGGACTCCATGACGTGGACGGGCGCGCGGATCCCGATCTCGGCCAGCCGCTCGCGAAGCTGCGAAAGGTACGAAGCCATCAATGGACCGATATATGCGGACATGATGGTGGTGGTGGCGCGCTCGTACTCGCGGATCTCCGGCCAGATCTCCGACGACGCCACCACGTCCGGCACCGACTCGCGCAGGATCTCGGCGACCTGCCGCTCATGGACCGGGTTGGCGTACGAGTGCAGCAGGCAGACCGCCGCCGACGTGATCCCGCGGGCGGCGATCGCCGCGGCGGCCCGGCGTACGGAATCGAGGTCGAGCGGCGTCAGCACGTCGCCGCGCGCCGAGACGCGTTCCACCACCTCGAAGCAGTCGCCCGCGGCCACCGGCGGAGGCGGCGGCGAGAAGCGCAGGTCGTAGCGGTCCTCCTCGACCCGCGCGTAGCGGCCGAGCGGGACGGAGGCGCGAAAGCCCTGAGTCGTGACAAAAGCGACCCGGACCCCCTTGCGTTCGAGCACCGCGTTGGTGGCCAGCGTCGTCGCGTGGACCACCCGCGTGACCTGCGCAGGGTCGCGGTCGCCGAGCGCGCGCGTAACGCCGGCCACGATGCCCGCGATGGGGTCGTAGTGGGTGCTCAAACATTTGGCCACGGCAATCGCGCCGGACGTGCCTCCAAGGACCACATCGGTGAAGGTGCCACCGACATCTACGCCGATCGTGTAGCCCACCCAGGTACGTTATGCCCCCTAGCAAGCGCTTGTCTACGTGGCGGTCTATTGACTTACAGCATGTGATTGGGACCCTGGTTTTAGACCTGCGTTTGGAGCGGAGATGGCACGCTTCACAGCTTTTGCCGGTGGCATCGTGGCAGCCCTGGCGCTGATCGCGATGCCGGTCGCGGCCCACGAACACCCGAGCGGCATCACCGACCTGGTGACGCCCGCCGTGGTGCGGGTGGAAGCCGTGTCCCACGTGGAGATCACCCTGCTCGACCACATCGGCGAGCTCAAACATGTGGAGCGGTCCTACGACATCCCGTTCGCCACGGGCACGGGGACCGTCGTCAACCCCGACGGCACGATCGTCGCGCTCAGACGCCTGGCGGTGAACCCGAACGACGTCGCGATCTACGCGGCGAACAAGGTCTTCGCCGAGCACCACAAGGTGAAGATCCCCCTCGACTACAAGAAGCACAAGCTCAAGGACGATCTGCTCAACCACCACCTGCAGGAGTGCTACCCGCCGAAGACGGACACGGCCACCTGCATCATCAACGTGACCACCGAGATCACGGCCTTCCCCAACGTGTCGCCGCCGAGCCCCGACGGCATCAAGGTCAAGTGCATCAAGGCCGGCCCGACGCCCGACAGCCCCGCCGTGCTGGTGCCGGTGACCCCCACGGCCGGAGGCGTCGGCATGCCCACCGCGCCGCTCGCCGACAAGGTGCCCGACCAGGAGGGCGCGCCCACCAACGTGGCCGGCTTCCTCGGCCGGCCGGGCCCGAACGTCCTGGAGACCGTCGAGATCGCCCACCTGGGCAAGGGCGGCGCGGGCGGAGACACCGGCAGGCCGTTCGCCGACCCGGAGAAGAAGGTGGACGAGCCGGTCAAGCTGGGCGGGCTCGCGGACAAGGGGCTCATCGGCGCCCCCGTGATCGGCGACAAGAACGGTCACGTCATCGGCCTGCTGGTGGGCGGCGGCAACGAGGGCAAGATGATCGGCGTCAGGGAGATCACCGCCATCCTGGCCGCCGCCAAGGTGGCGCCGCGCAGAGGCGCGATCGACACGGCGTTCGAGGCGGCGCTGACCCGCTATCACACCAAGTACTACACGGAGGCCGCGCCCGGCTTCCAGCGCGTGCTGGAGCTCTATCCCGGCAACGTGGTGGCCGCCAAGCTGCTGAAGACCTCGCTGGAGAAACGGGGCGGGCCGGAGGACCAGGGCACGAAACAGCTGGCCACCACGACCACCCGGTCGACACCGCTGTGGCCGTTCATCGTGGCCGCCGGAATCCTTTTCATAGCGGCCGGGGGCGGAGCGTATCTGCTCTGGCGCCGCCGCGCTCCTGAGAGGGTGACAGAGCTGCCAGAGCCGCTGGCGGCGGCCGCGCCACCGCTCGACGACGGTGCCAGCCAGACCGTGGTCGTACGGCGGTCGCAGTCGTTCCCCGTGGTCCCGCAGCAACAGCAGCAGGTGATGACCGCGCCGAACCCGGGGGTCAAGTACTGCACCTCGTGCGGCATGCGACTCGGGCCCGCCCATCGCTTCTGCGGCTACTGCGGCCACCCCATCGAGACGTGATGCCATTGAACGAAAGATCGCTCATCGGCCAGGAGGTGGCCGGGTACTACATCGAGGACATCGTCGGCAAGGGCGGCATGGCCGTCGTCTACCTTGCGCTCGACCCCAGGTTGAGCCGCCGGGTGGCGCTGAAGATCCTCAACCCGGTGCTCAGCGTCGACGACCGGTTCAGGCAACGGTTCATCCTGGAGTCCAGAACGGTCGCCAGCATCGAGCACCCCAACATCATCCCGATCTACGAGGCCAACGCCGACGCCGACGGCGTCCTCTACATCGCCATGCGCTATGTCGACGGGCTCGACCTGCGCCGTCTCATCTACGACCGCGGACCGCTGCCGATCGGCCAGGCGAACCAGATCTTCGCCCAGGTCGCCGCCGCCCTCGACGCCGCGCACGCGCACGACCTGATCCACCGCGACGTCAAACCGGCCAACATCCTGCTGGCCGGCGACCACGTCTACCTCACCGACTTCGGCATCACCAAGCACCGCTCGTCGATCTCGGGGCTGACCCAGACCGACCAGTTCATCGGCACGCCCCGCTACATGGCGCCCGAGCAGATCAACAAGGAGCACATCGACGGCCGCTGCGACCAGTACGCGCTGGCCTGCGTGGTCTACGAGGGGCTGTCGGCGCGGCTGCCGTTCCAGCGCGAGAACGACATCGCGCTGCTCTGGGCCCACCTGGCCGAGCAGCCGACGCCGCTGTCGCAGCTGCGGCCCGAGCTGTCCCCGCAGGTCGACGCCGTGATGATGCGGGCGCTGGCCAAGACGCCCGAGCAGCGCTACGCCACCTGCACGGAGTTCGTGACCGCGCTGCGTGACGCGATCAGCGGGTATCAGCCCGATCCCGTCAGCGGCCCCCACCTGGTGCCCCGCCAGGGCCCCCATTCCGGGCCGCACCCCGCGCCCTACCCGTCGCCCTACCCGGCGCCCACGACGGGGCCAACGACAGGCCCCACGACAGGTCCCACGACAGGTCCCACGACGGGCCCGGGTCCCATGACGGGCCCCACGTCCGGGCCTCATCCGGCACCCGTCTTCGCGCAGACCGGGTCGGACCGGGCGCCCGCGCCCCCCACGCAACCGTCCGTCCTGAAGAAGCGCCCCGGACGCGTCCCGATCGTGGCCGCCACGCTGGTCGCCGCCGTCGCGGCACTCGCGCTCGTCGCCATGATCATCATGAACCACCGCGGCGACACCTGGGCCCGCTACAAGACCAGCGCCGCCGCGCCGCTCACGTTCGAGTATCCGGGTGACTGGATCGTACGCACCCACCAGGACCTGTTCGCGGTGGCCTCGCCGCACGCCCAGGAGTTCGAGTCGCTGTTCGTGGCCGGTCCCGGCGCGGACTGGACGGCGATCTCCCAGGTCGTGGAGGACGACCCCGACGCGGCCTCGGGCGTCTACGTCCAGGTCTCCGACAC
This sequence comes from Nonomuraea sp. NPDC005650, assembly GCF_040605375.1. NCBI lineage: Bacteria > Bacillati > Actinomycetota > Actinomycetes > Streptosporangiales > Streptosporangiaceae > Nonomuraea > Nonomuraea sp. NPDC005650. The sequence goes on from NZ_JBEXCR010000033.1 coordinate 79,736, forward strand.
CCTCGACGCCGGCGGCAACTCCGAGCAGATGAAGGCCAAGATGGAGGCCCTGCTGCCCGGCCAGGTCGACGTCGGCAAACCCGTGCAGGACCAGGCGGGCAGCAGCCCCGCCACCCGCTTCGACGGCTCCCTGCACGACCCCGCGACCGGCACCAGGCTGGGCTTCGTCAGCTACGTGATCGACCGCCAGCCCAAGACCATGCTCGTGATGTACTTCTGCGCCAAGACCACCTGCGACGACGCCACCCAGACCCGCATCCGGCAGAGCGTCCGCGTGTCGTGACTTGTGACTCACTTGCGTGCGGCTTGGCCTGGGTGTTCGAGCGGTGTTCAAGGAGGGGGCCCGGCGTCTACCCTCCGGCTTGTGAGCATTCGCATAGTCATCGCCGACGACCAGGCGATGGTCAGGGCCGGGCTGCGCATGGTCGTCGACAGCGACCCCGGCATGGAGGTGGTCGGCGAGGCGTCCGACGGGCGCGAGGCCGTCGCCGTGGCCAGGCGTACTCGGCCGGACATCGTGCTCATGGACATCTCGATGCCCCGGCTCGACGGGCTGGCCGCGGCCGAGGAGCTGCTCGGCGACCCGTCGCCGCCCAAGGTCATCACGCTGACCACGTTCGACACCGACGAGAACCTCTACGCCGCCCTGCGCGCCGGGACCAGCGGGTTCCTGCTGAAGGTGTCGCCGCCGGAGCAGCTCCTGGAGGCGATCAAGGTGGTGCACTCCGGTGACGCGCTGCTCGACCCGGCCGTGACGCGCCGGGTGATCGCCACGTTCGCGGGCCGGGCCGAGCCGACGCCCTCGCCCCGGCTGGCCGACCTGACGCCGCGCGAGCTGGAGGTGCTGCGGCTGCTGGCGCGCGGCCTCACCAACGCGGAGATCGCCGGGGAGCTGTACGTGGGGGAGGCCACGGTCAAGACCCACGTGGCGCGGGTGCTGATGAAGCTGGGCTTGCGCGATCGGGCGCAGGCCGTGGTGTTCGCGTACGAGACCGGAGTGGTCCGGCCGGGCTCCGCCTGAGGGTTTGGTGGGGCACACCATGTCTTGTGTATATTTTTCGTCAGAAGGCGGTAGAAACAGGAGATATTTCATGCAAGCGTTCCCTCGGGTGCTGTTCGACGAGGCTCACAGCGAGTCATGGACCGTCCGGCGCGAGGTGGCCGAGGCCATCAATCCAGCCCATCCCGACGACAACAGCTACGCCCGCGCGGCCGGGCTGCTGCGGCACCTGGGTCACACGGTCGGCGTCCACACGTCCGGCGCGCTCACGCCCGAGGCGCTGGCCGAGCAGGACGTCCTGGTGATCGCGCACCCGTCGGGGGAGCGGTGGGAACGTACCATCGGGCAGGGCAGCCCCCTCTTCGCCGCGGCCGAGCTGGACGCGATCGAGTCCTTCGTCGCCGCCGGCGGCGGGCTGGTGGTGCTGGCCGAGGAGGAGCAGGACAAGTACGGCAACAACCTGCGTGAGCTGCTCGGGCGGTTCGGGGTGGGCGTGACGCACGCCACCGTGCGCGACCCGAGGCACGCCCACCGGGACGTGGCCACCTGGGTGCTCGCCGAGCCCGCCACCGCCTCCGGCCTGGTCGCCGGGGTCCGCGCGGCCTGCTTCTACCGCACCGGCGTCCTCACCGTCGAGGGCGAGGGCGAGGTGCTGTTCGCGACCTCGCCGACCGCCGACCCGGCGGGCGCGCCGCTGGCCGCCGCCGTCCGGTACGGCAAGGGGCGCGTGATCGCGTTCGCCGACTCCGACCTCTTCGGCGACGACTCCATCGAGGACTACGACCACCGCCGCCTCTGGGGGAACGTGATCACCTGGGCCGCCCGCGTCCCCGACGCCGACGGCGCCGCCGGGGCGCGCGACGAGGCCAAGGCGGCCCTGTTCGCCCGGCTCAAGGCGGCCGTCGAGGAGCTGCGGCCGCTCCAGGTCAAGGACGGCTCGGTGCCGGAGGATAAAGAGCGGGCGAAGGCGCTGGTGGCCGAGATCGGGGCGCGTCTGGGCGAAATATCGCCATATTTCCTGCATGACGCCGCGTACCTCCAGGCAGTCCGGGACGACCTGGCGAAGTGGGCCTACCAGGACCTCGGCGTCCCCGACTTCCTCGACTCGCTCGACCTCTTCCACCCCGACACCCAGCGCGAGGACGGGCTGGAGCACGTCGTGGTGTTCCCCATGTACACCCAGAACGGCAACCCCGGCCGCAACCTGGAGGCCGTCTGGATCCGGACGATCTGGCCGGACTGGCTGGCCGCGCTGGAGGCGGGCGGCTACGACAACCCGATGTTCGTGCCGATCGCGTTCGAGGACTTCACCTCCGGCTACGACACCCACTCCGCCGTGCTGTTCCCCGAGACGGTGGCGGTGCGTCAGACCCCGGCGCGCTTCACCTGGGGCGGGATCTTCGCCGACCGCGAGGCCGCCAGGTTCAGGCGGGTGTCGCGGGCCGCCGCCGAGACGCTCAAGCTCGACCTGCCGCCGGACGCGGCCAGGCTGCTGGCCTCGCAGCGGCTCGCGCAGGACACGTTCGTGCTCTGGGACCTGGTCCACGACCGCACCCACAGCCACGGCGACCTGCCGTTCGACCCGTTCATGATCAAGCAGCGGATGCCGTACTGGCTGTACTCGCTGGAGGAGCTGCGCTGCGACCTGACCGCGTTCGGCGAGGCCGTCAAGCTGGAGGCCCAGGGGGTGCCGCACGCGCGGTACGTGCAGGTGGCGATCCTGTTCGACCGGCTGTTCAGGTTCCCGATCACCGGGGAGCGGGTGCGGAACTACGACGGGCTCGGCGGGCAGCTGCTCTTCGCGTACCTGCACCGCAACGACATCGTGCGCTGGACGGACAACCGGCTCACGATCGACTGGGATCGGGTCGCCGACGGGGTCGCCGATCTGCGGGGCGAGGTCGAGAAGCTGTATCGCGACAGCATCGACCGGTCCAAGCTGGCGCACTGGCTGGCGGCGTACGAGTTGGTGGGCGCGTACGTGGCGCCGCATCCCGGCTCCGTCTGGGCCAAGGGCGTCCAGGCGCTGCCGGAGGAGCAGAAGGCCAAGGTGGACGCGGTGCTGGCGGACGAGTTCCCGCTGAGCATGTTCTACGAGGCACTGCGCCGTAAGCTGACCGAAGTGGTCGAATCGACTAAGGGACTGCGCGCATGATCATTCTGGTTACGGGTGCCGGGGGGCCGACGGGTGAGGCCGTGTCCGGATATTTCCGGGAAAATGGTCACACGGTGATCGGGGTCGACAAGGAGCACGTCGACCTGCTCGACCGCGTCGCCGTACAGGGCCTGGCGGACCGGATCGAGCGCGAGCACGGCCGCGTGGACGGGGTGGTGCACCTGGTCGGTGGCTGGCGCGGCTCCGGCTCCTTCGCCGAGACCAGCCTCGACGACTGGGACCTCCTGCACGACCTGCTGATCCGCACGCTCCAGCACGTGTCGCTGGCCTTCGAGCCGCTGCTGCGGCACAGCGACAACGGCCGGTTCGTGATCGTCTCGGCCAAGGCGGCCGAGCGGCCCTCCGCCGGAGGCGCCGCCTACGCGGCGGCCAAGGCGGCGGCGGAGGCGTGGACGCTCTCCCTCGCCGACGCCTTCTCCGGCACCGGCAACGCCGCCACCATCCTGGTGGTCAAGGCACTGGTGAACGACGCCATGCGGGCCGAGAAGCCCGACGCGAAGTTCTCCGGCTTCACCGACGTACACGATCTCGCGAAGGCGATCGGCGGCCTCTACGACCGCCCCGCCGCCGAGATCAACGGCACCCGATTGGACCTTACTGCGTGACTTCCCGGCACGACCCCCGGCTCAAGGCGTTCGCCAGCGACAACTACGCCGGGGTGCACCCCGAGATCCTCCAGGCCATCGCCGACGCCAACGGCGGCCACCAGATCGCCTACGGCGAAGACGTCTACACCGAGGCCATTGGAGAGGTCTTCAAGCGGCACTTCGGCGACCAGGCGCAGGTCTGGCCGGTCTTCAACGGCACGGCCGCGAACGTCGTCTCCCTCCGTTCGATGACCGCCCACTGGGAGGCGGTCATCTGCGCGGAAAGCGCCCACATCAACACCGACGAGGGCGGCGCGCCCGAGGTGGCGGGCGGCATCAAGCTGCTCACCGTGCCCACGCCCGACGGCAAGCTCACGCCGGAGCTGATCGACCGGCAGGCGTGGGGGTTCGGCGACGTGCACCGGGCGCAGCCGCGCGTGGTGTCCATCTCCAACACCACCGAGCTGGGCACCCTCTACACCGTCGAGGAGATCGCGGCGATCTGCTCGCACGCCCATGACCTGGGGCTGCTCGTCCACCTCGACGGCTCCCGCCTCACCAACGCCGCCGCCGCCCTCGACGTCCCGCTGCGCGCCCTCACGACGGACGCGGGGGTGGACGTGCTCTCCTTCGGCGGCACCAAGATCGGGCTGCTGTACGGGGAGGCGATCGTCGTCCTCAACCCCGCCGCCGCCAGCGGGATCGACTACATCCGCAAGACGTTCATGCAGTTGTCGTCCAAGATGCGCTTCGTGTCGGCGCAGTTCGAGGCGCTGCTGTCAGGGGACCTGTGGCTGCGCAACGCCCGCCAGGCCAACGCCATGGGCCGGCGCCTGGCCGAGGCGGTCGGCGGCATCCCCGGGGTGCGGCTGTCGCGCCCGGTGGAGGCGAACGCCGTCTTCGCGATCCTGCCCCGGGACGTGACGGAGCGGCTGGCGAAGCGGTTCCGGTTCTACACGTGGAACGAGGCGACGGGGGAGGTGCGGTGGATGTGCGCCTTCGACACGACGGAGGCCGACGTGGACGCCTTCGCCGCCGCGCTGTCCGAGGAAATCCACACCACCCACCCCTGACACCACCGCCCGCCCGGCCCCCGGTCGGGGGTTGGTTGGGCGTCGTCGCGCGTGTGGCGACCCTGCGGCGCTTTCCGGAGTGGCGCTTTCCACCGCGAGCGCTGCCGCCGCACGGCGCGTCCGCTCTTGAGCGCCGGTGCGGCGGGGTGTGGTGCGGGCGTGTTCGGCGCAATGTGTACGGTGCCCAGCCCGTCGCGCACCGCCCCGTTGCCAAGCCCAGTCGCTCGTCAGGGCTTGTCGGGGTCGAGCTTCAGGGCCAGGCGGGCCGCTTGCCAGCCGCCCATCCCGTGGACCGACGGGCCCGGTGGGGTGGAGGCGGAGCACAGGAAGACACCCGGCAACGGGGTGCGCCACGGCGCAGGGGACCAGACGGGGCGGCGGAGGAACTGGACGAGGCTGGTGACGCCGCCGGTGACATCGCCTCCCACCAGGTTCGGGTTGGCGGCCTCCAGGGCGGCGGGGCCCATGACGTGGCGGGCCAGGACGCGGTCGCGGAAGCCGGGCGCGTACCGCTCGATCTGGGTCTCGATGGCGTCCGTCATGTCCACGGTCGAACCGCTGGGCACATGGCAGTACGCCCAGAACGTGTGCCCGCCCCTCGTCGGGTCCGCCGCGTACGGCTGGACCGCCAGCACGTACGGCCGGGGCGAGTGCCGGCCGGCGGTCGTCTCCGCCTCGCTCAGCGTGATCTCCTCCAGCGTCCCGCCCAGATGCACGGTGCCCGCGTCCGCCACCGCCGGGTCCCGCCACGGCACCGGCCCGTCGAGGGCCCAGTCCATCTTGAAGACGCCGGGGCCGTACCGGAAGCGGGCGAGCCGCCGCCGGTAGCCCGCCGGGAGGTCCGCCATCGTGAGGAACTGCCGGGGCGACACGTCCAGCACCACCGTCGGCGCGGACAGCTCGGACAGCCGGCGCACGCGGTGGCCGGTGACCGCCTCCCCGCCCAGCGACCTGAGCTCGGCCACCAGGGCGTCGGCCAGCACCTGTGACCCGCCCCGCACCAGCGGCCAGCCCACCAGGTGGGCCAGGGAGGCCAGCATCAGCCCGTATCCGGCGGTGATCGGCGCGCGCAGGTCCCGTACGGAGTGCGCGGCCATGCCCGCGATGAGCGCCCGGCTCTCCACGGTCCTGAACGCCCGCCGGGCGAACGTCGTCGCGGGCAGAGCCGCGGCCATCCCGAACCCGGCCGCCGCGATCCCGAGCCCGGCCGCCTGCGCCAACGCGCGCGGCGCCGCCCCCGGCCAACCCGGCCCTGCCCCATGCGGGCCGAACTCTTTCCCGTCCGAGTGAGCCCCCGCCGCCGTGGCCCGCCACGGGCCGAGGGGCTTGAGGAGCAGGTCCACCAGCGGGAACCCGGCGCGGGCCGCCGCCCCCACGGTCGCCAGCCACGCGCCCGCGTCGCGTCCCAGGCCCTGGGCGGTGCGGTGGGCGTCGCGATGCACGAGTACGGCGGGACGGTCGTCGAGCGGATGGGCCACGGGCACCGGGGCATGGACGAACTCCACGCCCGGCAGCTCCAGCGCCCGGAACGCGGGAGACGCCACGGCCATCGCCATCACCGTCGCGCACAGGTCGTGCACCCGCCCCGGCAGCGTCAGCTCCCCGGAACGCAGCCCGCCGCCGAACCGGTCGGCGGCCTCCAGCAGCAGCACCCTGCGCCCGGCGCGGGCCAGCGTGACGGCGGCGACGAGCCCGTTGGGCCCGGAGCCGACCACGATCGCGTCGGCGTCCACGGCCTTACTGGGGCTTGAGGATCGACGGGAGGGGCTGCGCGCTCCGCTGCTGGAGCAGCTCCGTCATGAGCTTGATCTCCCCGCTCTGCCCCTGGACGATCTTCTGCGCCATGCTGACGACCTCGGCCCGCGTGGACAGCTTCAGCAGCCCCTCGGACATCTGCACGCCGCCCTCGTGGTGACGGATCATCAGCTGCAGGAACAGCACCTCGGCCTGCGTGCCCTGCGCCTGCTTGAGCTGGGTCAGCTCCTGCGGCGTGGCCATGCCGGGCATGGTGCCGGGCGTCGCCGTGGCGGCGCCGGAGTGGCCGTGGCCGCTCATCCAGGCCATCGGCCGCTGGTCGGTCGCCTGGTCGAGACCCCACTGCTGCAGCCAGCCCAGGAACATGCCGCGCTGGTTGGCCTGGGTGTTGATGATGTCGAAGGCCAGGTTTCTGATCTCCTTGGCCGGGCCCTTGTCCCGGATGATGAACGCCATGTCCACGGCCTGGGCGTGGTGCGCGGCCATGTCACGGGCGAATCCGGCCTCGGGCGAGGTGTCGCCGGGCGTGCCGTCGCGGCCGAACAGGAAGAATGCGGCCAGGGCGAGCACGAGCACGCCGCAGACGATCAGGATGGGTTTCCTCACGGGTTTTTCCATGGCGCGTCCAGCGTACCCACCCAAGGCGTCGTGATCGGACGCTTATGAGCGCCTTATTCTCCGCATACCCCGGGAGGCAATAGGGTGACCGGAGTTGGCACGCCGATGGAGGAACGATGACGAAGGAGAAGGCGCAGGCGAGGCGCGAGCATCTTGCGAAGATGCGGGCCGAGCAGCAGCGCAAACAACGCCGCGCCGCGCTGCTCATGTGGGGATCGGGCGGCCTGATCATCGTGGTGCTCGTCGGTGTGGTCGGCTTCTACCTGGTCAAGCAGGCCCAGGAGACCTCGCTGGACGCTGTGTCCAATTACAAGTACGAGGCCGGGCAGCACGTGTGGAACGCGGTCACGTACAAGGAGAACCCGCCGGTCGGCGGTCAGCACAACAACTACTGGCAGGCGTGCTCGATCTACGACAAGCCCATCCACAACGAGCACGCCGTGCACTCCCTGGAGCACGGGGCCGCCTGGATCACCTACCGGCCCGACCTGCCCAAGGCGCAGATCGACAAGCTGAAGGAAGTGGCGACGTCCACGGGGCAGCAGGACTACATGCTGGTCAGCCCGTACCCCAACCTGCCCGCGCCGGTGGTCGTGTCGTCGTGGGGGCACCAGCTCAAGCTGAACGACGCGGCCGACCCGAAGCTGGCGGCGTTCATCAAGAAGTTCCAGAACGGTAAGGACACGCCGGAGCCCGGTGCGACGTGCGGCGGCCAGGACGCCATCACGACGACGGCCGACCAGGCGCCGCTGCCGCCGGAGCCGAAGGGCAACGAGCAGCAGCCGCCGATGGAGACCATCTCCCCGGCGCCCACCCAGTCGCAGAAGTAGCCGGACGCGAGAAGCGGCGGTACGCCGGAGGGGCGGGCATATGGCCCCTTCGGCGGCCCGCAGCCCGCTCTCCGGCCGGGGGCGTCAGACCCCGTCGATGAGCAGGCCCTGGCGGGCGCGGGCGTACTCCTCGAACGAGATACGGCCGTCGCCGTCGGCGTCCACGCGGGAGAAGGCCGCGGCGAGGTCGGTGTCCGCGCGGTTCCAGACGGTGCGGAAATCCTCCATGGTGATCCACCCGTCCTTGTCGCGGTCGGCGACGGCGAAGGTGGCCCGGGTGATCGGCGCGAGCACCGCTTCGAGCGCGCCCGTGCGTACCAGCGACTCGAAGGACTTGACGTACTCCTCCTTGCTGATCCGCCCGTCGCGGTCGGTGTCGAGGGCCCGGGCGTGGGTGTCCCAGGCGTTCAGGAACGCGTTGACGACGGCCTCGGCCTCGGGCGAGTCGGCGCGCACGCCGGTCAGCTCCAGGCGCCGCTGGGCCAGCGCCAGGTAGTCGTATCTGGTCAGGAAGCCGTCGCCGTCGGCGTCCAGGTCCTGGAAGTTGCGCTCCGCGCTCTCGCGGAAGCTGCTCAGCTTCGCCATCATGACTCCGATTGATTACGCTAAGTAGTCTATTGCTACTTAGCGTAACTCGCGTCGGATGTGATGGACAGAAGGCTCACGAAAGGACGTGTTCGAGGGCCGTCCACTCCAGGCCGTGCGCCTCGGCCACCGGGCGGCTGGTCAGGTGGCCGTCGTGGGTGCTCAGGCCCAGCGCGAGCGCCGGGTCCTCGCGCATCGCCCGCTTCCAGCCCAGGCCGGCGATGGCCAGCGCGTACGGGAGCGTCACGTTCGTCAGCGCGAACGTCGAGGTGTGCGGCACCGCGCCCGGCATGTTGGCCACGCAGTAGAAGATCGAGTCGTGCACCCGGTACGTGGGCCGCTCGTGCGTGGTCGGCCGGGAGTCCTCGAAGCAGCCGCCCTGGTCGATCGCGATGTCCACCAGCACCGAGCCCGGCTTCATGCGGCTCACCTGGGCGTTGCTCACCAGCGTCGGCGCCTTGGCGCCGGGCACCAGCACCGCGCCGATGACCAGGTCGGCCTCCGTCACCGCCTGCTCGATCTCCAGCATGTTGGAGGCGACGGTCTGGCAGTGGCCCTGGTAGATCAGGTCGGCCTGGCGCAGCTTGTCGATGTTGTTGTCCAGCAGCAGCACCTCGGCCTGCATCCCGAGGGCGATGGCGGCGGCGTTCATGCCGGACACGCCGGCCCCGATGACCACGACCTGCGCCGCGCGCACGCCGGAGACGCCGCCCATCAGCACGCCCCTGCCGCCTCCCGAGCGCATCAGGTGGTACGCGCCCACCTGTGGCGCCAGCCGGCCCGCCACCTCGGACATGGGCGCGAGCAGGGGCAGCGCCCCGTTCGCGGTCTGGACGGTCTCGTAGGCGACGGCGGTGCAGCCCGAGTCGAGCAGGGCCTGTGTGCAGGACCTGGAGGCGGCCAGATGCAGGTACGTGAACAGCACCTGCCCCTTGCGCAGCCGGTGGTACTCCTCCGGCACCGGCTCCTTCACCTTCATGATCATGTCGGCGGCCGCCCAGACCTCGTCGGCGTCCGGGACCATGACGGCCCCGGCCGCGGCGAAGTCGTCGTCGGGGATCGAGGAGCCGACGCCCGCCCCCTCTTCCACGAAGACCCGATGGCCGTGACGCGCGAACTCGTGCACTCCGGCCGGGGTAAGGGCCACCCGATATTCGCTGTTCTTGAGCTCTTTCGGAACACCGACTTTCATGGGCGAACTCTTCTCGCTCTGGTGCGCTTAGACCTCCATTCCTCCTCTCTCCCCCGAATAGGCGACGAATATCGGGCTGATTACCCGGGTGCCGCGGTACCTCGGTAGGCTCACCGGCAGTCCGAACGTCAGGATGGGATCGCCATAGAGATGGACAAGCCGGAAGAGCCGCCACCCGCGGACCCGGGGGAGCCGAGGGCCAGCAAGGCCACCACCATCTTGCTGATCGTCTCGCTCGTGCTCGTGGTGCTGGTCGCGGGCGTGGTCGGCTCGATCGCCGTCCTGATGACCAAGAACCCCGACACGCCGCTGTTAGGCGCCGCGCCGATGCAGCAGCTGGCCGTGCCCGTCCACTTCGCCCCCGTCCGGGAGACCAAGGCGGCGCCGTGCCCCGGCGCGGAGGCCGTGCTCGACGCGGAGCAGAAGAACTGCTATCTCCTGGAGGACGGCGTCACCGTCGACTCCGTGCAGCGGATCGAGCCGGTGCGCGAGAAGGACGGCCAATACTCCGTGCGCATCGCGATCGCCCCGCGCTTCAAGGAGCGCCTCGTGCAGCTCATCGACGAGCTGGTGCCCGAGCAGCGGCAGTTGGCCATCGTGCTGGCGCCCGCGCAGCCCGACGCGCCCAAGGTCGTGGTGGCCGCGCCCATCGTCACCCAGTACATGGACGGCGACAGCATGAGCATCGCGGGCTTCGAGAAGGAGGAGGCCGACGCGCTGGTGACCCGCCTGCTGGGCGCCACGCCGGGCGCGTCCACGCAGCCCACGGGCCCGGCCACGCAGCCGCAGCAGCCCGGCGGCACCCCGCCGCAGACCCCTCCGGCCCAGCAGAACCCCAACCCCGGCACCACGCCCGACCCGGGCGCCACGAACCCCGGCAGCGGCAACCCCGGCACCACGAACCCCGGCACCACCAACCCGGCCGGCACGAGCCCCGCCTCGGGCCCCCGCCGCACCCCCGACAAGCGCTACGCCAGCTGCAAGGAGGCCGTCGCCGCCGGCGACGGCCCCTACTTCAAGGGCACCCACGAGGAATACTCCTGGTACGTGGACACCGACGGCAACGGCGTGGCCTGCAACAGCGGCGACATCCGCTAACCGAACAGCTCCTCCAGCCAGTCGATCGCGAAGAAGGCCAGGAAGATCAGCGAGACGATCCAGAGCAGCCACGGGATCTCGGAGAAGCGCCCCCTGGCGGCCTTGACGAGGGTGTAGGCGATCACGCCGGCGCCCACCCCGTTCGTGATCGAGTACGTGAACGGCATGAACGCGATCGTCAGGAACGCCGGCACGGCCACGTCCAGGTCCTCCCAGGGCACGTTCCTGCTCTGCGTCATCATCAGCGCCCCGACCAGCACCAGCGCGGGCGCGGCGGCCGCGGCGGGCACCACCGTGGCCAGCGGCGTGAACAGCAGCGTCAGCCCCAGCAGCGCCCCCGTCACCACGCTGGCCAGGCCGGTCCGCGCGCCCTCGCCGACGCCGGCGGCGGACTCGACGAAGACGGTGTTCGCCGAGGCGCTCATCGAGCCGCCCACCATGCCCGCCACGCCGTCCACGGTCAGGACCCGGCCCAGCCGGGGCACCTGGCCCCGCTCGTCCACCAGCCCGGCCTCGTCGCTCACGCCGATGATCGTGCCCATCGCGTCGAAGAACCCCGACAGCACCAGCGTGAACAGCACCACCGCCGCCGTCAGCGCCCCCGCCCTGGCGAACCCGCCGAACAGGTCGAACGCGCCCACCAGCCCGAAGTCCGGCGCCGCGATCAGGCGCTCGGGCACGCGCGGCGTCACCACGCCCCACGACCCGGGCGGGACCCTGGCGACCGAGTTGACCAGGACCGCCAGGGCCGCCGTCACGATGATGCTGATCAGGATCGCGGCCGGGGTCCTGCGGACGAACAGGGCGATCATCAGGAGCAGGCCGAAGCAGAACACCACGACCGGCCAGCCCGTGAGGTGCCCCGTGGTGCCGAGCTGCACGGGCGTGCCGGTGCCCCGCGTCACGAACCCGGCGTCCACCAGGCCGATCAGGGCGATGAACAGCCCGATGCCCACGCTGATGGCATGTTTGAGCGGGAGCGGGATGGCGTTCATGATCAGCGCGCGCAGGCCCGTCACGGCCAGCACGATGATGACGAAGCCCTCCAGCACCACCAGGCCCATGGCCTGGGCCCACGTCATGTGCGGGGCGGCCTGGTAGGCCACCACCGCGTTGAGGCCGAGCCCGGCGGCCAGGCCGAAGGGGGCGTTGCCGATGAAGGCCATCAGCAGCGTGGAGACGGCCGCCGCCAGCGCGGTGGAGGTGGTCAGCTGGGCGATGGAGAGCCGGGCGCCCGTGACGTCCTCGGCGCCGGCCAGGATGATCGGGTTGAGCAGGATGATGTAGGCCATGGCCACGAAAGTGGTGATCCCGCCACGCACCTCGCGGCCGACGGTCGTGCCTCGCCCGGTGAGCTCGAAGAATCGGCCGAGCACCCGCCATCCCCCTTCGAATGATCAAGGGGGATGGCGCATTGCTACCCGGCAGGTGACGAGATCACGCCTTCTCGTGGCGCCCGTGACCCACGAGTCCCATGAACTCCTCGAGCCCGATCGTCCCGTCGCCGTCGTCGTCGGCCGACGTGATGAACGCCTCGATCTCGCTCTCGGACGCGCCCTGCCCGCCCAGCGCCTCGTTGGCCCGGCGGATCTCGTCGGCGGTCAGCAGGCCGTCGCCGTCGGTGTCGAAGCGCCTGAACTCCGCCTCGGCCGCTTCACGAGCGCTTGCCATCGGTTACCCCCATAGTCGATCCGCTATCAAACAACGCGATATCTTCCGGCCTGATCGGAACCCGAGTCAACCGCAGCCCGGTCGCCGCGCGCACCGCGGCGGCGACGGCGGGGGTGGAGGACAGCGTCGGAGGCTCGCCGGCGCCGCGCAGCCCGTACGGCGCCGCTGGATCCGGATTTTCCAGGATCTTCATTTGCATCGGCGGCATGTCGAGGATGGTAGGGATGAGGTAGTCCGTGAACGACGGGTTCAGCACCCGGCCGTCGCGGATCTGGATCTCCTCCATGAGCGCCAGCCCGAGCCCCTGCGCGGACCCGCCCTGGATCTGGCCTTCGAGCGCCTGGGGGTTCAGGACACGGCCGACGTCCTGGACGGCCGCCAGCTCGACCACCTTGACCAGGCCCAGCTCCACGTCCACGTCCACGACGGCCCGGTGCACGCACAGGGCGAGCTGGGTGTGGGAGTCGCCCTGCCCGGTGATCGGGTCCATCGGGTACGTGGGGCGGTGCCGGTACTCGCGCGTCTCCTCGATCGGCCCGAACTTCTCCAGGGCCTCCTCCGGCGGCAGCCCGCCGAACCGCTCGCGCACCGCCTCGCAGGCGGCCCGCACCGCCCCGCCGGTCACGTACGACTGGCGCGAGGCCGACGACGAGCCGGCCGAGCCGACGGAGGTGTCGGCGGTGGCCACGGTCACGTTCGCGATGCCCAGCTCGGTGCGGGCGATCTGGGCCTGGAGCGTCACCAGGCCCTGGCCGACCTCGGCGGCGGCCGTGTGCACGGTGACGTGCGGCTCGCCGCCCAACAGCTCGGCGCGCACCCTGGCCGTGGAGAAGTCGTCGAAGCCCTCGGAGAAGCAGATGTTCTTGATGCCGACGCCGTAGCCGACGCCGCGGCGCACGGACTCGCCGTGCGTGGTCTGCGAGACGCCGCCGGGCATCGACCGCAGGTCCTCGGGCGCCGCGGGGGGCAGCGGCATCGCCTCCAGGTCGCGCAGCATCTCCGCGAGCGGGGCCGGGGAGTCGATCACCTGGCCGGTGATGAGATGGGAGCCCTGGGAGACGGCGTTGCGCACGCGGATCTCCACGGGCGACAGGCCGCACGCCTCGGCCAGCCGGTCCATCTGTGACTCGTACGCGTAGCACGCCTGGACCGCGCCGAAGCCGCGCATCGCGCCGCAGGGCGGGTTGTTGGTGTAGACGCCGGTGGCGTCGACCTGGACGTTCTCCACCTCGTACGGGCCCACGCCGAGCGAGGCGGCGTTGCCGACCACGGCGGGGGAGGAGGAGCAGTACGCGCCGCCGTCCAGCAGGATGTCGGCCTTGACGTAGACCAGCTTGCCGTCGCGCGTCGCGCCGTGCTCGTAGCGCATCCGGGCCGGATGGCGGTGCACGTGGCCGAAGAACGACTCCTCCCGGCCGTACACGATCTTCACGGGCCGGTTCAGCCGCAGCGCCAGCATGCAGGCGTGCACCTGCATCGACAGGTCCTCGCGGGCGCCGAACGCGCCGCCGACGCCCGACAGCGTCAGGCGCACCTTGTCCGGGGGCAGGCCGAGGCAGGGGGCGAGCTGGTCGCGGTCCACGTGCAGCCACTGGGTGGCGATGTAGAGGTCGACGCCGCCGTCCTCGGCGGGGACCGCCAGGCCGGACTCGGGGCCGAGGAAGGCCTGGTCCTGCATGCCGACCTCGTACTCCCCGGTGACCACGACCTCGGCCTCGAACGTGTCGCCCCGCCGTACCGGCTGGTGCCGCACGAAACGCCGGGCCGCGCGGGGGTCGGTCACGGCCTCGCGGACCTCGTACTCGACCACGATGGCCGCGGCCGCCCTGCGCGCGGTCTCGGGGTGGTCGGCGGCCACCACCGCCACCGGCTCGCCCTGGTAGCGGACCTGGTCGATGGCCAGCACCGGCTGGTCCTTGTGGTCGAGGCCGTAGAACTTCTCGCCCGGCACGTCCTCGTGCGTCAGCACGGTCAGCACGCCCGGGATCTTCAGCGCGGGCCCCACGTCGATCGAGCGGATCCAGGCCGACGGGTGCGGGCTGCGCAGCGTCGCGCCCCACACCATGCCGTCCAGCCACAGGTCGGAGGCATAGGCGAACTCGCCGGTCACCTTCAGCGTCGCATCGGGCCGCCGCGCGCTCTGGCCGACTCCCTCTCTGGCCCCCTCCCGGGTGCCGGGAACGGTGGTCGGGTACGCGGTCTCCGTCATCTTCCGAGTAGAGCACCGCCGCCGGGCCGCATAATATGCGCGTCGCGTGAAATCCCGGTCAGCGGTTGGCCTCAAAGCCTTGTATATTCCTCCAAGTGCGCATCTCTGACCTGCTGGCCATCGAGGAACTGCGCCTGACCCTGCTCGCCGGCGACCCCTCCCGCGAGTTCCACGCCGTGCACATCACCGACCTGCCCGAGCCGGGGCGCTACCTGGGCGGCGGCGAGCTGGTGCTGTCGGGGCTGATGTGGTGGCACGAGCCGGGCGATTCGGCCGAGTTCGTGGCGGCGCTGGTGGAGGCCGGGGTCGCCGCGCTGGGCGCGGGGCAGGCGTGGCTGGGGCACGTCCCCGACGACCTGGTGGCCGCGTGCGAGGCCGCCGGCCTGCCGCTGGTCGACGTGCCGACGGAGGTGTCGTTCCGGACGCTGGCTGAGCTGGTCGTGCCGCGGCTGGCGGGCGACGTGCGCGACGCGCTCGGCCGCCACCGCAGGCTGGTCGCGGCCATCGCCGAGGGCGTGGACCTGCGCGAGCTGTTCGAGCTGACCGCCGCCGAGCTGGGCGTCACCGGCGCCGTGCTGTCCGCGTCGGGCGAGGTGATCGTGGGCGCGGCCGCGGATCCCGTACGGCTGGCGAAGGCGTATCTGACCGCGCCGCGGCTGCCCGCGCGCGTCGGCGACCACACGATCTTCGCGGTCGGGCGTGGCCACCGGGCCGCAGGCTGGGCGCTGGCCTGCGACGGCGACCTGATGGGACGCGCCGACCTGGGCTACGAGCTGGCGTCCTGCGTCGGCCTCGAACGCAGCCGCGTGGAGGAGGGCCGCCGGGTCGAGCGCCGCCTGACCGAGCAGCTTCTCGTGGCCGCGCTGGCCGAGTCCGACGCGGCCGAGCTCAACGCCAGGCTGCGGACCTGCGGGATCGACGCGGCGGAGCCGTACGCCGTCGTGAACGCCACCGCGCCCAGGCCGGGCGCCACCCGCGGCCCCGACCCCGCCGCGCTCGGCGGCCAGGTCGTGGAGGAACTGCTCGGCCGCGAGGTCGTCGCGGCGGCGGGGGCGGACGGCGCGGTCGCCGTGGTGCCGCTGCGCGAGCGCACCACCGCAGAGCTGGCCGACCGGCTGCGCGCCGGGGCCGAGGTGCTGGCCGCCCTGCCCGACACCCGCCTGTGCGTCGGCGTGAGCGGCGCGCTGACCGGGGCCGCCGCCGTCAAGGGAGGCGTGGAGGAGGCCGGGCACGCCAGGCGCCTGGCCGAGGCCCGCGCCGGGGGCGTGGTGACCAGCGACGAGATCTACACGCACGCGCTGCTGCTGGCCACGGTGCCGGGGGACGTGCGCCGCTCGTTCACGGCCCGGCTGCTGTCGCCGCTGCTCGACTACGACCGGCGTCACCAGTCCGAGCTGGTGCGCACGCTCGGGATCTTCCTCGACTGCTCCGGCTCGTGGAACGCCTGCGCGGAGCGGCTCCACGTGCACGTGAACACGGTCCGCTACCGGATCCGCAGGATCGAGGAGCTGACCGGCAGGAACCTGTCGACGATGGCCGACCGCGTGGACTTCTTCCTGGCCCTCAGGGACACGGGCCCGCCTCGATAGCCGCGCGCGCCTCGGCCACGGCCGCCCGCTCCTCCCTCAGCCGCCGCTCCCAGCGGGCGTGGCCGAGCCCGCCACCGCCGGCCACGGCATCGTCGACGTAGGAAAGGGCCCGGCCGGGATCCTTGAGCATCCGGTACGCCCGCGACAGCCCGATCAGGCAACGCACCCTCCCGATTCGGTAACCACTCGCCGAGATCAGCTCAAGAGCGCGGAGAAGGTGCGGCAGAGCCTGCTCCGGGTCCTCCAGGTCGAGGTGGGCCTCGCCGAGCGTGAGCCGGATCTGCCCCTCGAAGCTGGAGTCCCCTGCCTCCTCGGCGTCGGCCAGCGCCTCATACAGCGCCTCGCGCGCCTTCTCCGGACGTCCCGCCCCCACGTGGGAGTCCCCAATCATCATCAGCGCGTACCTGACCCCCACGCTCGCGTCGATGCTCCTGGCCCGTGCGAGCTGGAGCTCCGCCCACGACAGTGCCTCCTCGTAACGTTCCCCCGAGTTGTAGTTGTTGGCCAGGTTGCCCAGCGTACGCATCTCGGTGAAGGCGTCGCCGAGCCGCCGGGCGAGCTCCAGCTGGGACCGTAGGTGCACGAAGGCCTCATCCGTGTATCCCGTCATTTGCAGGGCGAGGGCGATGTGGCCGTGTGCGAGCAGGGCGCCGGCCGCGTCCCCGAGGCGCTCGCTCACCCGCAACGCCAGCGTGTTCAGCTCCTTCATCTCCGCCATGTGGTAGGCGCGACTCTGGTGCCAGAGGAGGCCGAACGCGAGGTTGACACCCAGCCGGGCGATCGTGCCGTCAGGGGAGTTCAGCGCCTGCACGGCCGCGGCCGACAGGATGGGCTCCTCCTCGCGCAGCCATGCCCGCGCCTCCTCCGCAGTGTTGATCTCGTGCGGGAGCGCGTCGACCGGGGCCGCCAGCTGCGTGCGGTGCGGGTCGCTGACGTGGCTGGCCAGACGGGTGGAGGCGGCGTAGTACGACAGCGCGCGGATCAGCGCCTCGCGTGAGTCGCCGGGACGCAGTTCGCCGGCGAAGAGGCGGACGAGATCGTGCAACTGGTAGCGGCCGGGGCCGGCGCGATCGAGCAGGTGGGCGTCCACCAGCCGCTCCAGGGCCGACTCCGCCTGGCCGGAGGCGGTGCCGGCCAGCGCGCCCGCGGCCTCCGCGGTCACCTCGGGCACGTGCAGGAGCCCCAGCAGCGCCAGCGTGCGCGCGGCCAGCCGGTCCACGGGGCGCGAGCCGCGTTCGAGCGCGGTGTGGCTCCCGGCCAGGCTGGAGCGGACCGCCAGGTCGCCGGCCGCCAGCTCGTGCAGCCGGGTTCGCTCGTCGCTCAGGCGGGCGGCCAGCGTGGACACGCTCCAGTCAGGACGGTCGGCCAGGCGCGCTCCCGCGATGCGCAACGCCAGCGGGAGACCGTCACACAGCCGGACGAGCCTGGCCGTCTCGCCCGCGTCGGCCGAGATCCGGCTCGCGCCGGCCAGGTTGGCCAGCACCGTGGCCGACTCCGCCTGCGACATCCTGGCGAGCTCCAGCTGAACGGCGTCCTCGCCCCAGCTCATGGTCTCTCGGCTGGTCACGAGCAGCGTGTTGCCGAGCGAGGCCGACATCAGCGACCGGATCTGCGCGAGGTCGGCGGCGTCGTCCAGCAGGACCAGCACCCGCCGGTCGTGCAGGCGGCTGCGCCACGCGGCCGCCGCCTCGTCCAGGTCGGCGGGCACGGCGTTGGGCGGCACGCCGAGCGCCCGCAGGAACCGGCCGAGCACGTCGAGCGGGGTGAGCGCGGGCAGTTCGGGCGTGGCACCCCGGCAGTTGACGTAGAGCTGTCCGTCGGGGAAGCGGTCCTTGGCCAGGTGGGCGACGTGGGCGGCGAGCGCCGACTTGCCGACGCCCGGCGGCCCGGTGATGATCACCAATGGGCTTGGCGAGTTCTCAGCCCGCGGCGCGAGCCGCTCCGCCAGCCACCCGGCCGCCGCGGACCTGCCCACGAACTCCGCCAGCGGGCGGGGCAACTGGTGCGGTGTCTCATGGGGCGCCGGCGTGCTCGGGGCGGGCGCCGCGTCGGCGCGCAGCACCATCTCATAGCACCGGCGTAAGCCCTCACCCGGTGACAGCCCGAGCTCCTCGGCGAGCAGGACCCTGCCCTCCTCGTAGACCTTCAGCGCCTCGGCCGGGTTGCCCGAGCGGAACAGGGCCGTCATGAGCAGCTCGCGGGCCCGCTCGCGCAGCGGGTTCCGGCGGGTGAGGTCCCCCAGCTCTTCGACGATGTCCCGGTGGCGGCCCAGGCGCAGCAGACTGTCCGCGCGCAGCTCCAGGGCGGCGAGCCGGAGCTGCTCCAGGCGATCGCGCTCCGCCTCCGCGAACGGGCCGGACAGCCCGCTCAGCGCGGTGCCGCGCCACATCCCCAGGGCTTCGTCGAGGCGGCGCACGGCCTGGGGGTCGTCTCCCGCGCGCTGGACCCGCCTGGCCTCCTCGATCCCCTCGGCGAACAGCAGCGCGTCCACCTGGGCGGGCTCCACGTGCAGGACGTAGCCGGCCGGCGTTCCCGCCAGCACCCGCGACGGCTCGCGCCGCCCGCGATCGGGCTCGAAGGCGCGGCGCAGGCCGGCGACGTAGGTGTAGACGCTCTGCTCGGCGTTGCGCGGGGCGTTCTCCCCCCAGACGCCGGCGACCAACTGATCCATGGGGACGGGGCGCGGGGCCACCGCGGCCAGGATCGACAGGGCGGTCCGCTGCCTGGCAGGTCCGAGGTCGATGGGCTCTTCGGCGCCCTGACGGCGGAACTCGGCGGTCACCTCGCCGAGAAGGCGGATGAAGATTCCTTCGCTCAAGCCGCCTCCTCGATGGCCCGGATTCCCGCGGAGAAGGCAGCATAGTAAAGATCGCGTGGCGGATGAGAGATGAAATGTAGACGGCGCCGCTACAGTCCAGATCGACGAATTGTGCGACTGTTGGTCACCCCGTCAGGCGGTGTGCGCCGCTCGTTCGCGAGCCGGCTGCCGTCGCCGTCGATCGACTGCGAGCGCAGGCACCAGCCGGAGCTGGTGCGCACGCTCGGCCGCGGCTTCCTCGACTGTGTCGGCACGTGGAATGCTTGCGCGAGGCGGGTGCACGTGCACGTGAACACGGTCCGTTACCGAATCCGCTGGATCGAGGAGCTGGCCGGCAGGAATGGCGGACCGCGTCGGCTTGTCCTTGCGCTCAGGCTATGGGGCCACCCAGACGAGTGGATCGTGTATTCGGGCCGCTCAGCAGCAGGTGATCACGTCGGACATTACCCGTACAGGCCGAGACGGATCGGCCCATGCCGCCGTAGCATTGCTTCCGGAGGCCGCTAGGGCCACAATCACGGCAGCAAGTACGGACAGTGCAGTACGTGTGCGCATCGGGGTATCTCCCTCGCCTATTCGTGTTGCTCGGACGCAATAATCTCAGGGAGCGGTAGCAGTGACCACATCTGACATGGTCGGACTCCGAATCAAGACAGTCAGGCGTCAGCGTGGCCTCTCTCAGGCGCAGCTCGCGCACCCGGAGTTGTCGGACAGCTACGTCTCCCTCATCGAGAGCGGCAAGCGCACGCCGACACCCGCTGTGCTGGAGCTGCTGGCTCAGAAGCTCGACTGTTCCCTCTCCTATCTGGTCAACGGGGTTACGGCCGAGCAGATGGAGGACATCGAGCTGGCGCTGGGCTACGCGCGGCTCGCCCTGGAGAACGGCGAGGTCTCCGAGGCCAGAACCCGCTTCGCTGAGCTATTGACGGACAACAACCTGACAGGTCTCACCAAGCTTCGTCAAGATACGGAATTCGGCCTGGCCCTGGCGACGGAAGCGGGCGGCGACCTGCGCGAGGCGAGCGCCATTCTCACCCGGCTGCGCAGCGAGGAGACCACGCCGGAGCGTGCGGTCGAGCTCGCAATCGCCCTCTGCCGCGTCTACCGCGACAGCGAAAGGCTCACGGAGGCGGTGGAGGTGGGAGAGCAGATCCTGCGCAGCCACGCCCGCCCCACCTGGACGGACCACCTCGTCGAGCTGGGCGCCACGCTTCTGTCCGCCTATCTCTTCCGCGGCGACATGCTCAGGGCGAAGCAGTTCGCCGCCGAACTGCTCAACGCCGCCGACACACTCGGCACCCCCCGGTCGATCGTCGCCGCCAATTGGAACGCGTCAGTGGTGGCGGAGAGCATCGGACACGGTGAGGAGGCGCTCGCCTTCGCGGAGCGGGCCCTCGCGGTGCAGTCCGAGAACGGCGCACCACGCAACCTCGCGCGTATGCGCGGTGCTTACGGCCAGCTCCTCCTGCGGGTGCGTCCTGGTCAGGCGGCGGCTGCCCGGGACGTCCTGACGCGAGCCACGGAAGAACTGACCCAGAGCTCGGCAAGCACGATCGATGTGGCCCGGTGCCGGCTCGAGCTGGCCAGGGCCGAGATCGTCCTGGGCTCGCCCGCCGAGGCGATGGTCCACATCCGGGCCGCGGACCAGCTTGTGCCGGACAACGTGGTCGCGCTCGGCACGGAGGGCGATCTGCTGGTCAGCCGCGTCCAAGGGGCTCTGGGGAACTTCGCGGAGGCCGAGATCAGCGCGCGTGCCGTGCAGGAGCGGCTCTCCCGCCTGCCCCACTCGCGGCGCGCGGCCGGCACCTGGTACGCCGCCGCCGAGACGATGGAGATGCTGGGCGACGCGGACGGGGCCGTCGAGGCGTACCAGCGGGCGATGGCCTGCGCGGGGCTGTAGCGGAGTCCCGACCGGGCGGTGGCGTCGGTAGCCTTGGGGGTGCCATGAAGAGATCCCCGCTCGCGGCGCTCGCCGCGACTGCCGCCGCCCTACTCGTGTTCGTGCTGGGCAGTGCCGCGCCGGCGCTGGCGCACGACGCGCTCAAGAGCAGCTCCCCGGCCGAGGGCGCCGAGATCAAGGCCCTCGACGAGGTGCGGCTCGAGTTCACCGCGGGCGTACGCCTGCCGTTCGTCATCGTGCGCGGCCCCGGCGGCGCCGAGCTGCAGAGCGGCAAGCCGCAGGCGGACGGCAAGGTGGTGACCCAGGCGGTCAAGGAGCCCGTGCCCGACGGGAAGTACACGATCGCCTACCGGGTCGTCTCGTCCGACGGGCATCCGATCGAGGGCGAGATCCCGTTCCGGGTGAAGGGGGCCGAGACGCCGTCCCCCAGCCCGACCTCCAGTGCCTCCGAGAGCGCGGCGCCGGCCGCATCGGCGCCGGCCACCTCGGCGCCGGCCACGCAGCCCGCCCAGAGCTCGCCCGCCACCGACCCCGCCACCGATCGGGCTTCGGCCGCGCAGCCGGTGACGTTCCCCGTCTGGTTGATCATCGTGATCGGCGCGCTCGTCGGCATCGGCATCGGTTTCCTGCTCAGCGCGCGGAAGAAGAAGCCATGAGCAAAGCGGCGCGGCTCGCGCTCGCCGGGGCGGCCGCCGCGGTCGTCGCCCTGGTCATCGGCATGATCGCCGGCGGCAGGGCGTTCCCCAGGATCATCCCCGGCCTGCCCGACTCCGGCGCGGTCGTCCGCTGGGGCCTGCCACTGTCCAAGCTGCTCATGGACATGGCGGGCGTGGCCACCGTCGGCCTGCTGCTCATGGCCGCCGCGCTGCTGCCCAACGACAAGGGCGTGCTCGGCAGGACCGCCACCCAGTACGTCAAGGCCGCCTCGTGGGCTGCCCTCGCCTGGGCCGGCTCGGCCTTCGTCGCCATCGTGTTCAGCACCGCGGAGTCCATCGGCAGGACCGTTCCCCAGATCCTCGACCGCACCTTCCTCACCAGCTACGCCACCCAGACCACGCAGGGCGTGGCGCTCACGCTCGTGGTGCTGTTCGGGGTGGCGATCGCGCTGTTCTCCCGCGGCGCGATCACCGCGGGGGCCGCGGCGGGTCTGCTGGTCTTCGCGCTG
Organism: Nonomuraea sp. NPDC005650; assembly: GCF_040605375.1. Classification (NCBI taxonomy): domain Bacteria; kingdom Bacillati; phylum Actinomycetota; class Actinomycetes; order Streptosporangiales; family Streptosporangiaceae; genus Nonomuraea; species Nonomuraea sp. NPDC005650. The sequence continues at coordinate 102,002 of NZ_JBEXCR010000033.1, forward strand.
GTGACGCTGCTGCCCGCGCCGCTCACCGGCCACACCTCCTCCTCGCCCAACCACGACCTCGCCACATCGGCGGTCTCGCTCCACCTGCTCGCCCTCGCCCTGTGGGTGGGCGGGCTCGCCGTGCTGGCCCTCCACGCGGTCCGCAAGCAGCCGCAGCTCGAGGTGGCCGCGCGCCGGTTCTCCGACATGGCCGTGTGGTGCTACGCCGGGGTGGGGCTGTCCGGGGTGTTCAGCCTGGTCGCGCGGCTGGGCGCGGTGTCCGACCTGTGGACCACCCAGTACGGCCTGCTCGCCGTGGTCAAGATCGTGGCGTTCGTGCTGCTCGGCTACGTCGGCTACTGGCACCGGCAGCGCACGCTGGCCGACCTCGACAAGGGCAGGCCGCGCGCGTTCACCCGGCTGGCCGGCGGCGAGATGGTGCTCATGCTGGCCACCGTCGGAGTGGCCGTGGCGCTGTCGCGCACGCCGCCGCCCGAGTTCAGCGTGCCCGCCGACCGGGCCTTCGAGCTGCTCGGCTTCGCCCTACCCGCCGAGATCACGCTCGGCAACGTGTTCACCCTGTGGTGGTTCGACCTGTTCTTCGCCACGGTCGCCGCCGTGCTGGCCGGGCTCTACGCGCTCGGCGTGCGCCGGTTGCTCAAGCGCGGCGACAAGTGGTCGTGGGGGCGCACGGCCTCCTGGTACGTCGGGATCGCGCTGCTGGTGTTCGCCACGCAGAGCGGGCTGGCCCGCTACGCCAAGGTCCTGTTCGACATCCACATGATCGAGCACATGACGCTCTCCATGGTCGTGCCGATCTTCCTCGTCCTCGGCGGGCCCGTCACGCTGGCCCTGCGCGCCCTCAAGCCCGCCACCCGGCGGGGCGACCGGGGCCCGCGGGAGTGGATCACGACGATCCTGCACAGCCGGTTCACCAAGGTCGTCACGCATCCCGCCGTCGCCACGGCCATCTTCATCGCCTCGACGTACGCGCTGTACTTCACGCCGCTCTTCGAGTCGGCCATGGAGGAGCATCTCGGGCACATCTGGATGACCCTCCACTTCCTGCTCAGCGGGTGCCTGTTCTTCTGGGTGATCATCGGGGTCGACCCCGCGCCCAACCGGCTCCCGTACGTCGGGCGGCTGCTCATGCTCTTCGTCACCATGCCGTTCCACGCGTTCTTCGGGGTGGCGCTGATGATGATGGGCACGGTGATCGCCTCCGGCTGGTACGAGCAGCTGGGCCGCGCCTGGGGCCCCTCGCTGCTGCAGACGCAGCAGGACGGCGGGGCCATCGCCTGGGGCTTCGGCGAGATCCCGACGCTGATCGTGCTGCTGGCCATCGCCGTGCAGTGGTATCAGGACGACGAGCGGCAGGCGCGGCGCACCGACCGCAAGGCCGACCGCTCCGCCACCGACTCCGAACTCGACTCCTACAACGCCTACCTCGCCCGTCTCAACCGCTCGGACAAAGGTGAGCGGCAGGTTTCCGGCGAGTAGCCGTTCGGCCATGGCCTTCTATCTTCCCACTACAAGTCTCTGTACCGCCAGGTAGCCTGTCTCGCAGGGGAGACGGGCATAACCCCATGACCAGCGTGCGTAGGCCTTGAGGGGGGACGCGCACCGCCAGGTGGGAGCGCCGGAGTGGGGACCGGCGCAGGCCCGGCGTGCCTAGGAAGGCGAGACCATTGTCGGAAGAGACACGGATGCGCGGGGGGCAGAGCCTGGCCGAGGCTCTAGAGAGCTATCTGGCCGAATGGTCCGAGCGCACGGGGATCGCCGTCGAGACCTGGGCGTTGCCGGCCGCCGACGTGCCGTCCCAGGTCACCCGGGCCGTCATGGCGACGATGGACGAGGCGCTGTCCAACGTCGAGCTGCACAGCCGGGCGCGGACCGTGTCCATCGCCGTGACGGTCTCCAAGAGCGGGCTCCGGATGACGGTCAGCGACAACGGCCATGGCTTTTCCGCCGCGGGGGCGGGAAGCGGGATCGCCAGGATGCGGGCCTCGTTCGCGGAGCTCGGCGGGAGCCTGTCGGTCAACAGCGTGCTCGGCGAGGGCACGACGGTGACCGGGGTGGTGCCCAAACGCGGCTGACGGGGTCAGGGGAGAGTGAGGATCTCGCTGCCCGTCTCGGTGACCACGATCGTGTGCTCGAACTGGGCCGTGCGCTTGCGGTCCTTGGTCACCGCCGTCCACTTGTCCGGCCAGATGTCGTACTCGATGGTGCCCAGCGTCAGCATCGGCTCGATCGTGAACGTCATCCCCGGCACCAGCTCCACCCGCAGCGACGGGTCGTCGTAGTGGGGCACCATGAGCCCGGAGTGGAAGGTCGTGCCGATCCCGTGGCCGGTGAAGTCGCGGACGACGCCGTAGCCGAAGCGCTTGGCGTACGCCTCGATGACCCGGCCCACCACGTTGAGCTGCCGCCCGGGCGCGACCGCCTTGATGGCCCGCATGGTCGCCTCGCGGGTGCGCTCCACCAGCAGCCGCGACTCCTCGTCGACCTCGCCCACCAGGTAGGTGGCGTCGGTGTCGCCGTGCACGCCGCCGATGTAGGCGGTGATGTCGACGTTGACGATGTCGCCGTCCTGGAGCACGGTGTCGTCGGGGATGCCGTGGCAGATGACCTCGTTGATCGACGTGCACAGCGACTTGGGGTAGCCCTTGTAACCGAGCGTGCTCGGGTAGGCGCCGTTGTCGATCAGGAACTCGTGGCCGACCCTGTCGAGCTCGTCGGTCGTGACGCCCGGCCGGATGTGCTTGGCGACCTCGTCGAGCGCCTGGGCGGCGAGCCGGCCGGCCACCCGCATGCGCTCGATGATCTCGGGGCTCTTCACGTCGGACTCGCCGGTCTTGGGGCGCTTCTTGCCGACATACTCCGGCCGCACGATGTGGGCGGGGACCTTTCGCATGGGCGAAACTCGGCCGGGCTGGAGCAGTGTCGTCATGAAACATGAGTCTACGGGGCAGAATTGACCCCGTGAGCGATGGCCAGTGGTGGTTCTGTCTCAAGCACATGCGGGTCGAGCCCGAGCAGGGCTGCCCCAACAAGGACCGGATGGGTCCCTACGCCTCCGAGCAAGAGGCGGCCGGGGCGCTGCAACGCGCCGCCGACCGCAACAAGGCGTGGGACGAAGCCGATAACGACGACGATTAGGGCACGACCGCGTAGGCCCTGACGGGGAAGGTTCCCATGCCCGCGACCATCGGGGGCGCGGCGTGGAAGCGGAAGCCCTCCGGGGGCAGCGCCGCCAGGCCCGTCAGGTGCTCCACCAGCGGGATGCCCGCCCGCAGCAGGATCGTGTGGGCGGGCCGCTCGCCGTGCGGCGGGGTGTCGTCGATGTTCAGCGAGTCGATGCCGACCAGCGCCGCCCCCTGGTCGGCCAGCCACTGCGCCGACTCGGGCGCCAGGTAGGGGTGGCCGTGGAGGTAGGCGTCGGTGCCGAAGCGGCGATCCCAGCCGGTGTGGATCAGCACGGCTCGTCCCCGTACGTCGAGGCCCTTGTCGATCGCCACCTCGCGGCCCGCGCCGCCCCGTACGACGAGGCCGGGCAGGTCGGCCAGCCTGCTCACCGGCACCTGCGACAGGTCGGGCCCGTCCGGATAGCGGTGGTGCGGGGTGTCGAGGTAGGTGCCGGTGTTGGCGGCGAGCGTGATCACGCCGATGTGGAACTCCGTGCCGGGCGCGTAGACCTCGCGCGAGTCCTCCCGGCTCAGGTGCACCCCCAGTTTCGGGCTGGGAATGCCGGGATAGGTGACCATCCCGTCCACGATGCGGTGGCTGAGTTCGACGATCATGCGGACGCTCCTACGCGTACGAGTTTGACCAGGGCGATGACGCCGATGCCGGCCCAGATCAGGTTGAGGCCGGCCGACGGCCAGGCGGCGCTGTAGGCGCTGTTGGCCATGAGCCCGAGCGAGCCGGCGAGGTTCATGAGCTGGTACGCCGCGCCGTCGCCGGGCAACCGGGACTGCGTGACCAGAACGTACCCGACCAGCAGCAGGGCGGCGCCGATCCAGCCGACGGCGGCGAAGAGGAGGTCCATGGCCGTCATTGTCGGGACAGACGGCCCTAAAGCACAAATAAAGAATGCTAAAGGTGCGCGTAAGCTGACCTGCATGGACATTGATCCACGGCGGCTGCGGATCCTGCACGAGGTCGCCCGCCGCGGCGGCGTGATGCGGGCCGCCGAAGCGCTCTATCTGACCCCCTCCGCCGTCTCCCAGCAGCTCGCCCAGCTCGAACGCGAGGTCGGGCTGGCCCTCATCGACCGCTCCCAGCGCAGCGTCTCCCTCACCCCGGCCGGGCGCGTGCTCGCCGGTTACGCCGAGCGCGTGGAGGAGGAGCTGCTGGAGGCCAGGCGCGAGCTCACCCGGTTCACCGAGCGTCTGGCCGGGCCGGTGCGCATCGCGGCCTTCCCCACGGTCATCAGGCACATGCTGGTGCCCGCCATGCGCGACCTGGCCGTGCGCCATCCCAAGATCACCCCGGTCATCCACGAGATCTACGGCCAGCCCGCGCTGCAGGAGATGCGGATGGGCGCGGTGGACGTGCTCATCACCGAGCAGGACATGGGCGTGCCCGGCCTGTCGCAGCCGTCGCTGAGCACGCGGCTGCTCTATGTGGACGAATACCGCGTCGTGCTGCCGCCCGACTGGCCGGACCCGGACTCGGTCGCCGAGCTGCTGGGGCTGCCGTGGGTGGCCAGCGAGCCGAACCAGGCGTGCGGGCAGGCGCTGGAGCGGCTGGCGGGGCTGCACGGGATCGAGCCGCGCAAGGCACACGTCATCACGGAGTTCGGGCCCACGCTCTCGCTGGTGGCCGCCGGGCACGGGGTGGCGATCGTGCCCGCGCTGGCCCTGCTGGACGTGCCGGAGGGCGAGGTGCGGGTGAGCGAGGTGCGTGAGGTGGGCTCGCGCAGGCTGGACGCCGTCACGCGGGTGAGCCGTACCAGGTCGGGGGAGCCCGACCCCGTGCAGGCCGTGGTGATAGGCGCGATCGAGGAGGCCACGGCGGCGCTGGAGGCGTCGCTGAGCGGGCGCCTGCACAGCCCCGCCAGTGCCGCCGAACATGCCGCCGAACCGGGGCGGTCGCGTCCCTAGCCGGCCGTCGGGGGCCGCCGGCCTTGTCGGGGAGGCGTCCCTAGTCGGTCAGCTGGGGGCCGCTGACCTTGTCGAGCAGGCGGGCCAGGCGCTCGCGCAGGCCGGGGCGGCGTTCGGGCTCTCCGGCCGCCGTGCTCACCAGGTGCTGAGCTCCGTCGAAGGTCACCAGCCCGTCGCGCGGCACCTCGATCGAGTCGTGCGCCAGCCCGGTCAGCTCCCGGTCGCCGCCCCCGATGGCCAGGATGGTCGCGCCCGTGCGCCGGGCGTCGTCGACGCGTTCGAGCAGCGGCACCGGCGCCTCCCGCTCGGCCAGCACGAACAGCGTCTCGCCCCGGGCCGCCCGCTCCAGCCGCTCGATGCCGACGCGCAGGTGGGCGGGCGCGTCGGCGGGCGGCGCCCAGCGCACCAGCGTGGGCGTGAGCTGCGTCAGCCCGGAGAACCTGGCCTCGTCGGCGAGGTGCGCGGTCAGGTGCCAGGGCTCGTCGTCGGGGGTGCCCACCAGCAGCAGGCCGCCGGGCGAGCGGGTGGCACGCAGGGCGACGCCCAGCTCGCGGGCGCGTTCGAGCCAGCCGGTCTCGGCCAGGAGCTCACGCAGCAGTGCCACCGATCCTGAGTCCATGTCCCCATGGTGCCTGACGCGCACCCGCGGGGTGGCTGATTCGGGAGTGATGTGTTGACACCAGCCGAGTTTCCCCGTCATTTCGGGCCTTGACAGGAGGTTACTCCCGGGTAACGATCGGCTCGCGGCGCCGCCGTCCCAAGTATGTGGTCCTCACGGAGAGGGGCGGCACATGTCCTTACGTGTCCGCGTCAGCATGTCCCTGGTCCTGTTACTGATCATGTCCCTCATCACGACCCCGGCCCGCGCGGCGGCTCCGGGAGACGTGGTCTCCGCCCAGCCCACCACCGTCTACCTCCTGCCGGGCAAGCTCCTGGAGGTCCCGGTCAACGCCTGGCACCTCCTCTACAACTCCACGTCCGCCACCGGCGCGATCAACACCGTGTCGGGAACGCTGCTCGTGCCCAAGAGCGGCTACCCGCTCGGCGCGCGCCCCATCGTCGGGTACGCCGTCGGCACCCACGGGCTCGGCGACCAGTGCGCCCCCTCGGCCGGCATGAGCCAGGGCAAGGAGGCCGAGCTCGCGCTGGTGAGCCTGTTCCTGCTCAAGGGGTACGCGGTGGCCATCACCGACTACGAGGGGCTCGGCACGCCCGGGCAGCACACGTACATGGTCGGGATCTCGCAGGGGCACGCCGTGCTCGACTCGATCAGGGCCGCCACCCGCGTGTCCGGGTCGGGGCTGTCGAGCCGGGCGCCCGTCGCCGTCATGGGCTACTCCCAGGGCGGTGCGTCGGCGGGGTGGGCGGCCCAGTTGCAGCCCTCGTACGCACCCGAGCTGCGGCTCAAGGGCGTCGCGGCCGGAGGCGTGCCCGCTGACCTGCACGCGGTCGCGGACCACCTGGACGGCGGGGCCGACTTCGGGCTGGCGGCGGCGGCCGGGGTCGGGCTGGACGCGGCCTACCCCGAGCTGAACCTGCAGGCCGACCTCAACGATCGGGGCCGCGCCCTGCTCGCCGACGCGGCCGACGACTGCGTGGGCGACCTCGGCAAGCTCGCCGGGCTGAGCTTCTCCGACCTGAGCCCGATCGACCTGCTCGACCAGCCGAAGTGGCTGGCCCGGCTCGGGGAGAACCGTCTGGGCGCCGTGGCCCCGCGGGTGCCCATGTTCCTGTACCACGCGCGCGGGGACCAGACCATCCCGCTCTCCGTGGGCTCGACGCTGCGGTCCGAGTACTGCCGGGCCGGGGTGAACGTCCGGTGGACCGCGCTGCCCGCGCCGGACCACGTCACGGGGGCCATCGAGGGAGGGCCCCTGGCCATCGAGTGGCTGGCCCTGCGGATCCTCGGACTGCCCGCCATCGGCAACTGCTAGCTCGTGGGGCGGCCGGGCCCGCGCGACAGGGCCCGGCCACCCCCCTGGCGGTCACGCCGCGGCCGAGCTGGCATGATCGGGCTTATGACAGACGTGAGCGGGCTTTCCATCGGCATCCTCGGCGGCACCGGTGACCAGGGGAAGGGGCTGGCGCGGCGGTTCGCGCTGGCGGGGCACCGGGTGCTGATCGGGTCGCGCAGCGAGCAGCGCGCCCAGGACGCGGCCGGTGACATCGGGTCGGGCGCGACCGGGGGCGCGAACGCCGCCGTCGCCGCCGAGGCCGACATCGTGATCGTGGCGGTGCCGTACGAGGGGCACAAGGCGCTGCTGGAGTCCCTGCGGGCCGAGCTGGCCGGGAAGATCGTGGTCGACTGCGTGAACCCGCTCGGGTTCGACAAGCAGGGCGCCTACGCGCTGCCGGTGGAGGAGGGCAGCGCGGCGCAGCAGGCGGCGGCGGTGCTGCCCGAGAGCCGGGTGGTGGCCGCGTTCCACCACGTGTCGGCGGTCCTGCTGATGGACCCGGCCGTGGAGAAGGTGGACCTCGACGTGCTGGTGCTCGGCGACGACCGCGAGGCCACCGACACGGTGCAGGCGCTGGCCGAGGTCATCCCGGGCGTGCGCGGGGTGTACGGGGGGCGGCTGCGCAACTCGCACCAGATCGAGGCGCTCACGGCGAACATCATCTCCGTGAACCGCCGCTACAAGGCCCACGCCGGGCTCCGCATCACCGACATCTGACCTGGGGCCGGTCGCACTTCGGCTAGGTCCCTTTGGGAACCCCTCGGGTTGGCCGCCGCGCGGCGTGCAGCCGTTGGCCCGCTGGACTCGCCGTAGACCTGCATGGGGGAAACGCCGTGAAGTACGGTGGAGGTATCGAATGGTTTCGGAGCCAACTTCATGGGGACCCCTCCAGGTTGCAAAAGGGGACGCCGTCAGGACGTTTCGTCGTCGGTGGTGGGCCCACTGCGGCTGGTCTCCAGCCGGTGCAGGATCTCGGAGTTGAGGGACCTGCGAGCAGCCTTGGCCTGCGAAATCAGCCACGCATGCAGGTCGGCCGGGAGCCTGAGGGTGATGCGCACTTCGTGATCCATGTCACCGAGTGTAGTGGTAGAATGGTGTCATGGTGACACTAGAGGAGGGTGGGGAGGGGGCCGGGAGCGTCAGGTACACCTACCGGCTTCGCGTGTCGTCCACCGCCCGAATGGCGCTGCTGGCCGAGTGGGACCGCTGCCGGTGGATCTGGAACGAGTGCGTCGCCAAATCCCAGCAGACCTACCTGCACAACCAGGCCAACCCCGGCGACAAGCGGACCTGCGGCCCGGCCCAGCTCGACAAGATGCTGACCGAGGCCCGCCGGATCACGCCGTGGCTGCGCGCGGGCTCCTGCGTCCCGCAGCAGCAGATCATCCGGGACTTCGGCAAGTCCCGGGCCAAGGCGTTGAAAGACATCGCCGAGCGCCAGCCGGTGCGGCAGCGGGCCGGGATGCCGCGATTCAAGAAGAAGGACCTGGCCGGCCCGACCCTCAACTACACCAAGCGCGGTTTCCGCCTCAAGGATGGCCGCCTGCACCTGGCCGGCGGCATCGTGGCGACCGTGGTGTGGTCGCGGGATCTGCCCGCCGAGCCGTCGTCGGTGCGCGTGTACTGCGACAGTCTCGGCCATTGGTACGTATCCTTCGTCGTCCCCGCTGAGGCCGCGCCCTTGCTCGAAACGGGCCGGGTGATCGGTATCGACTGGGGTGTGAAGGAGACCGCGACCACCACCAGCAGGGCACACGACCTCCCCCATGCCGAGCATGGCAGGAAGGCCGCCGCGAAGCTGGCCCGCTACCAGCGGATGATGGCCCGCCGAAAGCTCCAGCGCGGCCAGGCCGCCTCCAACGGCTACCGCGAAGCGAAGCAGCAGGCTGCGAAGCTGCACAAGAAAGTGGCCCGGCAGCGTCAGGACACCGGCCGCAAGTGGGCCAAAGCCGTAGTCCGCGACCACGACGTGCTCGCGGTGGAGGACTTCAAGCCGAAGTTCCTGGCCAAGTCCACCATGGCCCGCAAGGCCGCCGACGCCGCCATCGGCGCCACCAAGAAGGCCTTGATCGAGATGGGCCGCAAGCATGGGCGGGACGTCCGCCTGGTACACCCCGCGCACACCACGATGGACTGCGCGCAGTGCGGAGCGAGAGCCAAGCATGCACTGCCGCTGGGTGAGCGCACCTACACCTGCACCGCGTGCGGAGCCGAATCCCCCAGGGACAAGAACTCCGCCCGCGTGATGCTCGTCCGGGCTGGTCTGGCCCCGGCTGGTGCTGATCGCGTAAGACCCGACTGTCTGCCGGACAGCCAGGCGGCGTGAGCCAGGAATCCCCGCCTTCATGCGGGGAGCAGTCAAGACTTGCGCGAGAGCTTGAGCAGCGCGTCCGTGACCCCCTCGGGGTCGATGAGCTGGTGCAGGTGCAGGCCGGGCAGGCGGGTCACGGGCCAGCCCCGCCGCGCCGCCTCCTCGGCGACCTGCTCGTACGGCGACCCGAACCACAGGCACGAGCACCTGACGTCGTCCCACCCGGCGGGCACCGGGACGGGCTGGGTGTAATAGTCGAGCGGCAGCCGCGGCTGCTCCGCCGCCACCCTGATGCGTACGGCGGGATCGGGCAGCATGGCCACCACATCCTCCTCGTCCCACCAGTCGGTCCAGCGCGGCAGCACGCCGTCGGGCCCGGCCAGGTCGTGCAGGAACGGCAGGAAGCTCTCCTCCGCGGTCCTGACCAACCCCTCGCGCGGCGGGATGTGCGCGTCGGCGAAGACGCACGCCACCACCCGCTCGCCCAGCCCCTCCTTGATCAACGGCAGGAAGAACCCGGCGTTGCTGTGCCCGGCCAGCACGACGGGCGTGTCAGGCGTGACCGCGCGCACCGCCTCGACCACGCGCGGCCAGTACGGCGGCCCGCCCGCCGTCACGCCGGTCAGGTCGGGCACCACGGCCGCGTGGCCGCGGCGTTCCAGCGACTCGGCTACGGGAGCCCAGGTCGAGGGCCCGACGGAAGGGCTGTGCACGAGCACGAAGGTCGTCTGCATAGGCCCACACTGTCAGACGACCAGGGTGTGGCGGGAGACCGGGTGATCGGCGCCGTCGAAGACCGCCCAGGCCGCGGCCAGGTTGTTCACCGCTCGCGAAAGCTCGTCCTCGGGGAACAGGAAGTGCAGGCGCATGCGGTCGGCGTGCCCGCCCAGCGGGTCGAACGATCTCCCCGGCGGCACCGCGACCCCGTGCCTGAGGGCCACCTGGGCGAAGGAGTCCACGTCGCCGCGCGGGATCCGCACCCAGATGGTGTGGCCGCCGAGCGCGGGCCCGAACTCCCATGACGGCAGCCGTTCGCGCAGTTCGGCGCACAGATGGTCGTGGCGCCGGCGCAACGTGCGCACGCGCGCCGCCCGTACCTCCTCCAGGCGGCGCAGCAGCGCCACGGCGGCCAGCTGGCTGAAGACCTCGCCCCCGAGGTCGTGCACGGCCCGCAGCCTGGCCAGCCGCGACACCAGCGGCGCCGCCGCGCGGATCCACCCGACCCGCAGCCCGCCCCAGACGAGCTTGCTCAGCGACCCGACGGTGATCAGGTGCTCCCCCCGCTCGAACGACGCCAGCGGCGGCGGCGTCTCGCCCGTGAAGCCGAGCTCGGCGCACACCTCGTCGTCGATCAGCGGCACGTCGTGCTCGGCGGCCAGCGCGGCCAGCCGCCGGCGGGCCGGGTTGGCCATGACCGCGCCGTCCGGGTTGCGGTTGGTGGGGACGAAGTAGGCCAGCGTGGGGCGTTCGCGCAGGTCCTCCGCCGTCCCGGGGCGGACGACGGCGGCGGCGTGCCGGAAGACCTCCAGCGCGCCCGGGTACGTCGGCGTCTCGGTCAGCACGGTGTCGCCGGCCGCCACCAGGAGCCCGGTGAGCAGGGTGAGCGCCTGCTGGGCGCCCGTCGTCACGATGATCTCCTCGGCCGTCGTCGGCACGCCGCGGCCGGTGTAGTAGGCGGCCAGCGCGGCACGCAGGGCCGGGTTGCCCGCCGGCTGGTAGCCCAGCTCGCGGCCGTTCGCCAGCCGGGCGCCCGCCTCCTCGTACGCCTCGAACATCGCGGCCGGCATGTCGTGCGGCGCGGCGCACGTCAGGAGCTGCACGCCGTCCGGCGGGTGCAGGATGTGCAGCAGCAGCGGGTTGGCCGCCACGCCGTCGGCGGTCCGCGTCGCGGGCAGGTCGAGCGCGGCCACCCGGGTGCCGCTGCCCTGGCGGCGCACCACGCGGCCCTCCTGCTGCAGCAGGTCGTACGCGGCCACCACGGTGCCCCGGCCCACCGCGAGCCGTTTGGCCAGGGCCCGGTCCGGCAGGAGCGCCTGGTCGGGCGGCAGCACGCCGTCGTCGATGAGCGCCCGCAGCCGGGCCGCGAGCAGCAGGTAGAGCGGGCCGCGGCCCGACGCCCAGCGGCCCAGGAGATCGACGAGGTCGCCGTCGCCGAGATTGGCCCCATTCATGGACCAATTCTGCAGTATTGGCTCTGATGCCGGACCGTTCCGCGGGAGATCCTTGACGTATGACCGAATCTCGTCCCCCTGAGCTTCGTCCAGAGACGCGCACCGTCCACCTGCCGCAGCCCGTCGTCGAGGGCAGCCGGCCGATCACCGTGCCGATCTACCAGACCTCCGGATTCATCTTCGACGACCCCGCCGTGATGGCCGACGCGATGGGGCGGGCCGACGGGCCCTTCGTGTACGGGCGCTACACCAACCCCACCGTCCGCTCCCTGGAGCAGGCCGTCTCCGGGCTGGAGGGCGGGGCGGGGGCCATCGCCACGGGCTCGGGCATGGGCGCGATCAACACCGTCCTGCTCGGCCTGCTCAAGCCCGGCGACCACCTCATCGCGCAGAAGGCCCTGTACGGCGGGACCGCCGCCATGATCAACGACCTGGTGGGCAGGTTCGGGATCACGGTGACGTACGTGCCCGAGAACGACCCCGCCGCCCTGCGCGCCGCCGTCCGCCCCGAGACCAGGCTCGTCTACCTGGAGACGATCAGCAACCCGATGACGCTGGTCGCCGACCTGCCGGGGATGTGCGCGGCGGCCCGCGAGCTGGGGATCCTGTCCGTGGTGGACAACACGTTCGCCACGGCCCTGCTCTGCCGGCCCATCGAGCACGGGGCGGACATCGTCGTACACTCCACCACCAAATACCTGTCCGGCCACACCGACGTGGTGGGCGGGCTCGCCGTCTTCGCCTCCGCCGAGCTCTACGAGAAGGTGTGGCACTTCGCGATCGAGCTGGGCGCCTCCGCCGACCCCTTCGCGGCCTGGCTGTCGCTGCGGGGGTTGCAGACGCTCGCCCTGCGCATGGAGCGCCACTGCTCCAACGCCCGCCTCCTCGCCACCCGCCTCGCCTCCCACCCCGCCGTCACCGCCGTGCACTGGCCGGGGCTGTCCACGCACCCCTCCCACGAGCTGGCCGGGAAGCTGCTGTCCGACTTCGGCGGGGTGCTCTCGTTCGACCTCGCCGGCGGGCGGGCGGCGGGGGAGCGGTTCATGAGCTCCGTACGTCTCATGCTCCTGGCCCCCTCGCTGGGCGGCGTGGAGACGCTCGTGCTGCACCCGGCCACGACGTCCCACCGCTCGCTCAACGCCGAGGAGCTGGCCAGGAACGGGATCGGCGAGGGCACCGTACGCATCGCCGTGGGCATCGAGCACCCGGAGGACCTGTGGGCCGACGTGTCGCAGGCGCTGGCATAGTGGCCGGTGTGGATTACTCGGATGTGCTGGCCGCGGCCAGCCGTATCGACGGGCTCGTGCTGCGCACGCCGGTGCTGGAGGTCTCGCCCGGGGTCTTCTTCAAGCTGGAGCTGCTGCAGCACTCGGGGTCGTTCAAGGTCCGCGGGGCCTTCAACCGGATGTTGTCGGCGGGGGAGCTGCCGCCCAGCGGGGTGATCGCCGCCAGCGGCGGCAACCACGGGCTGGCCGTCGCCCACGCGGCGCGGGAGCTGGGGGTGCGGGCGGAGATCTTCGTGCCCGAGGTGACGAGCCCGGTGAAGGTCGCGGGGCTCGCGGCGCTGGGGGCGCACGTCACGCAGACCGGGGCCATCTACTCGGAGGCCGCCGAGGCCGCCGCCAAGCGCGCCGCGGAGACGGGGGCGTTGTCGGTGCACGCGTACGACCAGGCCGAGGTGGTGGCGGGCCAGGGGACCACGGGGCTGGAGATCGCCGAGCAGACGGGCGGCGTGGACACGGTCGTCGTCGCCGTCGGCGGGGGCGGCTTCGCCGCCGGCATCACACTCGGCACCTCAGCCGCGCCCGGGGCCGAGTCCGGAAGCGCGTCCGGAGGCGCGTCCGGGGGTGGGGCAGGGGCCGGGCCGCGGATCGTCGCGGTCGAGCCCGAGCGGATCCCGACCCTGCGCGAGGCGCTGCGGGCGGGGCATCCGGTGCCCGTCGAGGTGAGCGGGGTGGCCGCCGACGCGCTGGGCGCCACCAAGCTCGGCGCCATCGCGTTCGAGATCCTCTCCTCGCCTCGGGTGGAGAGCGTGCTCGTGAGCGACGAGGCGATCGTGGAGGCCCGGCGTACCCTCTGGGCGCGGCACCGGGTGGCGGCCGAGCCCGCGGGCGCGACGGCGTACGCGGCGCTGCTGGCGGGCGCGTACAGCCCGGCTCCTGGGGAGCGGGTGGCCGTGGTGCTGTGCGGCTCCAACACCGACCCCGGCACCCTCACCACCCCCTGACCCGCACTCACACCTCACACCCACCCCCGGCCCCGAGCTCGCGCCGACGTCCAGGCCCCTGACACCTGACACCTGACGCCTGGCTCCGGGTGGGTGCTCCTGGACGCCCGCCCCCGGACGCTTCGGCCCCGAGCGCCTGGTCCGGCCGTGCGGTGGCCGTACTGGCGCCGGGGCCGGGTCGACGTCAGTTGTACGTGTGCTCGGCGGCCGGGAAGGCGCCCGTCGTCACGTCGGTGGCGAAGGCGCGGACCGCGCGGTCCATCTCGGCGGCCAGGTCCGCGTAGCGCTTGACGAACCGGGCGGGATGCGGGGTGAGCCCCATCAGGTCCTGCCAGACCAGCACCTGCGCGTCCGTCCCGGCGCCCGCGCCGATGCCGATGGTCGGGATCGTCAGCGACGCCGTCACCCGCTCCGCCAGGTCCGCCGGCACGCACTCGAGCACCACCGAGAACGCCCCCGCCCGCTCCAGGTCCTTGGCGTCCGCCATGAGCTCGTCGCCCGACTGGCCGCGCCCCTGGACGCGGTAGCCGCCCAGGACGTTCACCGACTGCGGGGTCAGCCCGAGGTGGGCCATGACCGGGACGCCGGCCGAGACCAGCGCCTCCACCTGCGGCACGACGCGGCGGCCGCCCTCCAGCTTGACGGCGTGCGCGCCGGCCTCCTTCATGAAGCGAGCGGCCGACTCCAGCGCCTGCTGGGGGGAGGCCTGGTACGACCCGAACGGCAGATCCGCGACCACCAGCGCCCGGGACGAGCCGCGCACGACGGCGGCCGTCAGGGGCAGGAGGTCGTCGACCGTGACGGGGATCGTGGAGTCGTACCCGTAGACGACCATGGCCGCCGAGTCGCCCACCAGCAGGACGGGAATGCCCGCGCCGTCGAAGACCCTGGCCGTCATCGCGTCGTAGGCGGTGACCATGGGCCACCGCTCTCCGCGCTCCTTGGCGGCGGCGAGGTCGCGAACGGTGACCCGGCGCCCGGCGACGCCCCCGTACAGCGTGGTTGAAGAGGACATGTGTGAACCCTCCAGAAAACGTCTCGAGGCGCCCCAGTGGCGTCCCCGGACTCCTTCCGATGATGTCACGGGCCGTCACGGGCCGAAAAACCTGTGGCGAAACTGTCGGTGCCTCTTGCCAGAATCTGTGGGGAGGTTGAAACGACATGGCTCTCGCCCCTTACCGACGACTGTTCAAGATCCCGGGCGTTCCCGCGTTGCTGCTGGTGGGGCTGCTGGCGCGGGTTCCGTCCACGGCCATGGGCATGACGCTCACCCTGCACGTCGCCGTGGCCCTCGACCTGGGATACGGCAAGGCAGGGCTGGTCACCATGGCCAACACCATCGGCATGGCGATCGGCTCGCCGTTGTCGGGGAGGTTGGTCGACCGGCACGGCCTGCGTCCCGTGCTCATCGTCACGACCGTGGCGCAGGCGGTGTTCTGGGCGTGCGCGTGGGCGCTGCCGTTCCCGGTCCTGGTCGGGACGGCGGCCGTGGCGGGGCTGCTGGCGTTGCCGGTGTTCAGCGTGACCAGGCAGTGCCTGGCCGCCCTGGTGCCGGTGCCCCAGCGGCGCAGCGCGTTCGCGCTCGACTCGATGCTGGTCGAGCTGTCGTACATGGTCGGTCCGGCGCTCGCGGTGGCGGGCCTGACGACGCTGGGCAGCCGCGTGACGATGACGGTCATCTGCGTCGGCACGGCGGCCGCGGGCCTGGCCCTGATCGTGCTCAACCCGCCCACCCGGTCGGCCGACGAGCTGGCGGCCCAGTCGATCAAGGTGTCCAGGCGGCAGTGGCTGACGCCCGGGTTCGTGGCGCTGCTCGGGACGACGGCGGCGGCCACGTTCGTGCTCACGGCCACGGAGTTGTCCCTGGTCGCGACCATGAACAACGCAGGCCAGACCCAGTGGGTCGGCCTCGCCGTCGCCATCTGGTGCGTCTACTCCCTCATCGGCGGCTTCGTGTACGGCGGGCTGTCGCGCGGCTTCTCGCCCCTGGTGCTCATCGCCTCCATGGGCCTGCTCACGATTCCCGTGAGCCTGGTGAGCGGGTGGCAGTGGCTGGTCGTGATGCTCATCCCGGCGGGCATCCTCTGCGCGCCGTCGCTGTCGGCCACGGTCGACGTGCTCTCCCGGTGGGTGCCTTCCGCCGCGCGGGGCGAGGCGATGGGCTTCCACGGCACGGCCCTGCTGATCGGCGGCGCGAGCTCGGCCCCCATCGCGGGGGCCGTGATCGACGGGAGCGGGCCGTCGTGGGCGTTCGTGCTGGCGGGCCTGGTGGGAGTGGCCATGGTGCTCGCCGCCGCCCCCTTCTGGCCCCGCCGCCCCGCCGAGGCCCTTCCCTCCGCCGAGGCATTTCCTCCAGCCGCTCCTTCGGCCACGCCCGCCCCTTCGAGCACGCCCGCCCCTTCGGCCACGGTCACCTCTTCGGCCACGGCCGCACCGGCGCTCGCCGAGCCTCCGCCGGCACCAGTCGAGGCCCCTTGAGCCGGTGACCGGTCGGCCTGCCCCGGCCCGGTGATCGGCGGCCGGTGGACCCGGTCCGATGGCCGTGCGCGCATGGGGTCGGGCGGCCGGTGGACCCCGGTCCGATGGTCGCGTGCGCATGCGGCCGGGCGACGCGTCGACACCGCCGGGCCTGACGCCGGTGGCCGCCGTTTCGCTCGCTGCCCGTGGCGAGGTACGGCGGCCAGGACCCGCCCGGCCTCGCCGTCCGGGAGTTCGGCCGTGCGCCGCCTCGCTTCCTGCGTGTCCGAAGGCGACGACAGGATTTCGGGCCGGGCACGGTGGCGGCGCGGGGGCGTTGGGCGGAGTTAACCCAGGGTTTACGAAACGGGACCGTTGCGTATCGGAATACCTTGCGATACGGTGTCGTTGCGAAACTCGTACGTATCGAAATTGGGGGGCTCTTCATGAAAGAGGTAGTCGTGGACCCGCACGCGGGCCATCCACGCAGGTGGGGGATCCTTGGTGTCCTGGTGTTCAGCCTGCTGGCCGTCGTGCTGGACAACACCATCCTCAACGTGGCGATGAAGACCATCGCCGACAAGACGGTCGGTTTGGGGGCGACGCAGAGTGAGCTGGAGTGGGCGATCAACTCCTACACGCTGGTGTTCGCCGGGTTGCTGTTCACGTTCGGGGTGATCGGCGACCGGACGGGGCGCAAGCGGATGTTGTTCATCGGCATGGCGTTGTTCGGGCTGGCCTCGCTCGCCAGCGCCTATTCGCAGGATCCGACGCAGTTGATCCTGGCGAGGGCGGCGATGGGCATCGGCGGGGCGGCGATCATGCCGGCGACCCTGGCGATCATCTCCAACGTCTTCCCGCCTGGTGAGCGGGGCAAGGCGATCGGCGTGTGGGCCGGCGGCGTGGGGCTCGCCGTGGCGATCGGGCCCATCACGGGCGGCCTGCTGATCCAGCACTTCTGGTGGGGTTCGGTCTTCCTGATCAACGTGCCGATCGTGATCGTCGCCATGATCCTCATCGCGACCTTCGTACCGGAGTCGCGTGACCCGAAGCCGTCCAAGCTGGACCCGGTCGGTGTGCTGCTGTCGATCATCGGGTTGGTGGCCGTGGTGTACGGCATCATCCGCGGCGGCGGCCTCGGCACCGTGCTCAGCGCGGAGGTCCTGGTGCCGACGCTGCTCGGGCTGGTGGTGCTGGGCGTGTTCGTCTGGTGGGAGCGGCGCATCGACCACCCCATCTTCGACGTCCGCAACTTCGGCAACGTCCGCTTCAGCTCGGCCATCGGCATGATGGGCATCGTCTTCTTCGCGATGATGGGCGGGATGTTCTTCCTGACCTTCTACCTGCAGACGGTGCTGGGTTTCTCGCCGGTGCAGGCGGGGGCGCTGATGATCCCGTTCGCCGCCGCGCAGCTCATCTTCGCGCCGCTCAGCCAGCGGGTGAACGAGCGGTTCGGCGCCAAGCTGTCGGCCACCGTGAGCATGATCGTGGTGACGGGGGCCCTGGCCAGCTACGCGCTCATGGACCAGGACACGCCGATCGTGCTGATCGAGGTCATCTTCTTCGTCCAGGGCGCCGCGATGGCCAACATCATGCCGCCCGCGACCACTGCCATCATGGAGTCGCTGCCCAGGGAGAAGGCCGGTGTCGGCTCGGCCATGAGCAACACCGTCCGCCAGGTCGCCGGCGCGCTCGGCGTGGCCGTGCTCGGCTCGGTGCTGTCGTCGAACTACCGCGGCGAGATCACGCCCTCGCTGGCCGGGCTGCCCGCCGACGTCCAGCACACCGCGGGCGAGTCGATCGTCCAGACGATGGGCGTCGCCCAGGCGCTCGGTGAGCGGGGCCAGGCGCTGATCAAGCCCGCGTTCGACGCGTTCGTCGACGGGATGCACGTCACGGCCCTGGTCTCGGCGGTGATCGCGCTGGTCGGTGTCGCGGTGGTGGCAAAGTGGATGCCGGGCAAGGCACGCCCGGTCACGCAGGCGGAGCAGAAAGAACCGGCTGTGGTTTGACGACCTCCCCCGTCTGGAACGGTAGGCGGGGGACCCCGAATGATCTCGCGCGGAGAGGAGGAGAGGTTGAGGTTCGCGGCGCACCGGCCCGGGCGACGTGCCCAGCCGTTCCGCGTTTCCTCCCCTCTCACAGCAACGAAGCATGTAGATGTACGGTGAGGCAGCGATGACGATCCAGGAATCAGGGACTGCCCGTCCGGCAGGGCGCCCGCGCAGCGAGAAGGCCGAGAAGGCGATCATCGAGGCCACCCTCGATCTGATCGGCGAGGGCATGGGAGTCTCCGAGCTGTCCATCGAGGCCATCGCGTCGAGGGCGGGCGTCGGCAAGACGACGATCTACCGGCGCTGGTCCAGCAAGGAGGACCTGGTCGTCGACGCCCTCGCCACGCTCAAGGCCCCGGTGCCCGCGCTCACGGGTACGTCCGTGCGCGACGACCTGATCGCCCTGCTCGACGCGATGCGCAAGGAGTCGGGCGTGGCCCGCAACCGCTGCGTGATGAACATCGCGATGAACGAGGCCGATCGGCACCCGCAGTTGATGGACCGGTTCGTCAAACGGGCCATCGAGCCCCGGCGGCAGGCGCTGCGCGCCGTGATCGAGCGCGGCATCGCCACCGGCGAGCTCCGCGCCGACCTGGACGTCTCCATGGGCATGGCCCTCCTCAGCGGCACCATGCTCTGGCACACCAAGTGGGCTCCGGCCGGCGACCTCGACCCAGATCTCGCCGAACGCGTCGTGGACGTCGTTCTGGAAGGAATGGCGCCCTGACGGCCACCGGTCCCCGGGGCTGACGACTCCCGGCGGAGGCGTGTTTTTCGGCCGCCTCCGCCGGGCCTTGCCCGGGGTGGCCGCAGGTGTGATCGTTCTGGCCTAGGCAGAACGTGAGCATTGTTCTACTCTCGCGGCCATGCCCCCCATGCGAAGAATCGCGACTATCGTCGCGCTCACCTCAGGTCTGCTGTTACCCGGCGGCGCCGCCCTCGCCCATGAGGAGCGTCCGGTGACGCTGCCTGACGGTACGGGGACGGTGCCGGTGGTGCGGTCCGGGGAGCCGGATCTGCTGGTCTGCAAGACCGATAAAGCCGACTTTGAGCGTCGAATCGCGAAATTTCCGGACGAGCTCAAAGCCCGCAACCTCGACCTTTTCGCAAAATGTCGACAAAAAGGGGTTAGGCATCTCCAAGAGGCCGTCGACCAGGTCAATCGGCCAGGAATGACGATCGCCATTCTTCCCGGACTCTACCGGGAGGAGCCCAGCCAGCCCGCCCCCACCGGCGCCTGCGCCCAGCTCCCCGCCCGCTGGTCCACGTGGGGCTACCAGATCCTCTCCTTCGAACAGCAGCTGCGCTGCCCTCACAACCAGAACCTCGTCGCCATCCTCGGCAAGAAGGACCTGCAGATCGAGGGCACCGGGGCCGGCCCGCTCGACGTCGTGATCGACGCGGAGTACCGCAAGCTCAACGCCGTCCGCGCCGACCGTACCGACGGCGTCTACTTCCGGAACTTCACCGCCCAGCGCACCACGTTCAACTCCCTGTACGTGCTCGAAACCGACGGGTTCGTCATCGATCGCGTCCTCACCCGCTGGAACGACGAGTACGGCTTCCTCACCTTCGCCAGCGACCACGGTCTCTACACCGACTGCGAGGCGTACGGGAACGGCGATGGCGGCCTCTACCCGGGCAGCGCCTCCAACCTCAACAACGGCCGCGGCCACGACGTGCCCAGGTACGCGATCGAGATCCGCCGCTGCAAGAGCCACGACAACGCGCTCGGCTACTCGGGCACCGCGGGCGACTCGATGTGGGTGCACGACAACGAGTTCTACGACAACATGGTCGGCGCCACGATGGACAGCCTCTGGCCCTCCCACCCCGGCCTGCCGCAGAACCACGCCAAGTTCGAGAACAACAAGATCTACGACAACAACCGCGACTACTACCGCCACACCCGCGACGGCACCTGCGCAAAACCCCCGGCCGAACGCGGCTACGAGCGGGGCGTGGTGTGCTCGCAGGTGGGCGTGCCCCCGGGGACGGGCATCCTGGTCGCGGGCGGCAACTACAACATCTTCAGGAACAACCGCGTCTGGGGCCACCGGCGGGCGGCCTTCCAGCTGTTCGGGGTGCCCGCGTTCATCAGGGGCGAGAACGACCTGGCCAAGCAGGCCGACACCTCCGACTACAACCGCTACGAGGGCAACGTGTTCGGCGTGAGCCCGACGGGCGAGCGGCGGCCGAACGGGCTGGACGTGTGGTGGGACGGGCAGGGCACCGGCAACTGCTGGCAGGGGGACACGGGCGCGTCCTCGCCCGCCGTCCTGCCGGTCTGCGCCGAGGCGGCGCCCGCGCTGTCGGGCGGGGCGAACCGCCTGGTGGCCGAGCCCGTGAAGCTGATCAAGCTGTATCTGTGCGCGGACTTCAGCGCCTCGCAGGCCCGCCTGCCGGCCGGGTGCGACTGGTTCGGCGCGTCGGGGCTCGGCAAGGTGGAGGCGCAGCTCGCCCTCGGCGGCTCGGCGGTGCTGGGACTGCTGCTGGGGCTGTTCTGGTGGCGTTCGCGGCGGGGCGCGCGCCGGCACGAGGGCGACGGCGACCCGTCGGGGAACGGCGTGGTGCCCGCGGTGACGGCCGTCGTGCGGCGCAGGCACCGGCTGATCCTGGCCGGGAGCGTCGCGGGGGCCGCCGGGCTCGTACTGGACGTGGTGGCGGCGGCCGTGGACAACATGTCGCAGGCCGGGGTCGCGCTGCTGCTCATGGGGACGTGGTGGCTCTGCCTGGGGGCCGCCTTGCGGGCGAGGCGGCCGGCGTTCGGCCTGCTCACGATCGTCGTGGGGGCGCTGGCCTGCGCCGACGCCTTCGACCGGCTGGTGTACCTGATCCCGGCCATTCCGCTGGGGCCGGGGTGGATCCGGGGGTTGCTGACCGGGATCTGGGTGCTCTGCGCGGTCGTGGTGCTGGCTCCGCGGCGCGGGCGCACCGCGGAGGAGCAGCCGGCCGAGGCCGGGGTGCCCGCGTGAACGTGCCCGGCCGGGGCCGGGGTGCCCGCGTGAGCGTCCGGGTGGCGGGGTGCGCGCTGGCGTGCTGGCTCGTCACGGGGTGCGGGCCGCTGTCGCGGACCCACCACGATCCGGGCAACAGCCACGAGGTGGCCACGCGGGCGCCGAGCGGGCAGGCGGACGCCCGGATCACCGTCGCCCGCGGCCAGGTGAGCCCGCCGCCGGGCTGGCTGGAGGTGGCCAAGGGGCAGCGGGTCAGCATCACGGTCACCAGCGACGTGGCCGACGAGCTGCACGTGCACGGCTACGACATCGAGGCCGAGCTGCGGCCGGGGGTGCCCGCGACCGTGCGCTTCACGGCCGGCCTGACCGGGGTGTTCGAGGTGGAGACCCACAAGAGCAAGCTGGTCCTGACGCAACTGGCGGTCCGGTGACGGCGGGGGTCCTCGCGCACGGGATCGGCACGCGCGGCGACCTGCCGATCCCGCTCTTCTACGCCTACGCGGGCGCTTTCGCGGCGCTCGTCGTCTCGTTCCTGGCGCTCGGGCTGCTCTGGGCGGACTCCCGCTTCCGCGGCGACCGGGCGGGCCTGCTGATCCCGCTGCGCCTGCCCGGCCGTCCGGCCCGCGTCCTGACCCTGCTCGCCGCCGGCTACACGATCGGCTGGCTCGCGGCCGGCCCCGCCGACGGGAACGCGGGCCCGTACCTGGTGTATGTGCTCTTCTGGGTGGGTCTGGTCCCGGCCTCGCTGCTGCTCGGCCCGGTGTGGCGGGCGCTGAGCCCGTTCCGGCTGCTGCCCGACCGGCCCCGGCGGCCGCTCCCGCCGGGGCTCGGCTACTGGCCCGCCGCCGCGGGCCTGCTCGCGTTCACCTGGACGGAGCTGGTCGCCCCCGAGCCCGCGGCCCCGCTCACCCTGCTGACGTTCTGCGTCCTGTACGCGGCCGCACAGCTCGCGGGCACCCTCGCGTACGGCCACGCCTGGCTGGAACGCGGCGACCCGTTCGAGGTGTACTCGACGCTGATCGGCCACCTGTCACCCCTCGGCCGGCGGGCGAACGGCGAGCGCGTCCTACGCAATCCCTTCGACGGCCTCGACGCCATCCGGCCCGCCCCCGGCCTGGTCGCCACCGTCTGCGTCCTGCTCGGCGGCACCGCGTACGACGGCTTCTCCGGCACCCCCGCCTGGGTGAACGCCCTCCAGTCAGGCCCGCTCGGCCGCACCGGGCTGGGCACGCTCGGCCTGCTCGCGGCCGTCGCCGGCGTGGCCCTCCTGTACGCCGCCTGCCTCGGCGCGGCGGGACTGATCGGCGGCACCGCAGGGCTGACCGCCCGCTTCGCCCACTCGCTGGTGCCGATCGCCACCGGCTACCTCATCGCCCACTACTTCTCCCTCCTGGTCATCGAGGGCCGGCACGGCATCCTCCTGGCCGTGGGCGTGGCCGCCGAGCCCGACCCGAACGCCGTCGAACCCGCGGCGATCGCCACCGTCCAGGTGCTGGCCATCGTGATCGGCCACGTGGTGGGCGTGGTGGCGGCCCACGACCGCTCGGTGCGCCTCCTGCCGCCCGGCCGCGCGGTCGCGGGCCAGATCCCGCTGTTCGTGCTCATGGTCTGCTACACGATCGGCGGCCTGACGCTGCTGCTTTAGGCGGAGGTCCGGGGCGGCGAGGTTCAGCCTCTGGTCGGTCGTCCGCCGCAGGGCCCTCTTCCAGCGTCGAAGGCATGATCGAGGTACGGGAGCTCACCAAGCGATACGGCGGCGTCACCGCCGTACGGGATCTTCCGCCCTTCACAGTGCGGCCGGGCCGGGTGACGGGGTCCCTCGGCCCCGACGGCGCCGGCAAGTCCACCACCATGCGCGTCATCCTGGGGCTGCACCGGCCCAGCGCCGGGGCCGCGACCGTCAACGGGGGCGCAGTGAGTCGTCATCTCGCCCCAATCGTGGCAGAGTACGGCGATCCGGGCGCGCTGTAGCTTGGGCGCATCGGGAGGGGGACAGGTGATGGCGGACGAGGCGACGGCGGCGGAGCTGCTGGCCGCGGCGCGGGGCGGGGACGATGTGGCGTTCGGGCGGCTGGTCGGGCCGTTGCGGGACGAGCTGCGGGCCCACTGCTACCGGATGCTGGGCTCCGTTCACGACGCCGAGGACGCCGTGCAGGACACGCTGGACCGGGCGTGGCGGAACCTGGCGCGGTTCGAGGACCGCGGGTCGATCAGACCGTGGCTGTACAAAATCGCGACGAACAGGTCGCTGACCCTCATCGGACGCCGGGGCCGCCGCGAGCTGCCCGCCGACCTCGACCCGGCCGGTGGCGAGGTGGCCTGGCTGGAGCCGTACCCGGACGATCTGATGGGGTGGACGGCGGAGCTGGGGCCCGAGGCGCGGGTGGTGGCGCGGGAGAGCGTGGAGCTGGCGTTCGTGGCGGCGCTGCAGCACCTGTCGGCCGTGCAGCGGGCCGTGCTGCTATTGCGCGACGTCCTCGGGTACGCCGCCCGCGAGGTCGCCGACCTGCTGGACACCACGGTCGCGGCGGTCAACAGCGCCCTCCAGCGGGCCAGGGCGAACCTCGCCGGACTGCTCCCCCCGAGCACCCAGCGGCAGACCCTCGACGAGCTGGGCGAGGCGGGGAGCCGCGAGCTGGCCCGCCGGTACGCGGCCGCCTGGGAGGCCGGTGACGTGGACGCGATCGTGGCCATGCTGGCGGAGGACGCGAAGTACTCGATGCCGCCGCTGGCCGCCTGGTTCGAGGGGCACGACGGGATCCGGGGGTTCCTGCTCGGCGGGCCGCTCAAGCATCGCTGGCGGTTCCTGCCCGCGCGGGCCAACGGGCAGCTCGCGTTCGGCACGTACATGTGGGACGACAAGCGGGCGGCCTACCTGCCGGCGGGGCTGGACCTGCTGGTGGTGCGGGATGGCCGGGTGGCGGAGGTGGTGGCGTTCCTGGAGGCCGGGTTCGCCGATTTCGGGCTTCCGGCGGAGGTGCGATGAGTTTCGGGATCCGCCCGGGTTGTACGTCCGGAACGAAGACGTCGACCCGGAAGGACCCCGCCCATGTCCACGAACGAAGACCAGATCCGCGACCTGATCCTGCGCTGGGCCGAGGCGGTGCACCGCGGCGAGCTGGACACGGTGCTCGCGGACCACGCCGCGGACATCGTGATGTTCGACGTGCCGCAGGACGTCCGCGGCATCGAGGCGTACGAGAAGGCCTGGCCGCCGTTCTTCGAGTGGCAGGCGCAGGGGGCGGCGTTCGAGATCGAGTCGCTGGACGTCGTCGCCGGTGACGACGTCGCCTTCGCGTACGCGCTGCTGCGCTGCGGCATGCCCGCCGACGACGGCCGGCTGTTGCGGCTGACGCTCGGCCTGCGCAAGGAGGGCGGCCGGTGGGTCGTCGCGCACGAGCACCACTCGTTCCCGACCGCCGACGACGGGGCGGCCGCGCGGGAGGTGCGGCGGGTGCACGAGCGGTGGTACGAGGGCACCGCGGCCAAGGACCTCGACGGCATGATGGCCGCCATCGCCGACGACGTCGTCTCGTACGAGCACGAGGCGCCGCTCGCGTACGTGGGCGTCGAGGCAGTGCGGCAGGTCTGCGCGCGCGGCCTCGACGAGGGGCCCGACGTCCGTTTCGACATGCCTGACCTGAAGGTCCTGGCCAGGGAGGACCTCGCGGTCGCGTGGGGGCTGAACCGGGTCCGCGCAGGCGGTGCCGCCGAGACGTGGTCGCGGGGGACGCGGGTGTTCGAGCGGCGGAACGGCTCGTGGGTGATGATCCACCAGCACGTCTCGTATCCGTACGACCCGGACACGGGCGAGGCGCGTACCGACCTGGGCCCGCGCTAGGCGCCCGGCCGGACGGTGGCGAGCAGGGTGTCGAGGGCGTGCTGGGACGCCTGGAGCCGCTCGATCGTCTCGGCGATGCGCTCGCGCTCCTTCCGCAGGTTGCTCAGCATGCCCGGGCACGCCGTCGGCACCATCCGGTCGCCGTCGTCGTGGACGCAGGGCAGCAGGAGGGCGATGACGGTCGTCGGGAGCCCGGCGGCGAGCATCGTACGGATGTGGCGCACCGAGGCCACGTCGGGCTCGCCGTACTCGCGGTAGCCGTTGGGCAGCCGCACCGGTCGCAGCAGCCCCTGCTCCTCGTAGTAGCGCAGCAGCCGCCTGCTCACCCCGGTGCGGCGGGCCAGGTCTCCGATCCTCATATGCTCCTTGACCTTCACATCGATGTGACGCCTTAGCTTCCGATCACAAGCTTCCGACAACAACAACGGAGAGGAGCCGATGATGCCTGGAGCCGTGATCATCGGAGCGGGGCCGGGGATCGGCCGGTCCGTGGCCCGGCGGTTCGCGAGGGAGGGGCTGCGGGTCGCGGTCGTCTCGCGTGGCGGCACGACATTCGATCTGGACGGGGCGCTCGCGTACAAGGCGGACAGCACCGACGAGGCCCAGCTCAAGGCGGCCCTCGACGCGGCCGCCGCCGAGCTGGGCACGCCGGACGCCGTCGTCTACAACGCCGCCCTCATTCGGCCGGACACGCCGGACGAGGCGACCGTGCGGGCCCAGCTGGACGCCTGGGCCGTGAACGTGGTGGGGGCGCTCATCGCGGCCGCGCACGTGGCGCCCGCGATGGCCCGGCGCGGCAGCGGATCGTTCCTCATCACCGGGGGGATGCCCGAGCCCAAGGCCCGATACGTCAGCCTCTCGCTCGGCAAGGCGGGCGTGCGGACGCTGGCGGCGCTGCTCGACCAGGAATATGGGCCCTCGGGGGTGCACGTGGCCAGCGTCACCGTGGCCGGACCGGTCGCGCCCGGCACGGCCTTCGACCCTGACGACATCGCCGAGCACTACTGGCGCCTGCACACCCAGCCCCGCGAACAGTGGGAACGGGAGGTCCTCTACGGCGGCACCGGCACGTGACCCGCGGGCGTGAGCTTCCAGAGCCGGCCGATGGCGTGGAGCCCCAGCCGCCCGGCCACCCGCTGGGAGGAGTGGTTGTCGGCACTCGTGCTGTAGAACAGGCGGAGCCCCGGCAGCAGGCCGGCCCAGGCGGCGGTGGTCGCCGCCGCGTATCCGCGGCCCCGGAAGGCGGGTGACGTCCAGGTGCCGGCCTCGGCTCCCTCGGAGGTCAGCCGGGCGCTGTGGCAGATCGCGGCCACCTGCCCGTCCTCGACGATCATCGCCCAGGGCGCGCCCGCGCCGCCGGCGACGAGCTCGTCCCACTCCTCGGGCTCCCAGCTCGCGGGCCGCAGCGGGCGTACGCGTGCGGCGTGCGACGGATCGTCCGACCTGAGGACCTCGGCCGGCACCTCGAACCGGAGCGGGGGCCGCACCAGATAGCACGGCCCTCCGGACACCGCCCGCCCGCCGCCCAGCAGGGCGTCGCACCGCGCCAGGACGTCCGGCGGCTCGCCCGGGGGCGGCGGGGCGCCTTGGGAGACGAGGTCGAGGAGGCGCGCGGCGAGCGGGTCGGGCACGTCGGCGGAGACCGCGGCGGTCAGGCCGTCGGCCGCCACGCCGATCACCACCTCCTCCGGCCCCGGCAGGCGGCCCCGGGCGTCGAGGCGCCAGATGACGCCCAGCTCGACGGCGAGCAGGTCGGCGGTCATGGCCCCACCAGCGTGAACGCGACGGTCATGGCCCCAACCAGGGTGAACGCGACGGTCATGATCCCACCAGCGTGAACGCGGCGCTCGCGGCCACCCTGCCGTTGACGATCACGTCGAGCTCCCTGGCGCCCGGCGGCTCGTCGCGGGTGGTGACCGGGCGGAAGGAATGGCTCTTGCGCACGGTGAACGTCGTGCCCGGCCCCGCCGCCTCCCGCTGACCCAGGTGGAACACCCTGCGCGAGCCCGCCCGCCGGATCGCGTACTTGAGCAGCACCGGCCCCGGCGCGCCCGCCGTGACCGTGACGGCGAAGGCCAGCTTCCCGCCGACGGCCACCGTGTCGGACTCCAGGGCCAGCGCGTCGACCGCGCCGCTGCCCGGGGTGGCGCCCACCAGCGCCAGCGCCTCGGGGTGGCCGGAGCGCAGCAGCCCGCGCACCGCGTGGCGCAGCACCTTCTCCACATGCGAGCCGCCGTCGGAACGCCATCGGGCCAGCAGCTCCAGCGCCGCCTCCGGGTGGTCCTTGGCCAGGTCGTTGACGTGGTTGGCGACCGAACGGCGGACGTATTCGCTCGGGTCGTCGCGCAGCCGGTCGAGCAGCGGCAGGGTCGGCCCGGGCGCCATCAGCCAGCGCACCCGGGCGCCCCACGGCAGCCGCGGTCGCGACCCCTCCGAGGCCAGCCGGCGCAGATGCTCGTCGGGGGACTCCGCCCAGCCGTACATGATCTTGAGTGCGTCGTCGCGGTGGTGCTCCAGATAGGGCCGCACGGCGAACTCGCCCGTGGCGTACGGGGTGAGCACGGCCAGCGTGCCCATCCCCGCCTCCAGGTGGTCGAGCCCCTGGGCGGCCGTGTGATCGGTGGCCGGCCAGCCGCTCCACATGTCCAGCGTGACCCGCGAGGCGCACTCGCGGACGACCTCGGCGGCCTGCGGGTAGGGGAGCGGCAGCGCGTCGTGCAGGGCCGCGGCGACATGCCGGACGCGGTCCTTGAGCTCCAGCCCGTCGAGCCCGGTCAGGGCGCGCGCGACGAAGGCGGCTCGTGGGAACGGCGCCCATGCGCCGGCCAGCCCGTCGGCCAGCACGGAGACGGAGCCGGCGTTGATCATGTCCTTCAGCGGTTGAGGCACGCGCCCACTCTGCCAGCCGCCACCGACAATCCCTCAGCCCTGCTGCGACAGCCCGAGGAAGTGCGGACGCATCGACGGGTAGTAGTCGTCGAAGTCCGGTGTCGGGGAGCCGTCGCGGGAGGCCACGAGCATGTCGAGATAGTACTCCCAGCCGGGCCCGACCTCGCCGATCATGTCCTCGCTGTCGAGATGGTGGACGAACCGCAGCTCCGTCGTGCCGTCGCGCTCCTCCAGCAGCAGCTCGACGCGCCAGGCGCCGGACTCGTCGAGGGAGGACACGGCCAGCCGCCTCGGCGGTTCGCAGGCCTCGATGCGCAGCTCGTACCAGGGGGACTGCTCCTCGAACACCATCCGCACCTTGATCGTCTGACCGGGCGCGCCGTGCCCCTCCCAGGGGCCGAACCAGCGGGCGGTGCGGTCGGGCTCGGTGATGCTGGCCCACACGTCCTCTGAGGGCGCGCGGAACGTCCGGCTGAGAACGAGGTCGCTGCCCTCGCTCGTCCTGAACAGCCGGCCGGTGGGGATGCGGGTCATGCCGTCTTTTCCTCTCTGTTCCCGGTCCTCGTGCCCGGGCCGCGCTCGCGGCGCGTCCGGTAGACCTCGGTCTCCAGCGCGTCCAGGCGATGCTCCCACCCGGAGGGCCGTTCGAACTGGGCGAGCCAGGCGATGAGCTCGCCGAACGGCTCGGGGTCGAGCGTGTAGAAGCGCTGCCGGCCGATCAGCTCCGCGTGAACCAGCCCGCTCTGCCGGAGCACCCTCAGGTGCCGGCTCACGGCGGGCCGGCTGATGGCGAACCGCTCGGCGACCTCTCCGGCGGACAGCCGTCCGTCCTTGAGCATCACCAGGATCCGCCGCCGAACCGGGTCCGCGATCGCCCCTGCCACCTCGTCCACGGCAAAAGCGTAACCTATGGGTTACGCGTTCGCCAGCCGTTTCCTCCCGGATCGCGCCCGCTCGGGGAGCACGGAACGCGGCCCAGCACGGGCTTCCTCCCGGATCTCGCCCGTTCAGGAGCGCGGAACGCGGCCCAGCACACCGCCAGCGCCACCCCGAACACCGGCAGCCAGCCCAGCCTGGCCAGCACCCACTCCGGCCCGTCGGGCACCGTGTGCAGGCCGGGCAGGGCTCCGCCCGCCAGCAGCCCGACGGCCGTGACCAGGATCATCGCGCTCTGGTGCCACAGGAAGACCGTCATCGCGGACAGGTTCACCAGCGCCACCGCCGCCCACACGACCGGCCGCCGCAGCGCTCTGCGCAGCGGGCCGAGCAGCAGCAGGGCCGCCCCGCACTGGGCCAGCCCGAAGGAGACGGCCGCGAGGGTGGGCGGGTCGAGGTTGGAGACGGCGGCGCCGGGCACGCCCACCATGGCGGCCGGATAACCGGCCCCGAGCACCAGCCCCACCGCTCCCGCCGTCCCGCCGACCAGCAACACCCACCCGGCGGTACGGCTCCGCAACGCGCCCCGCGCCCAGGCCGCCCCCAAGCAGTACGGCACCAGCCACCCGGCCAGGACGTTCACGTAGCCGAGCCGCCAGGACCCGAGCCATTCGGCCACGACATTCACAGGGCCGAGCCATGAGGACCCGTCCGGGCCGTCCGGCGTCGACCATCCGGCCAGGACGTTCACCAAGCCGGACCAGGGGAGCCCACCCAGGCCGTACCGGACCAGATCGACCGCCGCGACGAGCGCGAGCGGCCACAGCGGATGCAACCGCGCCACCAGCGGGGTCGCCGCCGTCAGCACCGCGAACACCAGCAGGAACCACATGGGCGACAGCACCAGCTTGACCAGCACGCCCACGGTCACGGTGTCGGCTCCGGCGGCCAGCATCCCGGCCGTCGTCACGCTCCACACCGCCAGCACGACCGCGACCGGCCGGAACAAGCGCGCCATCCGAGCGCCCAGCCACTGCCGGTACGTCATGTCCGACGTCCGCCGGCTCCTCGCCGCCGCGTACCCGCCCACGAGGAAGAACACCGCCAGTGTCTGGAACAGCCAGGTCGCCGGTGCCAACTGCGGGAGGTACCGCAGCGGGCTGGCCACCCGGACCGCGCCGCTGTCGAGCACCAGCGCCGTCACCAGCCAGTGCCCGAACACGACCCCACCGATGGCCAGGGCCCGGAGGGCGTCGATGGCGCGGTCGCGATCGGGCGGGGTGTCACGCTCGACCCGCCGTACAAGGTCCCGCAGCGCTGCCAGAACACGACGCCTCCCGGCGGTGCCGACGCGACGAGCCCTCCGCACGAAAGCGCGCCGCCGTCCGCCGGCGGCGGCGCGGCCGGCTCGCCATATGGGAGTGCGCCGCCGCGCGGCGGTGGCGGTGTGGCCGGCTCGCCGTACGGGGACGTGGCTTCGTCCGGCGGCGGTGGTGCGACCGACCCGCCGTACGGGGACGCGGCTTCGTCCGGCGGTGATGGTGCGACCGACCCGCCGTACAGGGACGCGGCTCCGTTCGGGCAGGGTGGCCCGGTCGGCCCGCCGTGCAAGGACGCGGCTTCGTACGGGCACGCCGGCGCCGGCCCGATCGGCCCGCAGCGCGAGGTCGCGCAGTGGTGCGATGGCGCGGCGCTTCCCGCTGGTGGTGGCGCGGCCGGCCCTCCGCACGAGGTCGCGCGGCGGTCCGACGGTGCGGCGCCGCCTGGGTGCGATGACGTGGACAATCCACCGTACGAGGTCGCGCAGCGGTGCGAGGATGCGACGCAACCCGGTTCGGACAGGCGCGTCCATGCGGGCGGGTTCACGCATCGTGGTCCGCCTCGCGGACGGCCTGCCCGGTGACGATCCTGGCGATGTTCTCCAACGCCGGCGAACCGGACCTGAGATAGTCGCTGTGCCCACCGCCGCCCGCCGCGAAGACATGGGCGCCGAACCGCGGGGACACTGGGTCGGTGCCGAACCCGGCAGTGAGGAAGGGCAGACGCAGCCGCGTGCTGGGGATGCGCGCAACCCAGTCCCTGCCGCTCCGACCGGCCCAGACGATGGCCCTGGTCCGCAGGGCGGCGACGTTGGGGGCGAGCACGCCAGGGCTCCCGTACAGGACGATGTTGTCGACGTCCAGCCCGGACGCGGCCCGCGCGCACACCACGGAGCCGTACGAGTGGCACAGCAGCGAGATCGCGGCGGCAGGCTTGGCGGTGGTGAGCTCTCGTACGAATGCCCGCAGCCCGGGGACGCCCTCATCGGCCCAGCCGGCCGACATCGCCGCCAGGCTGACGGTGCTCGGGGTCCGGTACCCCAACCAGGCGACCACGGCGGCCCGCTCCCCGAGCGCCTCCTGCAGCCTCATGGAGCCGCCGCGCAGGAGCCCGTACTTGTCGAGGTCGGTGTCGGAGCCGGGCACCAGAACGGCGATCCTTCCGGCCGCCGCCAGATCCCCGAACACCTCAACCGCCCGGCCCCCGTCACGCCCATCGAAGGCGAGGAACCGGCGCGACGGATCCGCCATGTTCCGCAACATCGCAGCCCGCCACAGATGCCCATGCCGGGCCGCCATCCGCTCAGCCGCCCGGATGTCCTCACGACTCGCGGCATACCGCCGTGCCAGGGCAGCGGGAGCGGCACTCCGCAGCGATGCAAGATGATGCGGCTCCGGCGCCGGCACGGCCCCCGGCCACGCCACCCCCGAAACCGGCACGCCCACAGCGATGGCGACAAAGACACCACCCAGAAAGCGCCACCAACTCCGCCCCCGAAGCGCTCCCTCCTCCTCAGTCCGCCGCCGCCACCTCCCACCCCACCTCGTCAACCACTGCGGCGTCCTCGCACACCACTGCACTTGGCCCCGACACCATCGCCCACGACCCCACCGCCGCCGCTGATGGCCTCCGTTCCCGCGCCGCACGGCCACGCGCCCCGCTCCGACCACCGCTCCCGTTTCGGGCGTTGACGTCATTCCGGGCACCGTCCCCGTTCGGGGCGCCGATGCCGCTCCGGCCGTTGCTCCCGTTCCGGGCGCTGATACCGCTCCGTGTGTCGACGTCCTTTCGTGCGCCGCTCCTGCTCTGGGCGTCGACGCTGCTTTGGGTACTGCTGCCGTTTCGGGCGCGGATGCCGCTCCGGCCGTTGCTCCCGTTCCAGGCACTGACGCCGCTCCGGGGCTCGATCGTGCCGCAGGTATCGATCCAGCTCCGGGCACTTGCGCTGCTCGGACGGCTCGTGCAGCTCGGCTGGTTCGCGCTGCTTGGGCGGCTCGCGCTGCTTGGGCGGCTCGCGCTGCTTGGGCGGCCCGTGCAGCCCGTGCAACTCGGGCAGTTAGTTCAGCTCGGGTCGTTCGCGCCGCTCGGGTGGTTTGCGCTGCTCGGCTGGCTTGCCCTGCTCCGGCGGCCTGACCGGCTGGCGTCGCCACCCCGCTACCTGGGACTTCTACATGGACTTCGATCACCCAGGCGACGCTGCCGCACCCGACACCAGCACCACATCGAACCCATGACCGCATTCCACCGACCCCGGGTGGACCCAAGATGTACGACCGTGGTCCGATGCCCCGCCCAACATCACGCCGTTACCATCGGCCCATGCAGGTCACCCCACCCCTCCCGCTACTGAGGCGGGTGCCGTCCGGCGTCTGGACGGCGCTGGCCTGGTGCGCGGGCCTGGTGCTCACGTTCCTGATGCGCATCAGGCTGCCAGGCGAGGGAGAGCCCGCCCACAGCCCGGGCGCGTTGCTCTTCCACTGGGACGGCCTGTCGCTCCTGCTGGTGGCCACCGCGCTGGTCGTGGCAGGCAGCATCATGCTGGACCGCCGCCCACTCCCGGCCTTGACCTTGCTGCTGGCCGCCTCCGCCGTGGCGTGCGCTCCGCTGGGCGTGGGGGAGATCCCCTTGGCCCAGTTCCTGGCGGTCGACGCCGCCTTGTACTTCATCGCGGCCACCGCCCCACGCCCTACGAGCATCGCGGCCATCGCCATGTCGCTGACCATGCTGGCGGGCTATTTAGGGACACGGCTGCTGTTCGGCTGGGTCGTCGGGACCTCGGCGGAGCTCGCCGTGGCCATGATGGCCGTCATCGCCTGGCTGGTCGGCCGCTCGGTGCACCAGGCCCATGACCACGCCGAGAGCCTGCGCGCCCAGGCCACCGCCCAGGCGATCACCAGCGAACGCCTCCGGATCGCCCGTGAGCTCCACGACATGGTCGCGCACAGCATCGGCATCATCGCTCTGCAGGCCGGCGCCGCCCGACGGGTGATCGACACTCAGCCCGTACGCGCCCGTGAAGCGCTGGGCGAGATCGAGACGGTCGGCCGGGAAACACTGTCCGGCCTACGCCGGATGCTGGGCGCCCTCCGCCACCCCGACCCGGCCCGCCCACGAGAAACGACTCCCATTACTCACCCCGAGCCAGCCCGGCCACGTCAGAGCGCTTCGTCCGACCACCCCGCACGGGTCGGCCATAGGCAGTCGGCGCTCTCCGATCAGCCTGCACCAACCGGGCAACGACCGGATGCGCCGACCACTCGGCCGACGCCGGTCGAAGCACGCCTCGGCCAGCGCGTGCGGGTTGAGAAGGGACCGGGTGCGTCGCCCGGCGGCTCTACGGCACTGGAGGAGGGCCAGGCGCCCTCGGCTATGTTCTTTGGCCAACCCGGATCTGGCCAGGTGCCGTCGGCTGCGTTCCTTGGTCAACCCGGATCTGGCCAGGTGCCGTCGGCTATGTTCCTTGGCCAACCCGAATCTGGTCCTGCACCTTCGATGGTGCCGATCGATGTGGGATTCGCGCCGGCCGGGCTGGCGGACCTGGAGCGGCTGGCCGCGACGACGACGGCCGCCGGTGTTCAGGTCCAGGTGCGTTGGCTGGGTGTACGACGTTCGATCCCTCCGGAGATCGACATGTCCGCGTACCGCATCGTCCAGGAGGCCGTCACCAACGTCACCCGCCACGCCGGGCATCCCTCGTGCCAGGTGACCATCGACTTCGGTGACGAGGAGCTGGCCATCGAGGTCCTCGACCCCGCACCAAGCCCTCTCCCCGACCTTTCCCCCGACCCCGACCTGGGCCTTCCCGAGTCCCCTGCTTTCGGCCCCAGCCCTGCTGCCGGCCGCGATCCCCGCTGCGGCCTTAGCCTCAGCGAGCCGGGCATCGGATCCAGTGGGTCGCTTCCCAGTTCCTGTGGGTCGGATGTTGGTTCCAGCGGGTCGCGCGTTGGCTCTAGCGGGTTGGGCCTCTGTTCCAGCGGGTCGGGCCTGGGTTCTGGCGGGTCGGGGGTTGGCTCTGGCGGTGCTGGTGCTGGTGGGATGGGTGTTGGTTTCAGTGGTGCCCGTGCCGGTGCCGGTGCTGGTGGGCCGGGTGTTGGCTCCGGTGATGCTGGTCCCGGTTCTGGCGGGGCGAATCTAGGTTCTGGCGGGGTGGGACTCGGTTCCAGTGGGTCAGGCCCCAGTCCCAGCGGGCCGATCCTTGGCTCCGACGGGCCGATCCTTGGCTTCGATGGGCCGAACCTCAGCCATCGGTGGGGCTCTGGGGCTGGGCGTGGCACTGGGCTTGGTGGGGGCCGGGGGCGGGGGCGTAAGGCGCGGGTCGGGTATGGGCTGGTTGGGATGCGTGAGCGTGTGGCTCTGCTGCACGGTGTCTTCTCTGCCGGGCCATGTGAGGAAGGCGGCTTTCGCGTGGTGGCTCGCCTACCCATGCAGGCGCGGGTGCGATGAGCGTTCGTGTGATGCTGGCCGATGATCAGCCGCTGATCCGTACTGCCCTGCAGATGGTCATCACCGACGCTCCGGATCTTGAGCTCGTCGGCGAGGCGGGAACGGGTGCGGAGGCGGTTCGTCTTGCCGAGGAACTGCGGCCCGACGTCGTGATGATGGACATTCGTATGCCTGGCATGGACGGTATCGAGGCCACCCGCTTGATCACGGCCGGTCCCGCCGATGCGCGCGTCATCGTCCTGACGACGTTCGACGAGGACGACTACGTCTACGGTGCGTTGCGATCCGGCGCGTCCGGGTTTCTCGTCAAGGACATGGCGCTGGATGACATTCTTGCGGCGATTCGGGTGGTCGCCGCCGGGGATGCCTTGATTGCGCCGAGTGTCACCCGTCGGCTGATCGAGGAGTTCGCCGCTCGCCCTCACCCCGCTCCACGGCAGCGGCCCCTTAATGGCATCACCGATCGGGAGCGTGAGGTGCTGACCCTCATCGCGCGTGGGCTGTCCAATACGGAGATCGCCGCCGACCTGGTTCTGAGCGTTGCCACGGTCAAGGCGTACGTGACGAGGTTGCTGACCAAGCTGCAGGCGCGCGATCGCGTTCAGCTCGTCATCATCGCTTACGAAGCGGGCTTGGTGTCATCGTCCCGCGACGGATAGGACGGAAAGATGGCGTATTGACCTGCACTTACCGTCTGTGCGTATCCCATGATGACTTCGCCTATTGTCCTGAAGTGATCACGTTGAGTGGGAATGCTGGGTGTGTGACAGGTATGTGGCAGGAGTTGATGGGTGACGGATACCGCTTCCTGCGGAGGGTGAGGTGATCGCCGGGTCGACACAGCCTGCAGCCGTTCCTCGTCAGGGGCGATGGTGTTGAGAGCGGGCCGATCGGCGTCTACCTGCGGGACCTGGCCTTGAGCGACATGAGTCCATTGACTGTTCGAAGCTACGTCTTCGACCTGCTGCGGTGGTTCCAGGTGCTTCTCTGCACCTTGTCAAGCGGTAGGACGTGGTCAGGCTGCCGCAGCAGTTTGAGTTAGGCGGAAGGTGAAGTAGTCGACTTTCCAGCCGTCTTTGATGAGGTCTTGGTGGGCCATGGTCTGTCTGGTGAATCCTTCTTCGTCGATGAGTTGCTTGAGGTAGGCCAGGTCACCCGATGTGCTGAAGAAGCTCAGCATGCGTCCGTTGGGTGTCAAGTATCGTCTGGCGTTGCGAAAGAACGTCGTCATAGCCCGGTAGTTCTCATCAGTGGTGGCGGCCTCGAACAGGTCACGCGCGGCGAACCATCGAAACGGCGGGTCGAAGATGATCAGATCGAACCGGCCATCGACGTGGCTGAACACGTCACTGTGGCGGGTCTCCATCCGGTCAGCCACATTGTTGCGTTCGGCGTTGTCTCGAGCGGTCTGGACGGCAATCGGGTTGATGTCGACGGCCAGAACTCTGCTAGCTGTCGAGGCGGCCAGGATGGCGTTGACACCGCAACCGGTGCCCATGTCGAGGACCTGGTCGTCGGGACGGACCTCGTTCAACACGACCTCACCCAGAAGATGCGACATGCCGGTGATCGGCTGCACTTCGGGCGGAACCACGAGAGTCCTGCCGAGGTAGGTGAAGGTCTGGCCGGAGCCAGCCTCGGTCTTGGCAGCCTCGTAGGCGCGCTGATGCCACTGGCGGATCCGTTCTGCCTCGGCAGCTGAGAGCATCGGGGTGTAGGCGGAGTCGGTTGGCCGAGAGCGGGGCGGGTCGGTATGAGCCATGCCGGAACCCTACTGAAGCGAATAACACAGGCGCTTGCGCTGAGGGACTGCGGAGACTGATCTGCTGGCTGTTGTTGTGTACGGCTGCCTGGCTGGTGTCTGGTCGATCTGCCGGTGGGCTGTCGCTGTGTACGGTTGCCCGGCTGGCGTGCGGCTGGCCTGCTGGTGGGCTGTTGTTGTGTACGGCTGCCCTGCCGATGTCCGAGCGATCTGCCGGTGGGCTGTCCTTGTGTACCGCTGCTCGGCCGATGCTCGGGCGACCTGTCGGCGGGTGAGGTGAACGGCGGTGGTGGGGTGGGGTGGGGTGGGAGGACCGTATGCGTAGGTCGAAGCGGTGGGAGTTGGAGACGGAATGATCCGGGGCCGTGGACATCGGGGGGAGCACGGCCGATCGGGAAACCCGCAGTCCCTCGGGTCCTGCTGTCCGCGATCATCGCCGTGTCGGCTCCCGGCCCTGCCGCCGAGCGGGGGTCAGACTGCTCGGGCGATGCAGATGCGGGCGTTCAGTCGTGGCCCTGCCTCGTAGAACATGTACTCCACCCCGTCCTGGGTGCCGAACGACGGTGCCGCCACTCTGCCGTTGTCCGAGGGAATGGGGGAGTGGAAGACGCCGAGGTGTGTCTCCCTGTCGAACGCGTTGCCGACCTCGGTGATCCGCATCCTGCCGTCGTTGCCGTGGTAGGCCACGTAGGTTGTTCCGTTGCGTTTGACGAGGGTCGGGCCGGAGATGTCGGTCAGGCCGTCGGGCTCGGGGTTCACCAGCGGGGTCGCGCTGAACTGCCAGCCGTCCCAGCCGTTGGGCGACCAGCCGTAGAAGATGCGGCGGCCGTTGCGCAGGCCCATGAAGATCATCACGTACTTGTTGTCGCGTCCGGGCAGTTGATGCTCGAAGACCCGCGCATAGGAGGTCTCGGAGGTGCCGGGCACCAGGCGGGTGCTGAGGATCGGGGTCTCGTCGGTGAAGGTGACGCCGTCGGTGGAGCGGGCCACGCGCGTGGTGAAGTTCTCGCCGTGGAAGTAACAGAAGAACTGGCGGGTGGCGGCGTCCCAGGTCACGTGGGGTGAGGACACGTGTGAGACCGTGGTGGTCGGCAGGCGGTTGTCGATGATCGGGTTGCCCGAGTAGTCGTCGAAGGGGCCTGCCAGGGAGTTGGCGAAGGCCACGCAGATGCCGCCCGGGTCCTCATGCGGGGCGTAGTAGAGGTAGTAGCGCGCCCGGGGATTGCTGAGCTTGTCGTACACCCCTCTGATGCAGGGGAAGATGAACTCGCCCGTCGGGTTGTGGCTGAGCGGCAGGGCGAGCGCGTCGCGCAGATACCGGTAGGTCGGCATCCCGGCTGGTCCGAGGCCCAGTCGCGCGGCCGGGCCCGATGCCGCGTTCGCGGTCGGTCCGAGGCCCAGGCCGGTGGCCACGCCCGCGGCCGCGCCCAGTAACAGGGTCCGCCGGCGGATCAATGGGTGGGGAGTGTCCACGTCCTCTCCTTCACGCTGCGTCGCGGTGAGGACTCACACGCTCTCCCTCGGTGGAATGCCGCGTCAAGATGCTAATACGAATTAATCGAGGAAAATCCCCTCTTGACAGCACACGGCGCCATGCGAAAGATAGGGGCCTACCAAGTCGCTAATGCGCATTAACGAATCATGGGAGCACACAGACGGTGACTGGCCCCGGCCGACGTCTCACACAGCAGGACATCGCCAAGATGGCCGGCGTGAGCCAGACGATGGTGTCCCTCGTGCTGAACAAGCGAGGTGACGCCGCAGTGCGGATCGCCCCCGAGACCCGCGAAAGGGTCCTGCGGGTGATCAAGGAGACCGGCTACGTGGCCGATCCCGCCGCCCGGCGGCTCGCCGAGGGCCGCAACCGCATCCTCGGCGTGTTCACCTACGAGTCGGTCTTCCCCACCGAGAGCGCCGACTTCTACCACCCGTTCCTGGGCGGCATCGAGGAGTGCGCCGAGGAGATCGGCTGCGACCTGCTGCTGTTCACCAGCGCAAGGGCGGTCTCGGGGGCGCGACGGAAGATCTTCAACGAGGAGAGCCGCGTGCGGCTGGCCGACGGCTGCCTGCTGCTCGGCCGTACGGTCGACCGTGAGGACCTGGCCCGGCTGCTGGCCGAGGGGATCCCGTTCGTCTCCGTCGGCCGCCGCGACGACGCGGGCGGGCCGGTGCCGTACGTGGGGGCCGACTACCCGGCGGCGGTCCGGACGCTGGTCGAGCGGGCGGTGGCCCTCGGCCATCGGCGTCTGGCCTACGTCGGGGCGGGCACGGGCGGCGAGTCCAGGGCCGACCGCCTGCGCGGGTTCCACGAGGGGGTGGCGGCGGGCGGCGCCGACGGCCTTCGCGGGTTCCACGAGGGGATGGCGGCGGGCGGTGTCGACGGCCGCCATCTCCCGCCCGAGGCGCCCCTGGAGGACCTGGTCGCGGCCGGGGTGACAGCGGTCTTCGTCGAGGAGTACGCCGACTGCGTCGCGCTGGCCAGAGCGGCAGGGGAGCGCGACATGGAGATTCCCCGCGACCTGTCCATCCTGACCCTGGGCGCGTTCACCCGGCCCGTCCAGGCCGACACCGACTTCACGGGATTCCGCATCCCCAGGCGCGAGATGGGCCACAGAGCCGTAAAACTGCTGGCCGAAGTGCTGGAGACCGGCGGGAGCCCACAGGAACTGCTCCCCTGCGAGCTGATCGCCGGCAGCACGCTGGCTCCGGCACCCGGAATGTGACAGGAGACCCCCACGTGGTTGAGATATCGGCAGACGCGGCCATCGTCGGCGGCGGGCTGGGCGGCGTCGCCGCCGCACTGGCCCTGCTGCGGGCCGGTCGCACGGTGGTCCTCACGGAGGAACACGACTGGCTCGGCGGCCAGCTCACCAGCCAGGCCGTACCGCCCGACGAGCCCTCCTGGGTGGAGCGGTTCGGCGTCACGGCGAGCTACCGGGCCCTGCGCGAAGGCATCCGGCGCTACTACCGCGACCACTACCCGCTCACCGAGCGGGCGCGGGCGCAGCGGGAGTTCAACCCGGGAGCCGGTCATGTGAGCCGCCTGTGCCACGAGCCCAGGGTCGCGGTCGCGGTGATCGAGGCGATGCTCGCCCCCTACCGGGGCTCGGGCCGGTTACGGGTGCTGCAGCCGTACCGGCCGGTGGGCGCGGAGGTGGACGGCGACCGCGTCACCTTGGTACGGCTGGCACATCGCGACGACGACGCCGAGCAGGTCGTGTTGCGCGCGCCGTACGTGCTGGACGCGACCGAGACCGGCGAGCTGCTGCCCCTGACTGGCACCGAGTACGTCACCGGATTCGAGTCACAGTCCGAGACGGGCGAGCCGAGCGCGCCCGCCGAGGCGCAGCCGCTGAACATGCAGGCCGTCTCCGTCTGCTTCGCGGTCGACCACGTCGACGGCGACCACACGATCGACCGGCCCGCCTCCTACGACTTCTGGCGGGCGTACGAGCCGCCCTTCTGGGGCGACAAGCTGCTGTCGTGGCGGTGCCCGAACCCGCGCACCCTCGCGATCATGGAACGTTCCTTCACGCCCAATCCCGACGACGACCCCCAGCTCGTCGAGGCCGACCAGCGCGTCAACCCGGGCGACGCCAACCTGTGGACCTTCCGCAGGATCGCCGCGCGCCGCAACTTCACGCGGGGCGCCTACGCCAGCGACATCACCCTCGTCAACTGGCCGATGATCGACTACCTGGAGGGGCCGGTCATCGACGTGCCGGATGCCGACCGGCACCTGGCGGCCGCCCGCGAGCTGTCCCTGTCGGTGTTGTACTGGCTGCAGACCGAGGCCCCCCGCCACGACGGCGGCACCGGATACCCGGGCCTGCGGCTGCGCGGCGACGTCACCGGCGGCGCCGACGGGCTCGCCCAGGCGCCCTACATCCGCGAGTCCCGGCGCATCCGGGCCCTGACCACCGTCACCGAACAGGACCTGTCCGTGGCGGTACGCGGCGACAAGGGCGCCGTCTCCTATCACGACTCGGTGGGGGTGGGCATGTACCGCATCGACCTGCACCCGTCGACCGGCGGCGACAACTACATCGACGTCGCCTGCTCCCCGTTCGAGATCCCCCTCGGGGCGCTGGTCCCGCAGCGGATGACCAACCTGCTGCCCGCCGGCAAGAACATCGGCACCACCCACATCACCAACGGCGCCTACCGCCTGCATCCGGTGGAGTGGAACGTCGGCGAGGCGGCCGGCGCGCTCGCCGCCTTCTGCCTGGACCACGCCACCACGCCGCACGCCGTGCGCGCGAACGACCGGCTCCTGGCCGACTTCCAGCACCGGCTCGGCCGCGACGGCGTGGAGCTGCGCTGGCCCGACGTCACCGGTTACTGAAGTCGTCATCGACGTCAGAAGGAGAAACCCCCCATGAAAGCATCCGGGAAGCTGGCGGCCCTTTCGCTGACCGCCCTCCTCGTGGCCACCGCCTGCGGCGACGGCGGCACCACGCAGGCCGCGCAGGGCCCGCAGCCGCTGCGCATGTCGATCTGGACCTCCAACGAGGCCCACCTGAAGCTGTTCAACGAGATCGCCGCCGAGTACCGCAAGTCCCACCCGCAGGTCGGCGCGATCACCTTCGACCCCATCC
Source organism: Nonomuraea sp. NPDC005650 (assembly GCF_040605375.1). Taxonomy (NCBI): domain Bacteria; kingdom Bacillati; phylum Actinomycetota; class Actinomycetes; order Streptosporangiales; family Streptosporangiaceae; genus Nonomuraea; species Nonomuraea sp. NPDC005650. The sequence goes on from NZ_JBEXCR010000033.1 coordinate 142,947, forward strand.
CGTTCGAGAACTACACGACCACGCTGACCACGCAGATCGCCGGCGGCAACGCCCCCGACCTGGCCTGGATCCTGGAGAACTCCGCCCCGGACTTCGTCGGCTCCGGCGCGCTCGTCCCGCTCAAGAGCAAGATCGAGAACGTGGGCGAGCTGGTCCCGGCCGCCACCCGGCTGTGGGAGCGCGACGGAGAGCTGTACGCCTACCCGTTCTCCACCTCGCCCTTCGGCGTCTTCGTCAACACCGACCTGGTCAAGGCCGCGGGCCAGAAGTCGCCGCGCGAGCTGATGAAGGCCGGCCAGTGGGACTGGGAGCACGCCAACGAGATCAACAAGGCCGTCGCGGCCAAGGGCAAGAACGGCCTGACGATCCTCAACTTCGACTACAAGGCCTGGGACAACCTCGCCACCGTCTGGCAGGGCTGGGGCGCCAAGGCGTGGAGCGACGACGGCGCCACCTGCCAGTTCAACGCGCCCGAGATGGTCGAGGCCATGACGTTCGTGCACAAGGCGATCTTCACCGACAAGTCCATGCCGGGGCCGGGCACCGCCGTCGACTTCTTCTCCGGCGACACCGCGATGGCCGTCGCCCAGATCTCCCGCGCCGCCATGCTGAAGGACGCGACCTTCAAGTGGGACCTGGTGCCGCTGCCCGCCGGGCCGAAGGGCGAGTACGCGGTCATCGGACAGGCCGGGATCGGCGTGCTGAAGAAGCCGCCGAGGGCCCAGCAGGCCACCGACTTCCTCGCCTACTTCGCCAACGCCGCCAACTCCGCCAAGCTCGCCGCGTACTTCCCGCCGGCGCGCGGCTCCCTGCTGACCGCCGACACCATGGCCAAGACCAGCCCCATGCTGAACGGCGACCAGCTCCAGAAGGTCGTGATCGACGGCATCGAGAAGGGCGTGGTCAAGCCCAGCCACACCGGCCAGGCCGAGCTCGCGCAGACCGCCAGGGCCGCCCTCGACCCGCTGTGGAAGCCGGACGCCGACGTCAAGGCGGTGCTGGACGGCGTGTGCGCGAAGATCCAGCCGCTGCTGGGCGGATGACGTGGCGGCCACGGACCTCGGCGGACGGGTGGCCGCACGCGCCGCCACCCGGCCCCGCCCCTTCTGGACCGTCCCCCGGCGCGACGCCCTCGTCGGCTACCTGATGGTCTCGCCGCAACTCGTGGGCAGCGTGCTGTTCGTCCTGCTGCCGCTCGGCCTGGTCGTCTACTACAGCCTCCAGGAGTGGAACGTGCTGGCGGGCACGTTCGAGTACGTCGGCGGCGAGAACTACGCCAAGCTGCTCGCCGACCCGAAGATGGGGCAGGTGCTGACCAGCACCGCGCTCTTCTCGGCCGGGCTGGTCGTGCTCAACCTCACCCTCGCCCTCGCCCTGGCCATCCTGCTCGACCAGCGGCTGCGCGGCACCACGTTCTTCCGCACGCTGTTCTTCTCGCCGGTGCTGGTGTCGCTGGTCGCCTGGACGATCGTCTGGCAGTTCCTGCTCCAGCAGGACGGCGGCGTCAACGGCCTGCTCGGCGCGGCGGGCGTCGACGGGCCCAACTGGCTGCGCGGCGAGACCACCGCCCTGCTGTCGGTCATCGTGGTCCAGGTCGTCAAGAACGTGGGGCTCAACATGGTCCTGTTCCTGGCGGCGCTCCAGGGCGTGCCCCGCCAGCTGTACGAGGCCGCGCAGCTCGACGGCGCCGGCGCCTGGACCCGATTCCTGCGCATCACGGTGCCGCAGATCAGCCCGACGATCCTGCTCACCTCGATCATCACCGTGGTCGGCTCGCTGCAGGTGTTCGCCCAGATCGCCGTGCTCACCCAGGGCGGGCCCGGCATGTCCACCACGGTCCTCGTCTACTACCTGTACCAGCAGGCCTTCCAGTTCCGGCATCTCGGCTACGGCGCCACCCTGTCGGTCCTGCTGTTCCTGATCGTCGCGGCGCTGACACTGCTGCAGTGGCGGCTGCGCCGGAAGTGGGTCTTCCATGAGTCGTAGGGTCAAGCTCGCGCTGTACGCGCTGCTGTGCGTCATGTGCGTGCCGTTCGTGTTCCCGACCTGGTGGATGGTCACCTCGTCGGTGAAGCCGATCAGTGACATCTTCGCCTTCCCGCCCGCGCTGGTGCCCTCCCGGTTCGACTTCTCCACCTACGGCCGGGTCTTCGAGCTGCAGCCGTTCGGGCAGCAGTACCTCAACAGCCTCTACATCGCGGCGGTGGTGACCGCCGGCACGATGGCGGTGGCCGCGACGGCCGGCTACGCCTTCGCCCGCGTCCGCTTCCCCGGCCAGAACGTGCTCTTCCTGGTCGTGCTCGTCGGCCTGCTGATCCCCAGCGAGGTGACGATCGTCCCGCTGTTCCAGATGTTCCACACGGCGGGGCTGACCGACACGCACTGGCCGCTGATCCTGGTGCCGATCCTGGGCGCGCCCAGCGTGCTGGCGACGTTCATCATGCGGCAGTTCTTCATCACGCTGCCCGGCGAGCTGGAGGAGGCCGCCAGGGTCGACGGGCTCGGCCGCTTCGGCACCTTCTGCCGGGTGGCGCTGCCGCTGGCCAGGCCCGCGCTCGGCGCCGTCGCCATCTTCACGTTCCTGCACTCGTGGAACCTCTACCTCGAACCGATCGTGTTCCTGTCGACCCCGTCGAAGTTCACCCTGCCGCAGGCGCTCACCCAGTTCGTCGACGCCTACGGCTCGCCCCTGTGGAACGTGCAGCTCTCGGCCGCCACGATGACCGCCCTGCCCATCCTGGTCGTCTTCGTGCTGGCCCAGCGGCAGTTCATCGAGGGGCTCGCGCACACCGGTCTGAAAGGCTGACCATGCTCTCCCGCCGTACCCTCCTGCGCGCCGCCGCCCTGCTCCCGGCCGTCCCCGTGCTCGCGCCCGGCGCCGCCTACGCCGATCTGGCGCCGCTGCCCGGTCTGGACCGCAGGTCGTTCGCCCCCCACGAGCAGCGCTTCGCGCCGTACCTGGCCACCCTCGCGCCCATGGTCAACGACATGGACGACAGCGGTTTCTTCGCCGGCGGCTGGTGGCGTTCGCCGTCGGCGCCGTACAACGCCCGGGTGCAGGAGCACGTCTTCACGCTGGCCTGGTTCCACGCCAACGCCCGCCCCTGGAACCCGTACGCCGGGGACGCGAGCCTGCTGGCCGCGCTCGACGCGGCGCTCGGCCACTACCTGTCGCTCCAGCACGCCGACGGCTCCTTCCCCGAGTACAACCGCAACGAGCACGGCCTGGCCCCCACCGGGTTCGGCATCGGCTACCTCGCCAAAACGCTGCGGATCCTGCGCGCGACCGGGGCGCTGCCCGCCCGGCAGTCCCAGCTCGCCGCCGCCCTGCGGACGGCGATGACGTGGTTCCTCGACCCCGCCAACCGCACCGTCTGGCAGGAGCCGCTCAACTACGCCAACCAGACCGCCTCCGGCCTGGCCGGGGCGTCGCTCGCGCTCAAGCTCGACCCCGACCCCGCGCTCGCCACGAGCCTGAGCGAGGGGTTCGCCAGGATCGCCGCGACCGGAGTGAGCACCGCCGGCTTCTTCCACGAGGAGGGCGGCCACGACATGAACTACAACTTCGAGGTCATGCTGCCCGAGCTGGCCGACGCCTACCACCAGAGCTCGGACCCGCACCTGGTGGGCATGGCCCGCAGGTTCACCGGCTTCCTGTCCTACAACCTGCTGCGCGAGCCCGACGGCGCCGGGTACCTGGTCAACGTCGCGCCCTCCACCCGCACCAGCACGCGCTGGTACGACGAGGTCAGGCCCGACCCCGACAGGACCGCCCTCAACTGGACCTTCACCCGCCAGGTACCGCTGCTGTCGGCGTTCATGACCGCCCGCGAGGACCTCGCCGAGGCCCGCGCCGCCTGGTCCGCGTCCACCGAGCCGGTGACACCGCTCGCCAAGCAGGACACCTCACCGCGCATCCTCACCCACGGCCTGTACGACGAGAGCTTCCCCACCAGGCGGCAGCGGGCCGCCGCCATCGCGGATCTGCCCTACCTGCGCTCGGACGACTTCGTCGAACTGCGCAGGGACAGGGGCCAGGACTTCCTGTACGTCCGCAAGCCCGGCCTGTACCTGGGCGGCTACTTCGGCGCCCGCGCCTCCCGCGCCCGCACCGGCCTGACCTTCCTGTGGCATCCCGAGGCCGGCACGATCATCTGCGGGCTCAACGACAACAACTACGCCTGCTGGTCCACCGTCTTCCCCGGCCAGGCGCCCGACTCCAACGGCCCCCTCCCCGCCACCTACTTCCGCGGCGCCCCCGGCGGCGGCGAGTGGACCGGCGGCCGGGCCCCCGCGGCCTTCGGCATCCGGTACGGCAACGCGAACGTCACCACGGACGTCCTGGTCACCCGCCGGACGATCCGGCGTACGGTCACGGCGAACGCCGCGGCCACCGAGCAGATCCCCCTCGTCCTCCGGCCCGAGGACGCCCTCACCTTCACCGACGGCACGCGGGCCGCGTTCGGCGGCTCGACCACCGCCACCGCCGACGGCTTCGACGTGCGCCGGGGCCGCACCACGATCCGCTTCCGCTGGGGCGGCCCGCTGCAGGCGACCGTGGCGGCCGGCAGCGTGCGCTACTTCCGCGACGGCGCCCGCCGCTTCCACGCCCTCCGAGTCCCCCACCAGGGCACGTTCGACCTCACGGTCATCCTGGGCTGACGCGACCTCACGGGCTTGGAGCGCCGCTGAAGCCCGGACAGGGTTAGGAGGCGCGGGGTTTGGCGGGGGTGCGGGGGAGGCCCACGGCGCCGTCGGTCTGGGCGTCGCGGAAGACGGCGCCGTCCAGTTTCGCGCCGGTGAAGTCGGCCTGGCGGAGGTCCGCGCCGGTGAAGTCGGCGGTGCGGAGGTCCGCGTCGGTGAAGCGGGCCCGGGGCAGGACGGCGTCCTTGAAGTCGATGCCGCGCAGGTCCACGCCGGACAGGTCGGCGGAGCGGAGCGTGACGCCGTCGGCGGCCACCGGGCCGGTGGCCACGGGGCCGCGGTCGGAGCTGTGGTCGCGGCGGCCGAGCACGGTCAGGGCGGCCTCGACGGTCAGGTGGGGACGGGGGGTCGCCTGCCCGCGGGCCCGGTCCTGCAGGTACGCGGCGATGCTCAGGGTCGCCTTCCAGGCGAAGGCCGGCGCGTCGTGGGCGACGTCCTCCAGCTCGTAGAGGCCCTGGACGCGGGCGCTGGAGTCGCTGGACCTGAGGTCCTTCAGCGCCTTGTCGTAGCGGGCCTGGAGCTGCTTCTCGGTCTCGAGCGAGACGGTCTGGGAGCTGAAGTAGAACGTGCCGACCAGACCGGCCAGGGACAGCGCGGCGGTGACGAGGGAGCCGACCTGCATGAGCATCGTCCGGGTGGCGGTCACCGCCTCGGCCCGCTGGTCCGGCGGAAGGTTCTTGACGTCGGAGGTCATCTGGCGGGTGACGGGGCCGAGCAGCGCCACGATGGCCACGACCGAGCCGGCGACCGCCACCCCCAGCACGATCATCAGCAAGGTCATGTCCCGCCTCTTCCGCTCATAAGGCCCGGGGCCCAAAGGGCCGGCCGGGCCATATTAGCGACGCGGAGTTGACGATTTCCTGGGTTGATCGTCCTGTTGTGATATGCGGTTATCGCCGTTTAGTCAGCGGTTTCGCGCCATCTGTTGGTGATGGGGAGGCGGCGGTCGCGGCCGAAGTTCTTCGGGGTGATCTTGGGGCCGGGCGGATACTGGCGGCGCTTGTACTCGGCCAGGTCGACCAGCCTGATGATCCTCGTGACCAGCTCCGGATCGTGGCCGGCCGCGATGAGCTCCGCCGAGCCCATGTCCTTCTCCACGTAATCGTCCAGCAGGCGGTCGAGGATTTCGTAAGGAGGCAGGGAATCGGTGTCGCGCTGGTCGGGGCGGAGCTCGGCGCTCGGCTCCTTGGTGATGGAGTTTTCCGGAATGGGAGTTTTGGCGTCGAGCATGAATTGCGGCAGCGAATTGGCGTTGCGCCACCTCGAAAGGTCCCACACCATCGTCTTCGGAACGTCCTTGATGGGGGCGAAGCCGCCGGCCGAGTCGCCGTACAGGGTCGAATAGCCCGTCGCCAGCTCGCTCTTGTTGCCGGTCGTCAGCACCAGGTGGCCGTGCTGGTTCGACAGGCCCATGAGGATCATGCCGCGCACCCTCGCCTGGAGGTTCTCGGCGGCCAGGCCCGAGAGCTCGATCTCCTTCTCGAAGGCGTCGACGATGTCGGCGATCGGGGCGATCCGGGAGTTGACGCCCTGCCTGCGGACCAGCTCCTCGGCGTCGGCCAGGGAGTGGTCGGAGGAGTAGCGGGAGGGCATGAGCACCACGTTGACGCGCGAGGGGCCGATGGCGTCGGAGGCGATGGTGGCGGTCAGGGCCGAGTCGATGCCGCCGGACAGGCCCAGGATGACCGACTGGAAGCCGTTCTTGGCCACATAGTCCCGCACGGCCAGGACCAGGGCCGCGTACACCTCGCCGTGCAGGTCCAGGTGCTCCGCGACCGCCGGGGGCGCCGGTTCGTACGGCTCCACGGGGGCGGAGGAGAGCACCAGGCGCTCGACGGTGATCGTGGAGCCGTCACCCGCGTCATAGGGGAAGGAGCCCGGCTCGGCGTCCGAGGTCGGCAGCTCCAGGTCCACGGTCAGCAGCTCCTCCCGGAACTGGCCGGCCCGCGCCACCAGCTCGCCCGAGGCGTCCACCACGATCGAGTCGCCGTCGAAGACCAGCTCGTCCTGGCCGCCGACCTGGTTGACGTAGACGAGGGCGCAGCCCGCCTCGCGCGCCCGGCGCGCGCACAGCTCCAGGCGTACGTCGTCCTTCTCCTTCTCGTACGGCGAGGCGTTCGGCGCGACCAGCAGCCCGGCGCCCGCCTGGCCGACGACGGCCACGGGGCCGCCCTCCTGCCAGAGGTCCTCGCACACCGCGATCGCCACGTCCACCCCGTGCAGGCGGAAGATCGGCAGCCGGTCGCCGCGCACGAAGTAGCGGTATTCGTCGAACACGCCGTAGTTGGGCAGGTGATGCTTGGCCGTGCGGGTCACCACCTCGCCCTTGTGCAGCAGCGCGGCCGCGTCCAGCGGGGCGCCCTTCGGCTGCCCGACCCGGGGAGCCAGGCCGGCCCGGTCGACGTAGCCGACCACCACCGGCAGGTCGCCCAGGCCCTCCCGCTCCAGCCTGCGCGCCACCTCCTCCAAGGTCCGGATGCTGGCGTCCACGAAGGACGTACGCAGCACCAGGTCCTCCACGGGGTAGCCGGTGAGGAACATCTCGGTGAAGACGGCGAGGTGAGCCCCGCGGTCGGCGGCGTCGCGGGTCCACGCGACCAGCCGCTCGGCGTTGCCGTCAAGGTCGCCGACGGTCGGGTTCATCTGGGCCAGGGCGATACGCAGTTGTGCCACGCGCCAAGCCTAGTACGGCGGGATTTTTATCGTCAAAGCGACGAAAAGTAAGTCTTTTCCCCGGGTGTCACAAAACCTGACTCATACGCGGCCATAACCAGCTGTGCGCGGTCGAACAGCCCGAGATGCTCCAGGAGCGACTTGACCACGATGGCCACCTCCTCCTCCGGCAGGGAGAGCGTCTGGCCGATCAGGCGGTTCGTCAGGCCGCGGGCGACGAGTTTCAGCACGTCGAGCTGGGAGTCGGCGAGCCCGGCCAGCGCCGGGGGAGAGTCCGGGTCGACGCGTCCCGCGAACGCCGCGATCAGCCGGGTGGTGATCGTCGGGTCGATGAGCGCGTCCCCGGCGGACGCGGCCCTGATCGCGGCCAGGAACTGCTCGGGAGCCGACGTTTTCAAGATGAATCCGCTCACACCCGCCCGTAACGCCGCATACAGGTTCTCGTCGCTGCCGAACGTGGTCATCATGATCACCTTGGGCGGCCGGTTTTCGGACAGGATCCGGCGGGCGGCGGCCAGGCCGTCCAGGCGGGGCATCTGGATGTCGAGCAGCACCACGTCCGGGCGGGTCTCGGCCACGAGCGCGATCGCCTCCTCGCCGTCGGCCGCCTCGCCGGCCATCGTCACCCCGGGCTCGGCGTCCAGCATCGCCCGCACGCCCGCGCGTACGAGCGCCTGGTCGTCGGCCACCAGCACCCGCAGCGGCACGCCGGTGGACGCCGCCTCCGGAGGCGGCGGCGGATCCTCCAGGCGCTGGGCGAGCATGTCGGCCTCCAGGCGCTGCAGGCCCGCCGACAGGTCGAGGCCCAGCTCGTCCCGCCACACCGAGCGGGCCCTGCGCAGCGCCGCCAGCGCGTCGCCCTGGCGCCCCAGCCCGTAGAGCGCCGTGGCGAGCAGCCGCCACGCCTCCTCCCGCAGCGGGTACGCCGACGCGTGCGCCTCCAGGTCGGCCGCCAGCGACGTCGCGCGGCCCAGCGCGAGACCCGCCCCGGCCCGGCGCTCGACGGCGATCAGCCGCAGCTCCTCCAGCCTGGCCGCCTCCGTCGCGGCCCAGCTCAGCTCGCCGAACTCGGCCAGCGCCGGCCCCCGCCACAGCCCCAGCGCGGTGTCCATGGCCGCCCACACCCGGCCCGGGTCGCCCTCCGACTTCGCCAGGGCCTCGAACCGCCACGCGTCCACCTGCTCGGTCCCGGCCCGCAGGGCGTATCCGGGCGGCGCGGAGACCAGCACGCGGGCCTCCTCGCGGGGCGCGCGATCGGGTTCGAGGGCGCGGCGCAGGCGGGAGACGTACCCCTGGATGGTGGACAGGGCCTGCGCGGGCGGCGCGCCCGGCCAGAGCTCGTCGATGAGGGTGTTCACGGGCACGGCGCGGCCGCCGGCGACGAGCAGGCGCGCGAGCACCGCCCGCTGCCGCTGGCCGCCGAGATCGAGAGGGGCGCCGTCGGCCCAGGCCTGGAACGGTCCCAGCGCGGTGAATGTCAGCATGTCAGCCGTAACTTTAGAGGGAGACGGTGCTTGGGTATATGCCGAATTCTCCCAATACGGCGGTCAGCGGCGTCTGATCGCGGGTCCGAGCAGCAGCATGCCCGCCGCCGACAGCACCCCCACCCCGCCGATCGTGAACCACAGCGCCTGGGAGCCGATCTCCAGCAGCGGCCCGCCGATCAGCGGCGCCAGCACCGCCGCCAGCGACCACGCGAACCCGAACAGCCCCGAGTACCGTCCCCGCAGCTCGGCCGGCGCCAGCGTGGCCACGACCGTGCCAGGGATGCCAGCCGTGATGACCTCGCCCGCCGTCCACACCACGATCGTGACCGCCAGCCCGAGCGTGGTCTCCACGAACGCCGTCATCGCGAACCCGAGCGCCATCACCGACAGCCCCAGCGCGAACATGCGGGCCGGGTCCCGGCGCCCCAGCCACGCCGACACCAGCGGCTGCACGAGGACGATCAGCACCCCGTTCACGGCCATGGCCAGCCCGAACTCCCCGGGCGACAGCCCCACGACCTTCGTCATCGCCACCGGCAGCATGGTGATCGTCTGCGAGTAGACCAGCGCGTTCCCCAGCATCACCAGCGTGAACCCGATCATCACCCGGTCCCGCAGCACCACGCCGAACCCGCCCGCGGACTCGCGCGCCGCCGGCCTGGTCTCGGGGACGGCCCGCCACACCAGCACGGCGAAGACCACGCTCGACAGCGCGTCGATCCAGAACAGCCAGAGGAACCCGAGGCTCGCCAGCCAGCCCCCGGCCGTCACGCCGACCGCGAACCCGAGGTTGATCCCCCAGAACAGCAGCCCGTACGCCCGCGGCCGCTCCTCGGGCGAGACCAGGTCCGCGACGAGGGCGCTCGACGCGGGCCGGTAGACGTCCATCACCAGGCCGAGCACGAGCATCGAGGCCACGATCGCCGGCAGCGAGGAGCTGTAGCCGAGCGCCAGCAAGGTCGCGGCAGTGGCGAGCATCCCGCCCGACAGCGTGGCCCGGCGGCCGATCCGGTCGGCGAGCACCCCTGCGACCAGCTGCGACAGCAGCGACCCGATCCCGAACACGCCCATCACCAGGCCCGCCGCCGCCACCGACATGCCGCGGCTCTGCGTCAGGTAGACGCCGGTGAAGGGCATGACCATGGTGCCCAGGCGGTTCACCACCGTGCCGCCCCAAAGGGCCCAGAACGGGCGGGGCAGCCCGCCGATCTGGGACCGCAGAAATGACCTTCGCTCAAGAGTTGTGCTCGACACGGAACAAAGCCTGATGTTCCCGGTTTGCCGGGGCGAACGATTTAGTGCAGGCTAAAACCATGTCTGTCACATGGGTGCTGAAGCCGGAGGACGTGGCCCGGATCCGGTTCGCGTTCTCGCCGATGTGGGAGCTGGTCGCCAGCCTGCGCACCCTCCAGGGCCCGTCCAGGCACTCGATCCACCTGCCCTGGCTCAAGGCCGTGCGCCCCCGCCTGGCGGGGCTCGACCTGGCCGAGCTGTTCGCGCTCGTGCCGCCGAACGGCTACATCGCCGACTTCATCACCCCGCCGCCCGACACGCCGATGCCGGAGTTCGCCGCCGAGCTGGACCGGGTCAGGAGCGCCGATCCCGAGCAGGCCGGCGCGGAGGCGGCGAAGATCGAGGGGACCGACCGGGCCGTGATCGAGCGGTTCACGGCCGACCCCGAGGCGGGCGTGGCCAGGGTCGCCGCCACGCTGGAGGCGTACTGGGAGGCGTGCTTCGCGGAGTACTGGCCCCGCGTGTACGGGCTGCTGGAGCGCGACGTGCTGCGCCGGTCGCGGCAGCTGGCCCAGGGCGGGGCGCACGAGCTGTTCGCCGCGCTCGATCCGGCCGTGGTGTGGACGGGGGAGCGGCTGCTCATCGACCGGCCGTGGTGCGAGGCGGGCGGCCTGCACGGCGACGGGCTGGTGCTGGTGCCCAGCGCGTTCTGGGGGCCGGCCGTGGCGGTGATGACGGCACCGTACCAGTCGATGCTGGTCTACCCCGTGCTCGGCGTCGGCACGCTGTGGGAGCAGGGCCCGCCGCCCGCGCCCGGCGCGCTCGCCGCCCTGATCGGCAGGAGCCGGGCGCAGATCCTGCTCGCCCTCGCCGACCCCACCACGACCTCGGCCCTGGCCGCGCGCATGACACTCACGCCCGGCGCGGTCAGCCAGCACCTCGGCGTGCTCAGCGACGGCGGGCTCGCGGTGGGGATGCGGGTCGGCAAACAGGTCGTCTACCGCCGCACCCCCACGGGCGACACGCTGGCGGGTCACGCGTAGCGCTTGGACTCCAGCAGCCAGTCGAGGTGGGCGCGCGGCGCCGCCAGGTACGCGCAGGCGACCTTGCTGACGTCTCTCGCCTCCTTCGGCTCCAGGTCCTCCAGCGGCAGCCGCCGGGCGGCCTTGTGCATGTCCTGGCAGCGTGCGGCGATCCGGTCGAGCACCCAGGCCGTCGCCTCCCGCTCGCCGAGCCCGAGCTGGCGCATCGCGAGCACCACGAAGTTGTGCACGTCGCCGCGCTCCTTCGGCCGGGAGGCCACGTCGTTGCACCAGGCCGTGACGTCGCTGCACGCGTTCACCAGCTGCTGCCACGGCTCGCACTCGTGCACCCACACGGGCACCTCGACCCGCAGGCACGGCTCGACCAGGTCATAGAGGTACGGCCCCACGGTGCCCCTGCGCAGCGCCGGGTATTCCTCCAGCGTCGGCATCCGGCCCGCCGCCCGGTTGTCGGCCTCGGTGCGGCACGCGTCGTGCTGGCGCCGCAGCCCGACCGCGAACCTGGCCCGCCACCGGTCGCTCATCCGCGCGCTCGTCACCCGCCACAGGTCCGCGAACGCCGCCTCCAGCGGATGCCGGGCCGCGCCCCTGAGCATGCCGTCGAAGATGTCCAGCGGGCACGAGCCCTCGTCCAGCTCGTCGTCCAGGTGGAACAGCCACGTCAGCCACTGCGCGAACAGCGCCGCCGCGGCCGCGTCGAACTCGGCGAACGCCCGGCCCGCCATCCGGTGGTAGCCCACGCCTGGGGCCGCCCGCAGGCCGGTCCTCCTGGCCCAGTCGATGACCGCGGCCTCGATCGCGTACACGGCCGGGTGCATCCTGCACGGGGCCGCCATCGCGGGCACCCGCTCGGTGAGCGGCAGCAGCGCCGTCGCGGCCGAGCCGCCCCTGCGCGGCAGCGGCAGCACCGAGGTCAGGGCCGACCGCAGCGCGGTACGCACCGTGGCGAACACCGTGGTGCTCGTGGTGCTCGTGGTGGTGTTGTTCACAGTGTTCTTCACCGTGGTCTTCGCGGCGGTCTTCGCAGCTGTCTTCACGCCGGCCTTCACAGCGGGCCGAAGAGCCAGTTGCCCGCGGCGTTGGGGTCGTCGCCGCGGTAGTAGTCGGAGGCGGCCAGGACCAGCTCGTCCACGGTGAGCGTGCCCCTGCCCTCGCGGTCGAGGCGGTCGAAGGCCGCGTCCACGTCGTCGTACGCGACCCCGAACGCGCTCAGCATCGTGCGGAACTCGCCGGGGCCGATCTCCCCGTCGCCGTCGCCGTCGCACAGTTCGGCGACGGCCACCGTCGCCGGCCTGAACACGGAGTCGTACTGGTCGCCCGTGACGAACGCCGCCACCATCCCGGCGCGGAAGTCGGCGCGCGCGATGCCGAAGTCGACGTCGCGCTCCAGCGCCTTCGACAGGGTCGACCAGATCTCGTCGAAGCCGTCGACGAGGCTGGACCCGGTGACCGAGGTGGGGGACTCCCCGAAGCCCACCAGGATGCGGGCGCCCAGACCCAGCAGGTCCTCCCGCTCGACGACGCCGTTGCCGCTCGCGTCGATGTGGTCGAACGCCCGATCGAGCTTGTGATTGAGCAGGTCGATAGCCACCAATGCCTCCCCCGAGACTGACTGCGTGATCACAGTAAGCTCGGGGCGGGCCTTTGTCAGCGAGGCTCGCACCGGCGCCCCCCGTAACGTGTGCGAAACACGGGCACGGCATGCTGGTAGCTGTACCAGTACTGACAGATATGAGGGGACGCTGTGGACCGCCAGCAGGAGTTCGTGCTCCGCACGCTCGAGGAACGCGATATCCGGTTCATCCGGCTGTGGTTCACGGACGTGCTCGGTTTCCTCAAGTCAGTGGCCATCGCGCCGGCCGAGCTCGAAGGCGCGTTCGCCGAGGGCATAGGTTTCGACGGCTCGGCCATCGAGGGTTTCGCGCGTGTCTACGAGTCGGACATGCTCGCCAAGCCCGACCCGGCCACGTTCCAGATCCTGCCCTGGCGCAGCGAGACGCCGGGCGCGGGGCGGATCTTCTGCGACATCCTGATGCCGGACGGCTCGCCGTCCCACGCCGACCCGCGCTGGGTGCTCAAGCGCACGCTCGCCAAGTGCGCCGACATGGGCTTCACCTTCTACACCCACCCGGAGATCGAGTTCTTCCTGCTGAAGAACCGCCCGGAGGCCGGCGTGCGGCCCGAGCCGATCGACTCCGGCGGCTACTTCGACCACACGCCGCACAGCGCCGGCCACGACTTCCGGCGCCAGGCGGTGCTGATGCTGGAGTCGATGGGCATCTCGGTGGAGTTCAGCCACCACGAGGGCGCCCCCGGCCAGCAGGAGATCGACCTGCGCTACGCCGACGCGCTGACCACGGCCGACAACATCATGACCTTCCGCCTGGTCATGAAGGAGGTCGCCCTGGAGCAGGGCATCTGGGCCTCCTTCATGCCCAAGCCGTTCACCGAGCACCCGGGCTCCGGCATGCACACCCACATGTCGCTGTTCGAGGGCGACAGGAACGCCTTCTACGAGGCCGGGTCCGAATACCGGCTGTCCAAGATCGGCCGCTCGTTCATCGCCGGGCTGCTCAAGCACGCCGCCGAGATCACGGCCATCACCAACCAGTGGGTCAACTCCTACAAGCGGCTCTGGGGCGGCGCCGAGGCCATCGCGGGGCAGGGCGGCGAGGCGCCCTCCTACGTGTGCTGGGGCCACAACAACCGCTCCGCGCTGGTCCGGGTGCCGATGTACAAGCCGCACAAGGGCGGCTCGACGCGGATCGAGTTCAGGTCGCTCGACTCGGCGTGCAACCCGTACCTCGCCTTCGCGCTGATCCTGGCCGCGGGCCTGAAGGGCATCGAGGAGAGCTACGAGCTGCCCGCCGCCGCCGAGGACAACGTGTGGACGCTGACCAGCGCCGAGCGGCGGGCCCTCGGCATCCAGCCGCTGCCCGGCTCCCTCAACGACGCGATCGCGGTGATGGAGCAGAGCGAGCTGGTGGCCGAGACGCTCGGAGAGCACGTCTTCGACTTCTTCCTGCGCAACAAGCGCGCGGAGTGGCGCGAATACCGGCGGCACGTCACCGAGTTCGAGCTCGGCCGCTACCTGCCGGTGCTCTAGACGCTCCCCTGAAACTCGCGGACCTCGATCGGCAGCAGGGCCACCGCCGCGGCCAGCTTGCGGGCCCATTCCAGGGCCGCGTCCAGGTCCGGCGCCTGGATGATCGTGAAACCACCGATGTGCTCCTTGCCCTCCGCGTAGGGGCCGTCGGTGGTGAGCGGCTCGCCGTCGCGCATCCGCACCACGCGGGTCTGGGAGGGTGGCTGGAGCGCGCCGGAGAAGACCCAGGCGCCCGCGTCGCGCATCTCCTGCTCGACGGCGCCGATGTCGCGCATGATCGGGTCCAGGATCTCGGGCGGGGGCGGGGCTCCGTCGGGCTGGTGCATGCTGAGCACGTACTGCTTCATGTGACTTTTCCTTTCCGTCACCTCTTGCACGAACGAGGTGCGGCCATATCGACATCCGCCGCGCGGAAATCTCATCGGGTCGGCGTCGGCGTCCGCTCGAACACGATCTCCCGGAGCAGCCCGGCCTCGGCCCGGCCGATGACGCACGCCCCTGCGGCGGGCGCCGGGTCGCCGGACCTCACCCTCGTCAACAGGCTCTCCCACCTGCGCCGATGGCGCGCGAACGTCCTGGGCGCGACCACCCGGCCCCTGGTCACCTGCCCCGCCAGCGCCTCCTCCGGCGGCGCGTCGAGCAGGAGCAGGTGGAAGTCCGCGCGGTGCCTGCGGGCCAGCCAGGCGAAACCCCGCAGCACGTACGGCGCGCACCCCCGGTTGTGCGCGAGGACCGAGTGGCCCAGGCGCAGGGCGTGGCGGATGCGGCTCAGGTGAGTGACGAAGACCACAGCGCGGCGTACCGGCCCGGGAACCCAGCCGAGCCGTCCGTTCCAGTGCCGCTTGGACTGGTAGGAGTCGATCACCACGACCGTGCCGCTGGTGACGGGCAGGCTCTCCGCGCCGTGCAGCCCGTACAGGCGCCGCAGCAGCGTGGTCTTCCCCGCGCCGGGCAGCCCGGTCAGGATGACCAGCGACCCCGGCGGAAACCGTAACCTCGGCCCGTGCACAGACCCACCCCCGCTTCTGTCGTGTTGCTTACAGCTTCTCCGAGGTTGGCCCGGGGCGCGCACTCCGGATCGGCGGATCGGTCGCGGGGCGGGGGAAACCCGGGATAAGGTAAAGGCAACGCCTTGATCGGCCTCACTTCAGGCAAGCCTGGAGTGGGGCCGATTTTCGTTGCTTCTAACCCCTGAGTTACATCCTGGCGATGTGCGGCGCATAGCGTGTCGGTGGGTGGGAAGTTTCGGGCCCCTTCGAGGCGTTATGTGGTGGTGTCGATCAGCCTCAGGACCCCCGAGATCTGGTGAAACCGGGTGTCCGGTAAAATCGGCCTGCTCCTATTGACATTTCTGGACTTGTCGCCGTATGTGGCGATATTGGAGGGTGTGGCATGACGACGTCTGCCCTGCAGACAGTGCTGACGGTTCCCGAGCGTTTCCGGGGTCCGGCGGGAGTCGCCAACGGCGGCTGGATCGCGGGCACCATGGCGGAGGCGCTGAACGGGGGCCGATCAGCGGTCGAGGTCACGTTGCATGCGCCGACACCTTTGGAAACCGAGTTGCGCCTGGAGCACGTCGCCAACTCCGTCTCCCTCTCGGACGGCGACAAGCTCCTGGTCGAGGCCATCCCCGTGGCCGAGGACCTGGAGGGCCCGGGGTTCGTGCCGTTCAACGACGCGGCCCGCGCCGAGGCGGGGTTCGTGGGGCTGAAGGCCCACCCGTTCGCCGAGTGCTTCGCCTGCGGGCTGCGCGAGCCCGGTGACGGCCTGCGCATCTTCCCTGGCCCGGTGGAGGGCACGGATCTGGTGGCGGCCGGCTGGCGGGTGCCGTTCACGGTGACGGGCGAGGACGGCGTGCCCGCCTCGATCGTGGGCGCCGTGCTCGACTGCATCACCGGCTGGGCCCACTTCGGGCCGGGCGAGAGCGCCCTGCTCGGCCGCCTGGCCGTGCAGATCCACCGCCCGGTCTCCCCTGGCGGCCGCTACTCCGTCGTCGCCCGCCCGACCGGCCGCGACGGGCGCAAGATGTTCGGGCAGAGCGCCATCTACGAGGCGGACGGCACGCTGGTGGCCGCCGCCCGCGCCACGTGGATCGCTCCACGCTGACCCCGGCGATCCCGACGATTTCGGAACGGCCCCCGAGCACGGGTGTATTCGAGGGGTCGTCGCAACACGGTGAGCACTCACTGGCGGCGGCCAGCATAGCGAGCTGAGTGGGTTTCCGCAGTCCCGAGTTGCGGGG